>NZ_JBJQMC010000027.1:0-59377 GCF_046486085.1 Escherichia sp. WS568
CCACAGAATGATGTCACGCTGAAAATGCCGGCCTTTGAATGGGTTCATGTGCAGCTCCATCAGCAAAAGGGGATGATAAGTTTATCACCACCGACTATTTGCAACAGTGCCAAATAAGTTAATGCAAGTTTAATGATTTGATGTGATGTACAGGATGTAAAAAGAAGGGAAAACCGGAGCGCATGGCTCCGGTAGAGAGGTCAGCTGTTAAAAGGGGATGTGTTATCCAGCACAGCCTGAATCACGTTCAGCGCGCCTTCATGATTATTATCATCGGTAGCATAACGGGCGATTTGTTTAATGTTTTCCGCAGCATTGCCCATCGCAAAGGAATAACGCGCCATTTTCAGCATCTCCGCATCGTTACCGCTGTCGCCAATCGCTACCACATTTTGCGGTGACAGATCCCAGCGTTTCAGTAACCGCGAAATACCGTTTGCTTTATGTAGACCGGGAATAATCAGGTCGATAAAGCCAAAACCACTGGTGACGGGTTTCATAATGCCATCCAGCGCTATGTGCAGTTTGTCGATCACTAACGGGATTTGTTCATCCGGCAGGTTGAGCGAAAACTTGAACAGTACGTCGTCAATCTCCTGATAATCTTTTACAGGTTTCAGGCGATGGTAGTGTTTTGCCATCAGTGCGACGAATGCTTCGGGGGCATTTTCGCTGACATATGCACTTTGCAGACCGCAGGCGACAAAATTGAGTTGCTTATCTTTTAGCAACTCGCCAATAACAATCCGCGATTCATGTCGGGTCAGTTCGCCGTGGAACAACTGCTTGCCATGTTCGTAAACCAGTGCGCCGTTTTCTGCGACAAAAGAGATCTCATCCTTTAGCTCAGGAAAGAACGAAATAAGCTGGTAATACTGATTACCGCTGGCGACAACGAACTCAATGCCGCGCTTTTTCAGTTCCTGATATTGCGCCATAAAACGTGGTTGGTTGTACGTTTTGGCGTCGTTAAGAAAAGTACCGTCCATGTCTGTGACGATAACTTTTACGCTCATAGGTGTGCTCCTGGCTCGAAAATGAAACCGTAACAGTGTAATAACAATGTGACGCAGAGCACAAATTATATTTCGAATGAAAGCGAGGCTGAAATTGATGATGTGAATGATTTAGCCCGGCGACGCCGCCGCCGGGCTGAGGAGATTACAGCATATGTTCAGTACGGGCGATGATATCGTCCTGAGCGTCTGGAGAGAGCGCGGTGAAGAAGGCGGAATAGCCCGCGACGCGCACTACCAGATCGCGATACTGATCGGGATGTTTTTTCGCCTCCAGCAGCGTTTCGCGGGAAACGATGTTGTACTGAATATGCCAGCCTTTATGCACCTCGAAGAAGGTGCGCAGCAGGATCATCAGCTTCTGCTTGTCAGATTCGTTCTCCAGCGTTGCCGGATTCAGTTTCTGGTTGAGCAACACGCCGCCGAGAATCGCTGCCGTAGGCAGTTTACCCACCGAGCCAATGACCGCGGTAGGGCCAAGATGGTCAGTACCGGAGGCCGGGCTTGCGCCTTCTGCCAGCGGGGTGTGGGCTTTACGCCCGTCCGGCGTTGCCATCGTCTGCGCGCCAAAAGGTACGTTAGCGGAGATAGATGACGTACCCGCGTAATAGTTGCCGCCAACCGGACCACGACCGTAGCGCGGATTATGGTACTGTTTCAGTTCGTCGATATAGGTCTGATAAGCGCGAGCCAGCAGCGTATCGACAGTATCATCGTCGTTGCCGTACTTAGGCGCACCGTTAATCAGCCGCTGACGCAGCTGCTCGTGAGTCAGGCCGTCGAAGTCATCCGCCAGTGCGGCAGCCAGCTGTTGCTGACCAATCGCGCCCTGTTCAAATACCAGTTTCTTCACTGCCGCCAGGCTGTTGCCGAGGTTGGCGATACCGACCTGCAAGCCAGACACCCAGTCATACTTCGCGCCGCCTTGTTTGATACTTTTCGCTCGCTCAATGCAGTCATCCACCAGCGCCGAGCAGAGAATATCGTGTACGTTCTCTTCCAGCATGGTGTCGACGACATATTCGATTTCGATTGATTTACGCGTGTAGTAACGGATTTGCGTATCCCACGCGTCCATCACTTCATCGAAGTTGTTGAAGCTACCTGCCGACAACGCTTTTTCTTGTGGCAGGAACACTTTGCCGCTGGTGGCATCACGACCGCCTTCCAGCGCCGCCAGCATCACACGGGCGAAGTTGATAAAGCTCATGCCGGTACAGCGATAGCCCCATTTGCCACCGACGGCGGTTTCGATACAACCAATCGCTGCATAGTCGTAAGCGTCCTGCGGTTCAATACCGAGTTTAATAAATTCCGGGATCACGATTTCGTCGTTGTTGAACGCCGGCATCCCGAAGCCGCAACGGATCACCTGTACGCAGGCGTCGAGGAAATCGTTGCTCATTCCTGCATGGTAACGCACGCTGAGGTTAGGCTGAGTGGAACGCAGGCGACCGCAGGATTCGAGGAGCGCGTAAGAGAGTGGATTCACCGCGTCCATTGGTTGACCATCAACCAGATTTTGCCCGCCAATGGTGACGTTCTGATACAGCGGACTTCCCGCAGAGGCTTTTGAGTGTGAGCCGGAGCGGATCTTGTTCACTTCCAGCAATTTTAACCAGCAGCTATGCAGCATCTCGATGGCGTGTTCACGATCCAGTGTCTGGTTCAGTTCAACGTCGCGGCGATAGTACGGGTAGAGATACTGGTCCATACGACCAAACGATACTGAGTGACCGTTAGATTCGATCTGCAAAATCAACTGGATGAAGTAACACAGTTGCAGCGCCTGCCAGAAAGTCTGCGGCGGCTGGTGGGCGATAAGATCGCAGTTTTCTGCTATCGTCAGCAGTTCATCGCGACGGCTTTCGCGGGTTTCGGTCGCGGCCATTTCACGCGCCAGGGCAGCGAAACGTTCAATGTGTTCACTGACTGCCACCAGCACGATATCAATCGCTTTCAGGAATTGCTCGCCGTGCAGATCTTCCAGTACCGTCAGATTGATGCGCGAGCGACGTTCCGCCACTTTCTCACGCAGACCATCAAGACCTTTTTCCAGCAGTAGCGGGAAATTGACCGCCAGGTGCGCATCGCCGGAGGTCATATTGCCCTCCGCTTTAATGATGCCGGTCGCCAGCAGACCTTTTTGCTCATCGGTAAACATGCCGTAGCAGCGATCCTGTACGGTCTGACCGCGCCACCACGGGCACACTTCATGCAGAACGCGTTTGTTCTCTTCGCTCACCGCAAAACCAGCACCGGGACGATCTGCCAGATCATCAATCTCTTTTTCGATCCAGGAGACGGTATATTCCGGGAAGATCGGCGCGGCGCGAACTTCGCTTGCCTGGTTGCCAATGATCAATTCATCGTGCTTGATCCAGATGGTGCGATTCGCCAGGTGATGCGCCAGTGCCAGCGCGCGACGTACCGGGATCGGCTTATCGAGATGTTGTTGATACATCTCGGTATAGTGCTGCGCGCGCTCGGTACAGACTGGTGGTTTCACAATATGCACCAGCGCATTTTTGTGCGCTTTAATGCGGTCGCTGAGCGTGTCCAGTTTCAGTGTGGTCATGGTTGTTATCCTCGTAAGGTCGCGGTTAACCCTTTCTGGCAGGCATACTGCTGGGCAAAGTCGAGCAGTTCTGGCGCATCAAGCGGTTTTTCCGGGGCGTCATAGGGCAGATTAAGTAAGTGATATTTGTTGATGCCCAGCGTGTGGTAGGGCAGGAAATGGATTTCGCCAACGTGCAGCTCGTCGGCGGCAAAATCGGTAATGGCTTTTACAGCGGTTTCGTCGGCATTAAAGCCCTGAATCAGCGGTACGCGGATGATGATTTTTTTCCCCGCCGCAGCGAGTTTTTTCAGATTATCCAGCACCCTGGCGGCGTTACCGTCGGTCCACTGTTTAAACGGCGCGTCGGCGACGTGTTTTAAATCGGCAAGAAACAGATCGATATAGGGCAGAGAAGGGGAGATATATTTCCACGGCACATGCAGACAGGTTTCTACCGCAGTATGAATGCCGGCCTCGTGGCTGGCTTGCAGTAGCTCCGTCGCCATTTCCGGCTGCATAAAGGGTTCACCGCCAGAAAGTGTTAAGCCGCCGCCGCTGCGATCGTAAAACGGTTTATCGCGCAAAACGGTCGCCATGATCTCCTCAACGCTTTTCACTTCACCACACACGGTTAACGCCTGTGTCGGACAGCAGTCGGTTAACGCTGTCAGATGCTCCGGGGTTAACTTTTCCCGATGAATAAGCAAACCATTCAGCGAGCGCTCAATCACGTCCGGCGCGGCCTTAGCGCACAGCTCGCAGCCTTCCAGACACAGTCGTGCGTCATACAACAGATCCTGCGTGCGGGCTCGGCTTTCCGGGTTCTGACACCAGCGGCAGCCCAGCGAACAGCCTTTAAGAAATACGACCGTGCGGATACCGGGGCCATCATGGGTCGAGTAGCGCTGAATATTGAAAATCATAGTTGCCTCTCTGTTTCGTTCAAACATTAAAATACTTTCGAATGAAAGTTAGATTGATGTGTGTCAACTGTTCAGAGAGTTTTCCCGTGATAGTCTACATTCAGACAAAAAGTACATTTTGAGGATGGTTATGGAACTGTATCTGGATACTTCAGACGTTGTTGCGGTGAAGGCGCTGTCACGTATTTTTCCGCTAGCGGGTGTGACCACTAACCCAAGCATTATCGCCGCGGGTAAAAAACCGCTGGAGGTTGTGCTTCCGCAACTTCATGAAGCGATGGGCGGTCAGGGGCGTCTGTTTGCCCAGGTAATGGCTACCACTGCCGAAGGGATGGTGAATGACGCGCTTAAGCTGCGTTCTATTATTGCGGATATCGTGGTGAAAGTTCCGGTGACCGCCGAGGGGCTGGCAGCGATTAAGATGTTAAAAGCGGAAGGGATTCCGACGCTGGGAACCGCGGTATATGGCGCGGCACAAGGGTTGATGTCGGCGCTGGCAGGTGCAGAATATGTTGCGCCTTACGTTAATCGTATTGATGCTCAGGGCGGTAGCGGTATTCAGACTGTGACCGACTTACACCAGTTATTGAAAATGCATGCGCCGCAGGCGAAAGTGCTGGCAGCGAGTTTCAAAACCCCGCGTCAGGCGCTGGACTGCTTACTGGCAGGATGTGAATCAATTACTCTGCCACTGGATGTGGCACAACAGATGATTAGCTATCCGGCGGTTGATGCCGCTGTGGCGAAGTTTGAACAGGACTGGCTGGGTGCGTTTGGCAGAACGTCGATTTAACCGGACGTTCTGCATCCTCATAAATTGCTGATGACGTGGCGGAGTGCCGCGTCTTATCTGGCCTGGAGGTGGCAGTTACTGCCCGCACACCTCACACCCCGGATTGCGCATCAGTTTCATTTCGCGAAACTGACAGGTGATCGCATCGTACATCACGATTTTCCCGCTGGCTGGTTTGCCATAACCTGCCAGCAGTTTGATTGCTTCCATTGCCTGCAACGAACCAATTACGCCGATTAACGGTGCCATCACGCCTGCTTCTACGCAGGTTAACGCGTTCTCGCCAAACAAACGGCTAAGGCAGCGATAGCACGGTTCGCCGTCCTGATAAGTGAAGACCGTGATTTGCCCTTCCATACGAATTGCCGCGCCGGAAACCAGCGGCACCTTCGCGGCAAAACAGCCTGCGTTCAGTTGATTACGTACTGCAACGTTATCCGTACAGTCGAGCACCAGATCGTGTTTTGCAATCATCGCAGCAAGTTCAGCGTCATCAAGCAGCGCATTGACTGGCGTAATCGCGATATATGGGTTGATCCGCGTCAGGGCGTCACGGGCGGATTCCACCTTCGGTTGCCCGACCGTGGCATCACTGTGCAGCGTCTGGCGTTGCAGATTGGAGAGCGAAACCGTGTCGAAGTCGAGCAGCGTCAGGTTGCCGACACCGGCGCTTGCCAGATACTGCGAGGCTGCACAGCCGAGGCCGCCCAGGCCCACTACCAGCACGCGAGAATCTTTCAGCGCCTCCTGGCCGTCAAAATCAAAGCCGCGCAGAATGATTTGCCGGTTGTAGCGCAGCATCTCCTGATCGCTGAGTTCCGCCATTACAGGCCTCCGAACAACGCGTTAAACGGTTCTACTTCCACCCATTCGCCCACTTCCACATTGCCGCGATCGCGTTCCAGCACGATAAAGCAGTTGCCGAGGCTAAAGGAGCTAAATATATGTGAACCCTGATGTCCGGTGGTCGTCACTTCCAGTTCGCCATCGGCGTTGCGTTGCAGCACGCCGCGCTGGAAATCAAGGCGTCCTGGCGATTTCTTCAGAGGCGATGCCGTGCGCACACGCTGGCGCGCGGGCAGGCCGCTGGCGGTATTGCCGCTTAGTTTTGCCAGCAAAGGCTGTACCAGTTGATAGAAGGTCAGCGTTGCTGAAACCGGGTTGCCCGGCAGGCCGCAGAACCAGCTATTGCTGAGTTTACCGAACGCGAACGGTTTACCTGGTTTAATCGCCAGCTTCCAGAAGGCGATCTCCCCCAGCTCTTCAAGAATGGTTTTGGTGTAATCCGCTTCACCCACTGAAACACCGCCGGAACTGATCACCACATCCGCCTGGCTGTCGGCTTCAATAAATGCGGCGCGCAGGGCATGGGGATCGTCGCGGATAATCCCTAAGTTGATTACCTCGCATCCCAACTGTTCTAACATCAGGTGTACGGCGAGACGGTTGGTATCGTAGATTTGGCCGTCGCCCAGCGGCTGACCGGGCAACTGGAGTTCATCACCGGTAGAAAAAAGCGCTACACGCACTTTACGAATCACCGGAACTTCGGCAATCCCTAGCGAAGCAATCACTGGCAGTTCAGCGGTAGTCAGGCGAGTCCCCGCCGGGAAAACAACCGCACCTGCAGAGATATCTTCACCGCGACGGCGAATATTTTGCCCGCTACGCACTTCAGCAGTAAAACGCACGCCATTGTCCGTTTGTTCAGTCTGCTCCTGCATCACCACCCCTTCGCAGCCTTCTGGCACCGGCGCACCGGTCATAATACGAATGCAGGTACCCGCAGGCCATTCACCATGGTACGGCTGACCGGCAAAGGATTTACCGGCAACGGGCAGCGGTTGCCCGGAGGCAATATCGGCTAAACGCACCGCGTAGCCGTCCATAGCGGAGTTATCAAACCCCGGGACATCCAGTGGCGAAACGACATCGCTCGCCAGAATACGACCAAAACACTGAACCAGTGGCAGCGTTTCCTGGGCGGTCAGTGGGGTAACGCGAGAAAGCATCTCATTAAGCGCGGTGTCGAGCGACATCAATCCGGTGGTAAATTCCATGAAAACACTCCTGCGGAGGCAAAATCGAATTTGCCTATTATGTCAGAAAAACGCCACAGACTGTATGCCACCTCGGGCGTAGCGCTGGCTCCTGCCTTTACATGCCATATCCATCTTTCTATATTCAAAAATTGAATGAGTAATTCATAAAAATTCTGATATTTATAGCAAAAGTGGCGAGCCACCCTTAATGGACGAATACTATGGGCAAAGCAGTCATTGCAATTCATGGCGGCGCAGGTGCAATTAGCCGCGCGCAGATGAGTCTGCAACAGGAATTACGCTACATCGAGGCGCTGTCTGCCATTGTTGAAACCGGGCAGAAAATGCTGGAAGCGGGCGAAAGTGCGCTGGATGTGGTGACGGAAGCGGTGCGTCTGCTGGAAGAGTGTCCACTGTTTAACGCCGGAATTGGCGCTGTCTTTACGCGTGATGAAACCCATGAACTGGACGCCTGTGTGATGGATGGTAACACCCTGAAAGCCGGTGCGGTGGCGGGCGTTAGTCATCTGCGTAATCCGGTTCTTGCCGCCCGGCTGGTGATGGAGCAAAGCCCGCATGTGATGATGATTGGCGAAGGGGCAGAAAATTTTGCGTTTGCTCATGGCATGGAGCGCGTCTCACCGGAGATTTTCTCCACGCCTTTGCGTTATGAACAACTACTGGCAGCGCGCGAGGAAGGGGCAACAGTCCTCGACCATAGCGGTGCGCCACTGGATGAAAAACAGAAAATGGGCACCGTGGGGGCCGTGGCGTTGGATTTAGACGGCAATCTGGCGGCAGCCACGTCCACGGGCGGAATGACCAATAAATTACCCGGACGAGTTGGCGATAGTCCCTTAGTGGGTGCCGGATGCTACGCCAATAACGCCAGTGTGGCGGTTTCTTGTACCGGCACGGGCGAAGTCTTCATCCGCGCGCTGGCGGCATATGACATCGCCGCGTTAATGGATTACGGCGGATTAAGTCTCGCGGAAGCCTGCGAGCGGGTAGTAATGGAAAAACTCCCTGCGCTTGGCGGTAGCGGTGGCTTAATCGCTATCGACCATGAAGGTAACGTCGCGCTACCGTTTAACACCGAAGGAATGTATCGCGCCTGGGGCTACGCAGGCGATACGCCAACCACCGGTATCTACCGTGAAAAAGGGGACACCGTTGCCACACAGTGATGAACTTGATGCCGGTGATGTGCTGGCGGTTGAAAATCTGAATATTGCCTTTATGCAGGACCAGCAGAAAATAGCTGCGGTCCGCAATCTCTCTTTTAGCCTGCAACGCGGTGAGACGCTGGCAATTGTTGGCGAATCCGGCTCCGGTAAGTCAGTGACTGCGCTGGCATTGATGCGTCTGTTGGAACAGGCGGGCGGTTTAGTACAGTGCGATAAAATGCTGTTGCGGCGGCGCAGTCGCGAAGTGATTGAACTTAGCGAGCAGAGCGCTGCACAAATGCGCCATGTGCGCGGTGCGGATATGGCGATGATATTTCAGGAACCGATGACATCGCTGAACCCGGTATTTACTGTGGGTGAACAGATTGCCGAATCAATTCGTCTGCATCAGAACGCCAGTCGTGAAGAAGCGATGGTCGAGGCGAAGCGGATGCTGGATCAGGTACGCATTCCGGAGGCACAAACCATTCTTTCACGTTATCCGCATCAACTCTCTGGCGGGATGCGCCAGCGAGTGATGATTGCGATGGCGCTGTCATGCTGCCCGGCGGTGCTGATTGCCGATGAGCCAACCACCGCGCTGGATGTCACTATTCAGGCGCAGATCCTGCAATTAATCAAAGTATTGCAAAAAGAGATGTCGATGGGCGTTATCTTTATCACTCACGATATGGGCGTGGTGGCAGAGATTGCCGATCGGGTTCTGGTGATGTATCAGGGCGAGGCGGTGGAAACGGGTAGCGTCGAACAGATTTTTCATGCACCGCAACATCCTTATACCCGTGCGCTGTTAGCTGCTGTTCCGCAACTTGGTGCGATGAAAGGGTTAGATTATCCCCGACGTTTCCCGTTGATATCGCTTGAACATCCAGCGAAACAGGAGCCACCCATCGAGCAGAAAACGGTGGTGGATGGCGAACCTGTTTTACGGGTGCGTAATCTGGTCACCCGTTTCCCTTTGCGCAGCGGTTTGTTGAATCGCGTAACGCGGGAAGTGCATGCCGTTGAGAAAGTCAGTTTTGATCTCTGGCCTGGTGAAACGCTATCGCTGGTGGGCGAGTCTGGCAGCGGTAAATCCACTACCGGGCGGGCGTTGCTGCGCCTGGTCGAATCGCAGGGCGGCGAAATTATCTTTAACGGTCAGCGAATCGATACCTTGTCATCCGGTAAACTTCAGGCATTGCGCCGCGATATTCAGTTTATTTTTCAGGACCCTTACGCTTCGCTGGACCCACGTCAGACCATCGGTGATTCGATTATCGAACCGCTGCGCGTACACGGTTTATTGCCAGGTAAAGAAGCGGCTGCACGTGTTGCGTGGTTGCTGGAGCGCGTGGGCCTGTTACCTGAACATGCCTGGCGTTACCCGCATGAGTTTTCCGGCGGTCAGCGCCAGCGCATCTGCATTGCTCGCGCGTTGGCATTGAATCCAAAAGTGATCATTGCCGACGAAGCCGTCTCGGCGCTGGATGTTTCTATTCGCGGGCAGATTATCAACTTGTTGCTCGATCTCCAGCGTGATTTCGGCATTGCGTATCTGTTTATCTCCCACGATATGGCCGTGGTAGAGCGGATTAGTCATCGTGTGGCGGTGATGTATCTCGGGCAAATTGTTGAAATTGGTCCACGGCGCGCGGTCTTCGAAAACCCGCAGCATCCTTATACGCGTAAATTACTGGCGGCAGTTCCGGTCGCTGAACCGTCCCGACAACGACCGCAGCGTGTACTGCTGTCGGACGATCTTCCCAGCAATATTCATCTGCGTGGCGAAGAGGTTGCAGCCGTCTCGTTGCAATGCGTCGGGCCGGGGCATTACGTCGCACAACCACAATCAGAATACGCATTCATGCGTAGATAACATTCAGGCGGAGAATAAAATGGCAAGAGCTGTACACCGTAGTGGGTTAGTGGCGCTGGGCATTGCGACAGCGTTGATGGCATCTTGTGCATTCGCTGCCAAAGATGTGGTGGTGGCGGTAGGATCGAACTTCACCACGCTCGATCCATATGACGCGAATGACACGTTATCTCAGGCCGTAGCGAAATCGTTTTACCAGGGGCTGTTCGGTCTGGATAAAGAGATGAAACTGAAAAACGTGCTGGCGGAGAGTTATACCGTTTCCGATGACGGCCTTACTTACACCGTGAAACTGCGGGAAGGAATTAAATTCCAGGATGGAACCGACTTCAACGCAGCGGCGGTAAAAGCGAATCTGGACCGGGCCAGCGATCCGGCGAATCATCTTAAACGCTACAACCTGTATAAGAATATTGCCAAAACGGAAGCGATCGATCCAACAACGGTAAAGATTACCCTCAAACAGCCGTTCTCAGCGTTTATTAATATTCTTGCCCATCCGGCGACCGCGATGATTTCGCCGGCAGCGCTGGAAAAATATGGCAAGGATATTGGTTTTCATCCGGTGGGAACCGGGCCGTATGAACTGGATACCTGGAATCAGACCGATTTTGTGAAGGTGAAAAAATTCGCGGGTTACTGGCAGCCAGGATTGCCCAAACTGGACAGCATAACCTGGCGTCCGGTTGCGGATAACAACACCCGCGCGGCAATGCTACAAACCGGTGAAGCGCAGTTTGCTTTCCCCATTCCTTACGAGCAGGCCGCATTGCTGGAGAAAAACAAAAATATCGAGTTGATGGCCAGTCCGTCAATTATGCAGCGTTATATCAGTATGAACGTGACGCAAAAGCCGTTCGATAACCCGAAGGTCCGTGAGGCGCTGAATTACGCCATTAACCGCCCGGCGCTGGTGAAAGTGGCCTTCGCGGGCTATGCAACGCCAGCTACTGGTGTGGTACCGCCGAGTATCGCCTATGCGCAAAGTTATAAACCGTGGCCTTACGATCCAGTGAAAGCGCGCGAATTACTGAAAGAGGCGGGATATCCCAACGGTTTCAGTACCACGCTGTGGTCGTCACATAACCACAGCACCGCGCAGAAAGTGCTGCAATTTACCCAGCAGCAGTTAGCGCAGGTCGGGATTAAAGCCCAGGTGACTGCGATGGATGCCGGACAGCGGGCGGCAGAAGTCGAAGGTAAAGGGCAAAAAGAGAGCGGCGTGCGGATGTTCTACACTGGCTGGTCGGCTTCAACCGGCGAAGCTGACTGGGCACTATCGCCGCTGTTTGCCTCGCAAAACTGGCCACCAACGCTGTTTAATACCGCGTTTTACAGCAATAAACAGGTGGATGACTTCCTGGCTCAGGCACTAAAAACTAATGATCCGGCGGAAAAGACCCGTTTATATAAGGCGGCGCAGGATATCATCTGGCAAGAGTCGCCGTGGATCCCGCTGGTGGTAGAAAAACTGGTGTCGGCACACAGTAAAAACCTGACCGGTTTTTGGATCATGCCAGACACCGGCTTCAGCTTTGAAGACGCAGATTTGCAATAAGCAACGCAGGGAGTGGAATGCTTAATTACGTTATCAAACGCTTGCTGGGGTTGATTCCGACGCTGTTTATCGTCTCGGTGCTGGTGTTTTTATTTGTCCATATGCTGCCCGGCGATCCGGCGCGATTAATTGCCGGGCCCGAAGCTGATGCGCAGGTTATAGAACTGGTGCGTCAGCAGCTGGGGTTGGATCAGCCGCTGTATCACCAGTTCTGGCACTATATCAGCAATGCTGTGCAGGGAGATTTTGGCCTGTCGATGGTGTCGCGTCGTCCGGTTGCTGATGAGATTGCCAGCCGCTTTATGCCAACGCTGTGGCTGACCATAACCAGTATGGTCTGGGCGGTGATATTTGGTATGGCGGCGGGAATTATCGCCGCCGTCTGGCGTAACCGTTGGCCGGATCGATTGAGTATGACCATTGCGGTGTCGGGGATCTCGTTTCCGGCATTTGCTCTGGGGATGCTTTTAATTCAGGTATTCTCCGTTGAACTGGGCTGGCTGCCTACCGTGGGAGCAGACAGTTGGCAGCACTACATTTTACCCTCCCTGACGCTCGGCGCGGCAGTGGCAGCCGTGATGGCGCGCTTTACCCGCGCGTCGTTTGTCGATGTTTTAAGCGAAGATTATATGCGTACCGCGAGGGCGAAAGGGGTGAGCGAAACCTGGGTTGTCCTCAAACACGGGCTACGTAACGCGATGATCCCGGTAGTGACCATGATGGGCTTACAGTTTGGCTTTTTGCTCGGTGGTTCTATCGTGGTGGAGAAAGTTTTCAACTGGCCCGGACTTGGACGCTTACTCGTTGACTCCGTAGAAATGCGCGATTACCCGGTGATTCAGGCGGAAATTCTGCTTTTCTCGCTGGAATTTATTCTTATCAACTTAGTGGTGGATGTGCTTTACGCCGCCATTAACCCGGCTATCAGGTACAAGTAAGGATGCGACTATTTAACTGGCGACGTCAGGCGGTGTTAAACGCCATGCCACTGGTCAAACCTGACCAGGTGCGTACACCGTGGTATGAATTCTGGCGACGATTTCGCCGTCAGCATATGGCGATGACCGCCGCATTATTCGTTATTTTATTGATTGTGGTGGCCATTTTTGCACGCTGGATCGCTCCCTATGACGCCGAAAATTATTTTGATTATGACAATCTGAATAACGGACCTTCTTTGCAGCACTGGTTTGGCGTCGATTCACTGGGGCGCGACATTTTCAGCCGTGTCCTGGTTGGTGCGCAAATCTCGCTGGCGGCGGGCGTGTTTGCCGTGTTTATCGGTGCGGCGATCGGGACGTTGCTGGGCTTGCTGGCTGGATATTATGAAGGCTGGTGGGATCGGCTGATCATGCGTATTTGCGATGTGCTGTTTGCCTTCCCGGGTATTTTACTGGCGATCGCTGTTGTTGCGGTGTTGGGAAGCGGCATTGCTAACGTGATTATCGCAGTCGCCATTTTTTCCATCCCCGCGTTTGCCCGGCTGGTGCGCGGCAACACGCTGGTGTTGAAACAGCAAACCTTTATCGAGTCAGCACGCAGTATTGGTGCCAGCGATATGACCATTTTATTGCGTCATATCCTGCCTGGGACCGTCTCTTCTATCGTGGTGTTTTTCACCATGCGCATTGGTACCTCGATTATCTCTGCCGCCAGCCTGTCATTTCTCGGCCTCGGTGCGCAGCCGCCGACACCAGAGTGGGGAGCAATGCTCAATGAGGCACGAGCGGATATGGTTATCGCGCCGCATGTCGCTGTTTTTCCGGCCCTGGCTATTTTTCTGACCGTACTGGCGTTCAATTTGTTGGGCGATGGTTTACGCGATGCGCTGGATCCGAAAATTAAAGGATAGTTACGTTTGAATATTGCTTGAAAGGGTAATCACCTCACAGGAAATTATTGCCCTAAGCAAGTGTTGTAACTTTCTGCTGATTTTGTAGAATCGGGTAATTTGGTTAAAAAGCCGCAGCAAGGGACTATTTTGCAGCGGCACAGCGTTCAGACAGTTATTTTGTTAAATGTATTAACATGCTGAGTTTATACGAAAAGATAAAGATAAGGCTGATAATTTTATTTTTATTGGCAGCACTGTCATTTATTGGTCTTTTTTTCATCATTAACTATCAACTGGTATCGGAACGCGCGGTAAAACGTGCCGATAGCCGCTTTGAACTTATTCAGAAAAACGTTGGCTATTTCTTTAAAGATATTGAACGTTCGGCCCTGACATTAAAGGACTCACTATATTTATTAAAAAATACAGAGGAGATTCAACGCGCCGTAATTCTGAAAATGGAAATGATGCCATTTTTAGACTCGGTGGGACTGGTACTTGATGATAATAAATATTATCTCTTTTCGCGGAGGACGAATGATAAAATCGTTGTTTATCATCAGGAACAAGTAAATGGACCGCTTGTCGACGAGTCAGGGCGGGTTATTTTTGCCGATTTTAACCCATCGAAACGACCGTGGTCGGTGGCTTCAGATGACTCTAACAACAGCTGGTATCCGGCATACAATTGCTTTGATCGTCCGGGTAAAAAATGTATCTCTTTTACGCTACGCATCAACGGCAAAGATCACGATTTGTTAGCGGTGGATAAAATACATGTCGATTTAAACTGGCGATATCTGAACGAGTATCTTGATCACATCAGCGCTAATGATGAAGTTCTATTTTTGAAACAAGGCCATGAGATCATTGCCAAGAATCAACTCGCGCGTGAAAAACTGATTATTTATAATAGCGAAGGTAATTATAATATTATTGATTCTGTCGATACTGAATATATCGAAAAAACATCAGTGGTGCCAAACAACGCATTATTCGAAATCTATTTTTATTATCCTGGCGGTAATTTATTGAACGCATCAGATAAACTTTTTTATCTGCCGTTTGCGTTCATTATTATCGTATTGTTGGTGGTTTATTTAATGACCACTCGTGTGTTCCGTCGGCAATTTTCTGAAATGACCGAGCTGGTTAATACGCTGGCGTTTTTGCCCGACTCAACGGATCAGATCGAGGCTCTGAAAATTCGCGAAGGCGATGCGAAAGAGATTATCAGCATCAAAAATTCGATCGCGGAAATGAAAGATGCCGAAATTGAACGGTCAAATAAATTGCTCTCACTGATCTCTTACGATCAGGAAAGCGGTTTTATTAAAAATATGGCGATTATTGAGTCCAACAATAATCAGTATCTGGCTGTGGGGATCATCAAACTGTGTGGTCTGGAAGCCGTGGAAGCGGTGTTTGGTGTTGATGAACGCAATAAAATCGTCAGAAAATTGTGTCAGCGAATTGCCGAGAAATATGCGCAATGCTGCGATATCGTGACATTTAATGCCGATCTCTATTTACTCCTGTGCCGGGAAAATGTACAGACGTTTACCCGTAAGATAGCGACGGTAAACGATTTTGACAGCAGTTTTGGCTACCGCAATCTGCGCATCCATAAGTCTGCTATTTGTGAACCTTTGCAGGGGGAAAACGCCTGGAGTTACGCAGAAAAGCTGAAACTGGCGATTTCCAGTATCCGCAACCATATGTTCTCAGAGTTTATTTTCTGTGATGATGCGAAACTCAACGAAATAGAAGAGAATATCTGGATTGCGCGTAATATTCGCCATGCAATGGAAATTGGCGAACTATTCCTCGTCTATCAACCGATCGTTGATATTAACACCCGCGCCATTCTGGGCGCGGAGGCGTTGTGCCGTTGGGTGTCTGCGGAGCGGGGGATCATTTCACCGCTAAAGTTCATTACCATTGCTGAAGATATCGGGTTTATCAATGAGCTGGGTTATCAGATTATTAAAACCGCGATGGGTGAATTCAGACATTTTAGTCAGCGTGCGGTCCTGAAGGACGGTTTCTTACTGCATATTAATGTTTCGCCCTGGCAGTTAAACGAACCACACTTTCATGAGCGTTTTACCACCATCATGGAAGAAAATGGCCTGAAGGTGAACAGCCTCTGTGTTGAGATCACTGAAACCGTGATTGAGCGAATTAATGAACATTTTTATCTCAATATTGAACAACTGCGTAAACAAGGGGTACGGATATCGATTGATGACTTTGGCACCGGTTTGTCAAACCTGAAACGTTTTTATGAAATTAATCCAGATAGCATAAAAGTGGACTCACAATTTACCGGCGATATTTTCGGTACTGCGGGAAAAATTGTGCGCATTATTTTCGATCTGGCACGCTATAACCGGATCCCGGTGATTGCGGAAGGCGTAGAGAGCGAAGACGTTGCGCGCGAATTAATCAAATTAGGATGTGTTCAGGCTCAGGGGTATCTGTACCAGAAACCCATGCCGTTCTCCGCCTGGGATAAAAGTGGAAAATTAGTAAAAGAGTAGTTTACGTATGTCCAGAATCAATAAATTCGTACTTACAGTCAGTCTGCTGATTTTTATCATGATTTCAGCAGTTGCCTGCGGGATCTACACTCAAATGGTAAAGGAACGGGTGTATGGCCTGAAACAGTCCGTTATTGATACTGCTTTTGCGGTGGCAAATATTGCTGAATATCGGCGTAGTGTGGCAATTGATCTGATCAACACGCTAAATCCTACGGAGGAACAGCTGTTGGTTGGCTTACGCACAGCTTACGCCGACTCGCTTTCACCCTCTTATTTGTACGATGTCGGTCCTTATCTGATTTCCAGTGACGAATGTATTCAGGTAAAGGAGTTCGAGAAAAATTATTGTGCAGATATTATGCAGGTTGTGAAGTATCGACATGTCAAAAATACAGGGTTTATCTCTTTTGACGGTAAAACCTTCGTCTATTACCTCTATCCGGTAACTCACAATCGCAGTCTGATATTTTTGCTTGGTCTGGAACGTTTTTCTTTACTGTCAAAATCGCTGGCGATGGACAGCGAGAACCTGATGTTCTCTCTGTTTAAGAACGGTAAACCGGTGACCGGTGATGAATATAATGCTAAAAACGCCATCTTCACCGTTTCGGAAGCGATGGAGCACTTCGCCTATTTGCCGACCGGATTGTACGTATTTGCGTATAAAAAAGATGTTTATTTGCGGGTCTGTACATTGATTATTTTCTTTGCCGCATTGGTGGCAGTGATATCGGGTGCCAGTTGCCTCTATCTGGTACGCAGAGTGATTAATCGTGGTGTTGTGGAGAAAGAAGCCATCATTAATAACCATTTTGAACGCGTACTGGATGGCGGGCTTTTCTTTTCGGCTGCCGATGTCAAAAAACTCTACAGTCTGTATAACTCGGCGTTCCTGGATGACCTGACCAAAGCAATGGGCAGAAAATCCTTTGACGAAGATTTAAAAGCCCTGCCGGAAAAAGGCGGCTATCTGTGTCTTTTTGATGTCGATAAATTCAAAAACATCAACGACACCTTCGGTCATTTGCTGGGCGATGAAGTGTTGATGAAAGTGGTGAAAATCCTTAAATCACAGATCCCGGTAGATAAAGGTAAAGTCTACCGCTTCGGTGGTGACGAATTTGCGGTGATTTATACGGGTGGAACGCTGGAAGAGTTGCTATCGATTCTAAAAGAAATCGTTCATTTCCAGGTGGGAAGCATTAATTTAAGTACCAGTATCGGTGTAGCGCATTCAAATGAATGTCCTACCGTCGAACGCTTGAAAATGCTGGCGGATGAGCGGCTGTATAAGAGTAAGAAAAACGGCAGGGCGCAGATTAGCTGGCAGTAGAATTAGAATAGTGTTAGTACCCCTTAATCAAGGGGTACTAATGAATGTGGTAAATCATTTGCAAACATTTTACTTTGCAAAAAATTCCGGCCCTTTTATTGCCAATGTATTCAAAATACGTAATGCCGGGCCGCTCGGTTTTATTTCATTACGTTCCCATTTCGAGACACTTTCTTTTGACATTCCCATTGTATGTGCCAGCACGGATTGTGACATGCCGTATCGGGTGCGGATGGCTTTGATCTCTTCACCCGTCATTGATTTGACTTTGGCTATACGGGCGCTGACTTCACGAGCTTTGACCATGACGGCAATGGCATCAACTTCACTATCAGACATCAGGCCCAGTGCATTCAGTTCCTTTGCATCTTCCAGCATCATTTGTAATTTATCGCTCATTTTTCACCTCAATCAAAAAGCCAGTTTCGATCAAATCCTCTATTTGCTTATTGCTAAAGGCCAGAAATGCATTTGCCATTTTTTTGTAGGCCGCCAGTTCATCATCTTCGATTTCTTTGGTTCCTTTACTGCTTAGACCACTCTTGGACCAACCATCATAAAAAAACACATGATTTGCTGATTTAAAAAAGATAATTGTTCTGGCTCCACCACTCTTTCCTTGTTGGAGGGGTAAACGTTTTTTGATGACACCGCTACCTAAATCAGCCTCCCATATGCCCTGCATCACTTCTTCAGCGGCAGCCATGAGAACTTTATCGTGAATACCAAGTTTTTTCGTGCTTTGGCTGAATCGTCTTGCCTTATACACACCCATACATCCATCCTTGTGGTAATGTTTACTATAGTAACCATTACGCTTATTTCAAGTAATTGCGATCAAAACTTTAATTTGGTGTGAAAAAGTGAGAGTTGCCTCGAGTACGATACATTTTTCTCGATTTATGCGTCAGGGGATTTTGTGCGTAAGGGTAGGACATCGGGAAGGGTAGCAGAGGCAGATCGAAGAACAATATCCTTGTTAGATCTGCCTTAAGATTAATTAAACCCGGCTACCCCACAAATCGTACTCATCGGCGTGCTCGACTTTCACACGCAGGATATCACCCGGCTTAACGTTGGTTTCACCATTGAGATAAACCGCGCCGTCGATTTCCGGTGCATCTGCCATGCTGCGACCAATCGCACCTTCTTCGTCCACTTCGTCGATAATCACCAGAATTTCACGGCCCACTTTCTCTTGCAGGCGCTCGGCGGAAATCTGCTGCTGCAACTGCATGAAACGGTTCCAGCGTTCTTCTTTCACTTCTTCCGGAACCTGGTCAGGCAGGGCATTGGCGTCTGCACCTTCAACCGGGCTGTATTTAAAGCAGCCAACGCGATCCAGACGTGCTTCTTTCAGGAAGTCGAGTAGCATCTGGAAATCTTCTTCCGTCTCGCCAGGGAAGCCGACAATAAAGGTTGAGCGTAGGGTCAGTTCCGGGCAGATTTCGCGCCACTGTTTGATGCGCGCCAGTTGGCGATCTACAGAACCCGGACGCTTCATCAGTTTGAGAATGCGCGGGCTGGCGTGCTGCAACGGAATGTCCAGATACGGCAGGATTTTGCCTTCTGCCATCAGTGGGATGACGTCGTCCACATGCGGATAAGGGTAAACGTAGTGCAGACGTGTCCAGATCCCCAGTTTCGATAACTGTTCGCACAGGCTGACCATGCTGGTTTTTACGGGCTCGCCGTTGTGGAAGCCAGTACGATGTTTAACATCGACGCCATACGCGGAAGTATCCTGCGAGATCACCAGAATCTCTTTAACGCCCGCATCAACCAGACGTTTCGCTTCACTTAACACTTCGCCAATCGGACGGCTCACCAGGTCGCCGCGCATAGACGGAATAATGCAGAAGGTGCAGCGGTGATTACAGCCTTCAGAAATTTTCAGATAGGCATAATGACGCGGTGTCAGTTTCACACCTTGTTCTGGCACCAGGCTCAGGAATGGGTTGTGTTTCGGTTTTGGCACGTAGTGATGAACGTGCTCCAGAACCTGCTCATAGCTATGAGGCCCGGTGATTTCCAGCACTTTCGGGTGGACTTCGCGGATCTGATCTTCTTTTGCCCCCAGACAACCGGTCACAATTACCTTGCCGTTTTCATTCAACGCTTCACCAATGGCTTCCAGTGATTCTTGTACCGCGCTGTCAATAAAGCCGCAGGTGTTGACGATCACCATGTCCGCATCGTCATAGCTCGGTACCACGTCATAACCTTCAGTGCGTAGTTCGGTGAGAATACGCTCTGAATCGACAAGGTTTTTCGGACAGCCAAGGGAAACAAAGCCGATTTTCGGCTGGGGAGTTACTTTGCTCATAGCTTAAAAAATATTCAGTTACAGGAAAGGTCAGGGCAGGGATTCTACAGAGTTCTGGATAAAATTTGTATCGCAATCTCATTCGCTGACGGAGGCGAAGGAAATGTAAATTTTGTTAATTCGGCGTGAAGAATTGATCCTGGACAGCATTTTGCTCAAAAAATAGCCATACTATTTAACTGCAACAAGGCTGGAAAGAGGAGGATCGAAGTATGTTCGTTGACAGACAGCGAATCGACCTGCTGAACCGGTTGATCGACGCACGCGTTGACCTCGCCGCATACGTGCAACTGAGGAAGGCAAAAGGATACATGTCCGTCAGCGAAAGCAATCATCTACGAGATAACTTTTTTAAACTGAATCGCGAACTGCACGATAAATCGCTGCGGTTGAATCTTCATCTGGATCAGGAAGAGTGGAGTGCTCTTCATCATGCTGAAGAAGCATTAGCGACAGCCGCAGTATGTTTGATGAGTGGGCACCATGATTGCCCGACTGTTATTACCGTCAACGCCGATAAGCTTGAAAATTGTCTGATGAGCTTAACGCTGAGTATCCAGAGCCTGCAGAAGCACGCTATGCTTGAGAAGGCCTGAAAACTAAGGGGGAGAAAGCGTCTCCCCCTTCATGTTTAAGTTTTTGTAAAAATGAATTTGTTATCTCCTCCACTGACTACGCTTTAAGCCAGAGTCAATCCGGAGGCGTTATGCATCGACAATCCTTTTTCCTTGTGCCCCTTATTTGTCTTTCTTCCGCTCTCTGGGCGGCTCCTGCAACGGTAAATGTCGAAGTACTGCAAGACAAACTCGACCATCCCTGGGCGCTGGCCTTTTTACCCGACAATCACGGTATGTTAATCACTCTGCGCGGCGGCGAGTTGCGT
Source organism: Escherichia sp. WS568 (assembly GCF_046486085.1). NCBI lineage: Bacteria > Pseudomonadati > Pseudomonadota > Gammaproteobacteria > Enterobacterales > Enterobacteriaceae > Escherichia > Escherichia sp. WS568. Next base: position 20,860 of record NZ_JBJQMC010000027.1, read on the forward strand.
CACTGGCAAGCAGGAAAAGGATTATCTGCGCCGCTTTCCGGAGTGCCGGAAGTTTGGGCGCACGGGCAGGGTGGCCTGCTGGATGTGGTTTTAGCGCCTGATTTTGCTCAGTCTCGCCGCATCTGGTTAAGTTATTCCGAAGTTGGCGATGATGGCAAAGCCGGAACTGCTGTGGGTTATGGCCGCTTAAGTGATGATCTCTCAAAGGTGACCGACTTCCGCACCGTCTTTCGCCAGATGCCAAAACTGTCTACCGGCAACCATTTTGGCGGGCGGCTGGTATTCGACGGTAAAGGTTATCTTTTTATTGCTCTGGGCGAAAACAATCAGCGCCCGACGGCGCAGGATCTGGATAAATTACAGGGCAAACTGGTGCGTCTGACCGACCAGGGCGAAATCCCGGATGATAATCCTTTTATAAAGGAATCCGGTGCACGCGCCGAGATCTGGTCTTATGGCATTCGTAATCCGCAAGGAATGGCGATGAATCCGTGGAGTAATGCACTATGGCTGAATGAACATGGCCCGCGCGGTGGCGATGAAATTAATATCCCGCAAAAAGGCAAAAACTACGGCTGGCCGCTGGCAACCTGGGGAATCAACTATTCGGGCTTTAAAATACCGGAAGCGAAAGGGGAGATCGTCGCCGGGACCGAGCAACCTGTTTTTTACTGGAAAGATTCGCCCGCCGTGAGCGGCATGGCCTTCTATAACAGCGATAAATTCCCCCAGTGGCAGCAAAAATTATTTATTGGCGCGCTGAAAGATAAAGATGTCATTGTGATGAGCGTCAACGGCGACAAAGTGACAGAAGATGGCCGTATTTTAACGGACAGAGGGCAGCGAATTCGTGATGTTCGCACTGGACCCGACGGTTATTTATACGTTCTCACCGACGAGTCCAGTGGGGAATTACTTAAAGTTAGCCCACGCAATTAGCTAACGGGAATCATCACCACTTTGCGCACTGCGGGGCGTTCAGTGAGTTGCTGATACCAGCGTTGCAGATTTGGACGCGGTGTCCAGGTCAGGCCAACGTTAAACAAATTGTAGATGAACGGTGCGATAGCGATATCGCCCACACCAAACTCGTCGCCGGAGAACCATTTTACTTTTGCCAGTTCCGCATCGAGCAGGGCAAACAGGGCGTCGCACTCTTTACAACTGGCATCAATGGCGGCCTGATCGCGCTCTTCCGGTGGTGTTCTGACTAATCCCATCAGGATCCCGCGATGGGCATTACTGAGCGTCTGGTTTGCCCAGTCCATCCATTTTTCTGCTTCCGCACGACGTGCCGGTGAGTCGATCCACAGGCGTTTTTGCCCGTACTGTGCCGCCAGATAGCGGACAATGGCGTTTGATTCCCAAAGAATGAGATCACTTTCGTCGTCACGCAACAACGGCACCAGCCCGTTAGGGTTCATCGCCAGAAAATCAGCATCGTGATTTATCCCAAACTCACGGCCCGCGAGAATTTGCTCATAAGGTAGTTCCAGTTCTTCGAGCGTCAGCAATACTTTTTTTACGTTGGTTGAATTATTCCGACCCCACAGCGTAATCATACTCACCCCTTTTCCGACAGGCAGCCACAGGCTGAACAGGACTCCGATGGTGAAGTAAAGTTAACTTTTAAGCAACAGCTGGCAAAAAAATGACACCAGAAGCAGCGAAGCGGCAGGATATTGCATAAACTTTAAAAACTTTACCAACTTACGGTTTCTTTAAGTTTGTGTGTGCGTTATTAATCACCGAACTTATCATACGGCGATATAACGTATTTTTTTTGAATGGATACTCGGGTGGCATTTATGACGCAATACTCCTCTCTCCTTCGTGGTCTTGCAGCGGGTTCTGCATTTTTATTCCTTTTTGCCCCAACGGCATTCGCGGCGGAACAAACCGTTGAAGCGCCGAGCGTGGATGCGCGTGCATGGATTTTAATGGATTACGCCAGCGGTAAAGTGCTGGCAGAAGGCAACGCGGATGAGAAACTGGATCCCGCGAGCCTGACTAAAATCATGACCAGCTATGTGGTTGGGCAGGCGCTTAAGGCCGATAAGATTAAACTCACCGATATGGTGACGGTCGGTAAAGATGCCTGGGCGACGGGAAATCCGGCACTGCGTGGTTCATCGGTAATGTTCCTCAAACCGGGCGATCAGGTTTCGGTGGCAGACTTGAACAAAGGTGTGATTATCCAGTCCGGTAATGACGCCTGTATTGCGCTGGCCGATTACGTTGCCGGGAGCCAGGAGTCATTTATTGGTTTGATGAATGGTTATGCCAAAAAACTGGGTCTGACCAACACTACCTTCCAGACGGTGCACGGTCTGGATGCGCCGGGGCAGTTCAGTACCGCGCGCGATATGGCATTGCTGGGTAAAGCATTAATCCACGATGTGCCGGAAGAGTACGCCATTCATAAAGAGAAAGAGTTCACCTTCAACAAAATTCGTCAGCCTAACCGTAACCGTCTGCTGTGGAGCAGCAATCTGAATGTTGATGGCATGAAGACAGGAACCACTGCAGGCGCGGGATATAATCTGGTTGCTTCGGCTACCCAGGGTGATATGCGTTTAATCTCCGTAGTGCTGGGGGCGAAAACTGACCGTATCCGTTTTAATGAGTCTGAGAAATTATTGACCTGGGGTTTCCGCTTCTTTGAAACCGTGACGCCAATTAAACCTGATGCCACCTTTGTGACTCAGCGCGTCTGGTTTGGTGATAAGAGCGAAGTGAATCTCGGGGCAGGTGAAGCGGGCTCAGTGACCATACCGCGTGGGCAGCTGAAAAACCTGAAAGCGAGTTATACGTTAACGGAACCGCAGCTTACCGCACCGCTGAAAAAAGGTCAGGTTGTCGGGACCATTGATTTCCAGCTTAACGGTAAATCCATTGAGCAGCGTCCGCTGATCGTGATGGAAAATGTGGAAGAGGGCGGATTCTTTGGTCGGATGTGGGATTTCGTGATGATGAAATTCCATCAGTGGTTCGGCAGCTGGTTCTCTTAATCTTCTGATAACCGGATGGCGCGAAACGTCATCCGGTTATACGTCATTAATATATCAACTTAATACGCTGCGTCTGCGCGTACTTCACATACTCATCTTCCGGGCAACAATCGCTCACAACAATATCAAAGCGTTTCAGGTCACCCATGCGCGCCGGACGCACCTTGCCAAATTTACTGTGGTCGACAACCAGCACATGCTTTTGCGCCATCGACATGGCCCAGTGTTTTACCGGCAACTCTTCAAGATTAAAACAGGTAGCGCCTTTACTGACATGCACGCCCGCCGCAGAATAAAAAGCGATATCCGGGCAAAAATTATTCAGCGTTTGCTGAAAATCGATGGGTTTGAAAATGGCGTTGCTGGCGTGAAATTCACCACCACACAGAAACGCGCGGCAATGAGGTTTCTCTTTCAGCGCCAGAAAGGTATTTAGCGAATAACAAACGGCGGTAAAAGGGATTTCATTATCAATCGCTTCAATAATCCACGGTGTGGTGGTGCCACAGTCAAAAAAGAGGGTCTGATCGGGTTCTACCATCGTCGCAGCCAGTTTTGCCGCCCGGCGTTTTTCTTCCACCAGGCGGGATTTTTGATCGCTTAACAGGTAATGGCTGGCACTGCGCGGTTCCAGAACAATATAGCCGCCGAGCAAAACGACGGGCGCACTGTGGTTGTTCAGATCGCGACGAATCGTCATCTCCGAAACCCCAAGCAGGGCGGCGGCGTCTTTAAGATGTAACTTATCGCTGCGTTTTAATTCTTGCAGCAGCTGCCCGATACGCTCTTCGCGACGTGTTTCCATAATCCCTCTGAATAGTTATTGAAGCGAGCCGCTCAATACTACACTTTTTAGCAGAGATCAGTCACGCACCCAGCCTTTGCGGATCGGTAATGCAAAACAGAAGCGATACCACGATTGCAGACGTTGATAGAGTTTATGCCCCATCGCTTGCCAGATAATCTGGGCGCTAAGGCAGCCAATCATACCTGCCAGCAATCCACCGAGCATATCCAGCGGCCAGTGGACACCAAGATAAACGCGCGACCAGGCAATGACGACGGCCAGCACCATTAAAAGTGAGCCGGACCACAGGCGATGCCAGCATAAAAATGCCAGTGCAAAGGTGAAAATCACCGTACCGTGATCGCTCGGGAATGAGTCATCCGCCGCATGATGCAGGAAGTTATAGCCGATATTTTCGACAAAGGGTCGGTCGTGCGGAAAAAGATGCCCCATCGTCCAGGACACAAACAGGCTGACCGCCAGCGCGATAGCGATTTTTATCACCAGTTGCCGTTGTGCTGTAAGCCCCCACAACCAAAGTACTGCGGCCAGCAGCGGCATCACGGTAATCAAATCTTTTGCAATAAAAATCGCCAACGAGATCATCCACGGCGCAGAGTCTGGCGTCGCGTTAATAAGAGAGAATAGAGAGAGATTCAAATTTTCCAGCATAACTTCCCGACGCAAAGTGATTAAAAGGGAGCCAATACAGGCAAGTCGTTGAGAATAAAGTGCAGGTTAAACTGGGTAAAGCGGCATCGTCTTATTTCCCTCAAGCGGCCTGTTTACGGTGGGTGATTGTAACGGGCATAGGTTAAATAAAACTTAAAGAAAGCGTAGCTATACTCGCAATAATGTAAGAATGTGCTTAACCGTGGTTTCAGCTACAAAATTCGCTTTCTCGTTAGCTGCGCTTTTATTAAACTTTGCGCGATTATTATTGGCGAAGAAATTGCATGCAAAATAAATTAGCTTCCGGTGCCAGGCTTGGACGTCAGGCGTTACTTTTCCCTCTCTGTCTGGTGCTTTACGAATTTTCAACCTATATCGGCAACGATATGATTCAACCCGGTATGTTGGCGGTGGTGGAACAATATCAGGCGGGCATTGATTGGGTTCCTACTTCGATGACCGCGTATCTGGCGGGCGGGATGTTTTTACAATGGCTCCTGGGGCCGCTGTCGGATCGTATTGGCCGCCGTCCGGTGATGCTGGCGGGAGTGGTGTGGTTTATCGTCACCTGTCTGGCAATATTACTGGCGCAAAACATTGAACAATTCACCCTGTTGCGCTTCTTGCAGGGCATAAGCCTCTGTTTCATTGGCGCTGTGGGATACGCCGCAATTCAGGAATCCTTCGAAGAGGCGGTTTGTATCAAGATCACCGCGCTGATGGCGAACGTGGCGCTGATTGCTCCGCTACTTGGTCCGCTGGTGGGCGCGGCGTGGATCCATGTGCTGCCCTGGGAGGGGATGTTTGTCTTGTTTGCCGCATTGGCAGCGATCTCCTTTTTCGGTCTACAACGAGCCATGCCTGAAACCGCCACGCGTATAGGCGAGAAACTGTCGCTGAAAGAACTCGGTCGTGACTATAAGCTGGTGCTGAAGAACGGTCGCTTTGTGGCGGGGGCGCTGGCGCTGGGATTCGTTAGCCTGCCATTGCTGGCGTGGATCGCCCAGTCGCCGATTATCATCATTACCGGCGAGCAGTTGAGCAGCTATGAATATGGTTTGCTGCAAGTGCCTATTTTCGGGGCGTTAATTGCGGGTAACTTGCTGTTAGCGCGTCTGACCTCGCGCCGCACCGTACGTTCGCTGATTATTATGGGCGGCTGGCCGATTATGATTGGTCTGTTGGTCGCTGCTGCGGCAACGGTTATCTCATCGCATGCGTATTTATGGATGACCGCCGGGTTAAGTCTTTATGCTTTCGGTATTGGTCTGGCGAATGCGGGACTGGTGCGATTAACCCTGTTTGCCAGCGATATGAGTAAAGGTACGGTTTCTGCGGCGATGGGGATGCTGCAAATGCTGATCTTTACCGTCGGTATTGAAATCAGCAAACATGCCTGGCTGAACGGGGGCAACGGACTGTTTAATCTCTTCAACCTTGTCAACGGCATTTTGTGGCTGTTGCTGATGGTTATCTTTTTAAAAGATAAACAGATGGGAAATTCGCACGAAGGGTAAAAAAATGCCTGATTGCTTTGTGCGATCAGGCATTCTCAAATTAATGGTGATGGTCGTCAATCTGGTGTTCGATAACCATCCCTTCACCTACGCTGGCAAGATGGCGAACATAAGGATGCGGGCGGTAAGCCGGAGCTGGCGCAGGAGCCACATAGACGGTTTGCGGCACAGTCGCGACGCTGACCGCTTGTGGAACGCTGACTGAATCAGGAACCACAACCACTTTGTATCCACTCGGCACATCGACGGTGACACTTTGCGCCATCGCCACACCAGTAAAGCCCATTAAAAGCGCGCCCAACAGTAGACAATTTTTCATAATCATTTCGCCTGAAATAATGCAGCGGGTTAATTTCCGCGAATTATGCAGCCTTCATTCAGGCATTGTGTTGCCGGGCGTGCTGCCGTTTTTATTGGTTAAATGGCGCTTCGTGTTTAAGAACTTTATCGATCACATCCAGTACGCCTTCACGGTTATTGGAGCCTGCCCGGTATTTTGCTGCTGCGACGACCGCGCTGCCGGCATTTTCCATTGCAAAACTAAAGCCTGCCTGACGCAGCATCTCAATATCGTTACCGCCATCGCCAAAGACCACCACTTCGCTGTCGTCTATTCCCCATAATTTCTGCAGTTGGCGAAGGCCATTGGCTTTATGTACGCCGGGGATAATCAGATCGATGCTGCCGTTGCCGGTGTGGACCGGCACCATAATATCGCCGATGGCCTCATGTAATGCTTTTTGTACTTGTGGAATCAGTTCATCGGAAAGATTCAGACCAAACTTAAAGAAGATATCTTCTAAGTTGTCAAAGTTATCGACGTATTCCAGACGGTGATAATACATTTCCGCCACCGTTTTCATGGCATCGTCATATTTTTTGAGGGTATAGGCGCTATTTTTTCCGCAGGCAATAATTTCCACTTCCGGGCGCGTCAGCAAATGTTCCACGACAGTAGCAAACGCATCCTTCGACAGCTCGCCATTAAAAACATCTTTGCCTTCGCTCACTACCCAGCCGCCGTTTTCAGCCACAAAGGCTATTTCATTAGCAATTTCCGGAAAGAAAGAGATCAACTGATAATATTGATTCCCGCTGGCGACCACAAAGCGAATGCCTTGTGCTTTCATTTGCTGATACTGAGCCATAAACCGCTCACGGTTATAGGTTTTTTGATCGCTTAAGAAAGTACCATCCATGTCTACCGCAATTAATTTAATGCTCATCAACTATTCTCCATCGCCGTCTGCGTTTTGGTATCGGGTTTGGCGACGGCTTTCGCGACAATAGCCGCGAGAATAACCAGCGCCAGTACAACCAGCATTGCACTACGTAATCCATAATGTTCGCCGAGATAGCCCAGCAGCGGCGGCCCAACGAGGAAAGCCAGATAACCGGTCGTTGCTACCACGCTGACGCGGGTCGGTGCATCGGGGCCGGTATCGCTGGCGGCAGAAATGGTCAGCGGGAAGCCCAACGAGGCACCCAGTCCCCAAAGTACAACAGACACCCCAGCGACCCAGGCACTATCGACAAAAATAATCATCCCAATACCCAACGCCCCCATTAGTGCACTGGCCCGAACCACGGCAACGCGACTGTAACGGTCGATGAACCAACCGCCGGTAAAGCGTCCAACAGTCATCCCCAGGGTAAAACCGGCATAAATCAGCGAGCCGGAAGTAGGACTAAAACCGTGACCGTCAACCATTAATAAGGGTAACCAGTCGTTGGCAGAACCTTCGGCAAAGGCCATCGCCAGCACCACAACACCAATCAACAGCAACTGGATATCGCGATAAAAAGGTACGCCTTTTTCGCCATGCTGGGTGCCATCGGCAGCATTTTTGCCCGTACCGTCAGGGATTGCCTGAATGGCGATATAAATAGGTGCGATGCCTACCAGCGCCGCCAATAAAATATGCACCGTTGCCGGAACGCCAAAGGCCGTCAGTGCCATCCCGACACCAGCGCCTGCCAGCGTGCCCAGGCTATAAAAACCGTGCATCATCGGCAAAACCGTTTTATTCATTTCTCGCTCAACGGCGGCACCTTCAACGTTTATCGCCACTTCCGCAGAACCAAAACTTGCCCCAAAGACGCCGAGACCAACCGCGAAGAGCAGGGGCGATGTCAGCCAGAGTGCCAGACTTAGTATCATCATCCCGATCAATGCGCAGGACATCGTGACCAGGATGACATTACGCGTTCCAAAGCGTTTCACTAACCACGCCGAGCAGAGAATACCGCTCATTGAACCGATCGACAGACCAAAGAGGACTCCACCCATTTCAGCGATCGAGACAGAAAGAATGTCGCGGATAGCAGGTGTACGGGTTGCCCAGGACGCCATTAACAGGCCTGGCAAAAAGAAGAACATAAACAGCGCCCAGGTTCGGCGTTTCAATGCATTACGTGAAGAATTTACGGTCATAGATCACGTCAAAATAAGAAGAGGGAAGACAACATTAGCAAGGTTGTGTACATTTGTACACAATTGCAGACAGAGGAAATGACATGCGTCGCGCTAACGATCCACAACGGCGAGAAAAAATTATCCAGGCCACGCTGGAGGCGGTGAAACTTTACGGAATACATGCTGTTACGCACCGCAAAATTGCTACCCTTGCCGGGGTACCGTTGGGATCGATGACTTACTATTTTTCAGGAATTGATGAGTTGTTGCTGGAGGCGTTCAGCCGTTTTACTGAGATCATGTCCCGGCAATATCAGGCATTTTTTAGCGATGTTAGTGATGCTCCGGGCGCATGCCAGGCTATCACCGATATGATCTACAGCTCACAGGTTGCAACGCCGGATAACATGGAGCTGATGTACCAGCTCTACGCGCTGGCTAGCCGAAAACCGCTATTAAAAACGGTAATGCAAAACTGGATGCAGCGCAGTCAGCAAACGCTCGAACAATGGTTTGAACCCGGAACCGCCCGCGCGCTTGATGCGTTTATTGAGGGGATGACGCTGCATTTTGTCACCGACCGTAAGCCGCTATCGCGCGAGGAGATTTTGAGGATGGTTGAGAGGGTTGCAGGGTAGTAGATAAATTTCAGGCAACAAAAAACCCACCAACCTTGAACCGAAATGGCGGGGTTGATGGGCTCCACAAAATGGGGACATCAAAGAAAAGCAGTGGCACTAATTAAGACTGATGCCCTGCGGAAAAGTTCTGCGGTTGTGCAAAAAAATTTCATTTTCAGGGCAACTTCAGTTTTATCCTAATCCTGGCCATACCATGACGATGATTGTCCCTGCTAGCGTCAGCAGGACGTTGGCGATTGCATAGGTGCCCGCATAGCCCAGCGCCGGGATGTTACTGCGAGCTGTATCACTGATGATCTCCATTGCCGGCGCGCAGGTGCGTGCGCCCATCATTGCGCCGAACAACAGTGCGCGGTTCATTCGCAATACATAAGCACCGAACAAGAAGCAGATAACCACTGGCACCAGACTGACAATCAATCCGGCAATCAACATTTGACCGCCAATCGCGCCCAGGCCGTTATTAATACCGCTACCGGCGCTCAGACCAACGCCTGCCATAAACACCATCAAGCCGAACTCTTTCACCATGCTTAATGCACCTTGCGGAATGTAACCGAAGGTCGGGTGGTTAGCACGCATAAAGCCCAGCATAATTCCGGCGAATAACAACCCGGCAGCGTTCCCCATGCCGAAACTGAATGTGCTGAACTGGAAGGTGATCATCCCGATCATCAGCCCAATCACAAAGAAGGCGCAGAATGCCAGCAAGTCAGTGACCTGGCTGTGAATCGAGATAAAGCCGATGCGATCGGCGATGGTTTTTACGCGACGGGCATCGCCGCTGACTTGTAAAACGTCACCTTTGTTAAGCACGACGTTGTCATCAATCGGCATCTCAATCTGGCTACGAATGACGCGGTTAAGGAAGCAACCGTGATCGGTCAACTTCAGTTGTGCGAGACGTTTGCCTACAGCGTTATGGTTTTTAACGACCACTTCTTCAGTGACGATACGCATGTCGAGAAGGTCACGATCGAAAACTTCTTTGCCATTACGGAAACTGGGATCGAGTCGGGCGTGGGCGTCGGGATAGCCTACCAACGCTATTTCATCGCCCATTTGTAGCACGGCATCACCGTCTGGATTTGCCAGAATCCCGTTACGTCGAATACGTTCAATGTAGCAGCCGGTTTGTCGATAAATACCCAGTTCACGCAGATTTTTGCCGTCGGTCCAGGCCACCAGCTCCGGGCCGACGCGGTAGGCGCGGATCACCGGCAAATAAACCTTACGGTTGGCATCTGTGTCCAGGCCACGTTCGCGGGCGATTTGCTGGGCGCTGGTCTGTAAGTCCTGATGCTGCAATTTCGGCAAGTAACGCGCACCAACAATCAAACTCACCAGACCGATTAAATAGGTTAAGGCATACCCGAGGCTCAGATTATCCAGTGCCAGTGAGAGCTGCCTGCTTTCCATGCCGGAATGACGCAGTGTATCGCCAGCACCGACCAAAACCGGTGTTGACGTCATAGAGCCTGCTAACATACCGGCCGTCAGGCCAATATCCCAGCCAAACAGCTTACCTAACCCTAAGGCGATGACCAGCGCACTGCCAACCATCACCAGTGCTAACATTAGGTAATTTTTCCCATCGCGAAAAAAAATGGAAAAAAAGTTCGGTCCGGCTTCGACCCCGACGCAGAAAATAAACAGCATAAAGCCAAGATTAAGCGCGTCGGTGTTAATGCTGAAATGTTGTTGGCCTAATAACAGCGATACGACTAAAACGCCAATGGAATTACCCAGTTGGATCGAACCAAGTCGTAATTTCCCGAGACATAGCCCAAGCGCGAGGACCACAAATAATAACAGAATGTAATTCCCATTTAACAATTCGGCGACGTTTATATTCACGGAGGCTAACTTCTTGTTTACTAGTAAGCTGTTGAAAGAAATGGTAATTTACGATAATGTTTTTTACCAGAATTCAGGGCGCAGATTCATTCAGCGCACCTAAACGATAGTAAAGTAACAATATATTTTACTAGTGTAATCACATTAGGTATCAACGGCTATATGAATTGCGTTGGCCTATATTAGCATGGAATGCGAAGCGGCTTTATCTTACTGAACGCCACACTGGCGAAAAATGTGTTCGATAGACGCAGTGTCAGGAGGAACGAGTGAAACATAAACAACGTTGGGCGGGGGCAATCTGCTGTTTTGTCCTCTTCATTGTGGTGTGCCTTTTTCTGGCGACGCACATGAAAGGCGCTTTTCGGGCTGCCGGGCATCCTGAAATCGGCTTGCTGTTTTTCATTCTTCCTGGAGCAGTTGCCAGCTTCTTTTCACAGCGTAGAGAAGTCCTGAAACCTCTGTTTGGCGCAATGCTGGCGGCACCCTGTTCAATGCTTATTATGCGGCTGTTTTTTTCACCGACGCGCTCATTCTGGCAAGAGCTGGCATGGTTATTAAGTGCGGTGTTCTGGTGTGCGCTGGGGGCACTGTGTTTCTTATTTATCAGTAGTTTGTTTAAACCACAGCACAGAAAAAATCAATAAAGCCCTCAACGCGAGGGCTTGTCAGACGATCAGGCGTCCAGATTCTCTTTCACCCATGCAGCAAAATCGGTATAGCCGCCGATATGTTGCTGATCGACAAAAATCTGCGGCACGGTTTCTACGGGTTTACCTGCCTTTTGTTGTAGATCTTCTTTAGTGATCCCTTCCGCACGAATATCAACATACTGATACTGAAAATCATCGCGTTCATTGCTCAATTTCTCAGCCAGATCTTTTGCACGCACACAGTAAGGGCAACCCGGACGACCAAAAATAACGGTTTGCATTATTTCTCTCCTCATAGATTTATGCCTGTAATGATCACGCTAAAATGTATTCGCTGAAAGTAGGTTTAACCTGTTGCATTAATTGCTAAAAGCTATAACTGTTAAACACAATACAGTGAAAAGTTTTAGACTGAAGGCTCACTTTGCAGAGGGAAGCGTATGCGCGCGATCGGTAAATTGCCTAAAAGCGTGTTGATACTGGAATTTATCGGAATGATGTCGCTGGCGGTGGCGCTGCTGTCGGTAAGCGACCCCCTGTCGCTGCCTGAGCCATTTTCTCGGCCAGAAGTGCAGATTCTGATGATTTTTCTCGGTGTTTTGCTCATGCTTCCCGCTGCGGTGGTGGTTATTCTTCAGGTGGTAAAACGTCTTGCCCCACAGCTGATGAACCGTCCACCGCAATATTCACGTTCAGAAAGAGAAAAAGATAATGACGCCAACCATTGAACTTATTTGTGGCCATCGCTCCATTCGCCATTTCACTGATGAACCCATTTCCGAAGCGCAGCGTGAGGCGATTATTAACAGCGCCCGTGCGACGTCCAGTTCCAGTTTTTTGCAGTGCAGTAGCATTATTCGCATTACCGACAAAGCGTTACGTGATGAACTGGTGACACTGACCGGCGGGCAAAAACACGTAGCGCAAGCGGCGGAGTTCTGGGTGTTCTGTGCCGACTTTAACCGCCATTTACAGATCTGTCCGGATGCACAACTTGGCCTGGCGGAACAACTGTTGCTCGGTGTCGTTGATACGGCAATGATGGCGCAGAATGCATTAACCGCAGCGGAATCGCTGGGATTGGGCGGGGTATATATCGGCGGCCTGCGCAATAATATTGAAGCGGTGACGGAGCTGCTGAAATTACCGCGGCATGTTCTGCCGTTGTTTGGGCTGTGCCTTGGCTGGCCTGCGGATAATCCGGATCTTAAGCCGCGTTTACCGGCCTCCATTTTGGTGCATGAAAACAGCTATCAACCGCTGGATAAAGACGCACTGGCGCAGTATGACGAACAACTGGCGGAATATTACCTCACCCGTGGCAGCAATAATCGCCGGGATACCTGGAGCGATCATATCCGCCGAACAATCATTAAAGAAAGCCGCCCATTTATTCTGGATTATTTGCACAAACAGGGTTGGGCAACGCGCTAAAACCGCCACGCCGATGTATGATACGCGGGCTTTTGACCAGGTCTGACAGAGAGGTGCAGGGTGAAAATTGCCATATTGTCCCGGGATGGAACGCTCTATTCGTGTAAGCGGCTGCGTGAAGCCGCTATACAGCGCGGTCACCTGGTTGAAATTCTTGATCCGCTTTCTTGCTACATGAACATAAATCCTGCGGCGTCTTCTATTCACTACAAAGGCCGCAAGTTACCCCATTTTGATGCTGTGATCCCGCGTATTGGTACCGCCATTACCTTTTATGGGACGGCGGCACTGCGCCAGTTCGAGATGCTGGGGAGCTATCCGCTCAATGAGTCGGTCGCCATTGCCCGGGCGCGTGACAAATTGCGTTCGATGCAACTGCTGGCGCGTCAGGGCATCGACCTGCCTGTCACGGGCATTGCGCATTCGCCGGATGATACCAGCGATTTAATCGACATGGTCGGTGGTGCGCCGCTGGTGGTCAAGTTGGTTGAAGGCACGCAGGGAATTGGCGTCGTGCTGGCGGAGACGCGTCAGGCGGCGGAAAGCGTGATTGACGCTTTCCGCGGTCTGAACGCGCATATTCTGGTGCAGGAATATATCAAAGAGGCGCAAGGGTGCGATATCCGCTGTCTGGTTGTTGGCGATGAAGTGGTCGCTGCGATTGAACGGCGGGCGAAAGAGGGCGATTTTCGTTCCAATTTGCATCGTGGCGGCGTGGCAAGCGTCGCCAGAATCACACCACAGGAGCGTGAAATCGCGATAAAAGCCGCGCGAACGATGGCGCTGGACGTTGCTGGTGTGGATATTCTGCGTGCTAATCGCGGGCCGTTGGTGATGGAAGTGAATGCGTCGCCAGGGCTGGAAGGAATAGAAAAAACCACCGGTATCGACATCGCGGGTAAAATGATCCGCTGGATCGAACGCCACGCTACGACAGAATATTGCCTGAAAACGGGTGGCTAGTCGCAATCACATTGCTGATCATGGTTTTGCCTGCGCTTTTTGCGTAAGCTGTGCCGGTCTTTTTATCGAAAGAGGTTGTACAAAATTATGACATCGCTGGTCGTTCCTGGTCTGGATACGCTGCGTCAATGGCTCGATGACCTGGGGATGAGTTTTTTTGAATGTGATAACTGTCAGGCTCTGCATCTGCCCCATATGCAGAATTTCGACGGTGTCTTTGATGCCAAAATCGATCTGATCGATAACACGATCCTGTTTTCTGCCATGGCGGAAGTCCGACCTTCAGCCGTATTGCCGCTGGCGGCGGATTTATCTGCCATCAATGCCAGTTCGCTGACCGTGAAAGCATTTCTTGATATGCAGGATGATAATCTGCCAAAGCTGGTGGTTTGCCAGTCTTTATCCGTTATGCAGGGCGTAACCTATGAGCAGTTTGCATGGTTCGTGCGTCAGAGCGAAGAGCAGATTTCGATGGTCATTCTTGAAGCTAATGCCCATCAACTGCTGTTACCGACTGACGATGAAGGGCAAAACAACGTTACTGAAAACTATTTCCTCCACTGATAACTCCTTTCGAGCACGCAGTCGCTGGTGCAGTGACTGCGCGCTGCAAAATTATCTGCTGTTTTTAATCTTTTCTTAAAGATTGTTTCACTTCTCTTGTGTCGATTTGGCTTTATCACATAGAGCAAATACGCATAAAAATTTGTTAAATACCGTTTTTTAATCCGAGCTATAGTCTCAAACCCTGGCTAAAGTTATTCTTGCGATGCTTTTATATAGCGAGCAGTGCTGGCCGGGAGAGAGTTCTCTTTTCTTACACCGCGCCGATAAAAAATATGCACGTTTATTGCATATCTTTCAGTGTGACAACTTTTGTTCGTTTGTTAACGAACTTTCAGAAGGAAAGAGATATGACCGCCTTAAATAAAAAATGGCTATCGGGTCTGGTTGCGGGTGCTCTGATGGCCGTCTCTGTCAGCACGCTCGCGGCTGAACAAAAAACACTCCACATTTATAACTGGTCTGATTATATCGCCCCGGACACGGTGGCCAATTTTGAAAAAGAAACCGGTATTAAAGTCGTCTACGATGTTTTCGACTCTAACGAAGTACTGGAAGGCAAATTAATGGCGGGTAGCACCGGCTTTGACCTGGTGGTGCCGTCAGCAAGCTTTCTTGAACGCCAGTTGACTGCGGGAGTTTTCCAGCCGCTGGATAAAAGCAAATTGCCGGAGTGGAAGAATCTCGACCCGGAACTGCTGAAGTTGGTTGCCAAACACGACCCGGATAATAAATTTGCTATGCCCTATATGTGGGCGACAACCGGGATTGGCTATAACGTCGATAAAGTCAAAGCGGTGCTGGGCGAAAACGCGCCCGTCGATAGCTGGGACTTGATCCTCAAACCTGAAAATCTGGAAAAACTGAAAAGCTGCGGCGTCTCTTTCCTTGATGCACCGGAAGAAGTGTTTGCTACCGTGCTGAATTATCTCGGTAAAGATCCCAACAGCACTAAAGCAGATGATTACACCGGACCGGCAACCGATCTGCTGTTAAAGCTGCGCCCGAACATTCGTTATTTCCATTCATCTCAATACATTAACGACCTGGCAAACGGCGATATCTGCGTCGCTATTGGCTGGGCGGGCGATGTCTGGCAGGCGTCAAACCGCGCGAAGGAAGCGAAGAATGGCGTTAATGTCTCGTTCTCGATTCCGAAAGAAGGGGCGATGGCGTTCTTTGATGTCTTCGCCATGCCTGCGGATGCCAAAAATAAAGACGAAGCCTATCAGTTCCTGAATTACCTGCTGCGCCCGGATGTGGTGGCGCATATTTCCGACCATGTGTTCTATGCCAACGCGAACAAAGAAGCTACGCCGCTGGTAAGCGCGGAAGTGCGTGATAATCCAGGGATTTATCCTCCGGCGGACGTTCGTGCGAAGTTGTTCACTCTGAAAGTGCAGGATCCAAAAATAGACCGTGTGCGCACCCGCGCGTGGACCAAAGTGAAGAGCGGAAAATAATCCGCAGTCGTAGATGCCGGACGGGCGCACCACACCCGCCGGCAATTCGCACCATTATGGTGCGCTTGCACACATTCAATGCCGGAGAGCAGCCGTGAATGACGCTATCCCTCGCCCGCAGGCGAAAACCCGTAAGGCGCTGACGCCGCTATTAGAAATCCGTAATCTGACTAAATCTTACGATGGTCAGCATGCGGTCGATGATGTCAGCCTGACCATCTATAAAGGCGAAATCTTCGCGCTGCTGGGCGCATCCGGCTGTGGCAAGTCCACGCTGCTGCGTATGCTGGCAGGTTTCGAACAACCTTCTGCCGGGCAGATTATGCTCGATGGCGTCGATTTGTCACAGGTGCCGCCTTACCTGCGCCCCATCAATATGATGTTTCAGTCTTACGCGCTGTTTCCGCATATGACCGTGGAACAGAACATCGCTTTTGGCCTGAAACAGGACAAACTACCGAAAGCGGAAATTGCCAGCCGGGTCAATGAGATGCTCGGGCTGGTGCATATGCAGGAGTTCGCCAAACGCAAACCGCATCAGCTTTCCGGTGGTCAGCGACAGCGTGTGGCCCTGGCCCGAAGCCTTGCCAAGCGCCCGAAACTATTACTGCTCGATGAGCCGATGGGCGCGCTGGATAAAAAGCTGCGTGACCGGATGCAGCTTGAAGTGGTGGATATTCTGGAGCGCGTCGGTGTGACCTGCGTGATGGTTACTCACGATCAGGAAGAGGCGATGACCATGGCGGGGCGTATCGCCATTATGAATCGTGGGAAATTTGTCCAGATTGGCGAACCGGAAGAGATCTATGAGCATCCGACCACCCGCTATAGCGCTGAATTTATCGGTTCGGTTAATGTCTTTGAAGGTGTACTCAAAGAGCGTCAGGAAGATGGTCTGGTGCTTTATTCGCCGGGACTGGTGCACCCACTGAAAGTCGATGCGGATGCTTCAGTGGTCGATAACGTGCCGGTGCATGTGGCGCTTCGCCCGGAAAAAATCATGCTTTGCGAGGAACCGCCCGCCAATGGTTGTAACTTCGCGGTGGGGGAGGTGATACACATTGCCTATCTCGGCGATCTTTCGGTGTATCACGTTCGTCTGAAAAGTGGGCAGATGATTAGCGCCCAGCTACAAAACGCCCATCGTCATCGTAAAGGGTTACCGACCTGGGGCGACGAAGTACGTTTGTGCTGGGAAGTGGACAGCTGTGTGGTGCTGACGGTTTAAGGAGCAAAGATGAGTACACTTGAACCTGCTGCCCAGTCGAAACCGCCGGGCGGATTTAAGCTGTGGTTGTCGCAGCTGCAAATGAAGCATGGGCGCAAACTGGTGATTGCGCTGCCGTATATCTGGCTAATCCTGCTGTTTCTGCTGCCATTTCTGATTGTCTTTAAAATAAGCCTGGCGGAGATGGCGCGCGCTATTCCACCTTATACCGAACTGATGGAGTGGGCTGACGGGCAACTTTCCATCACTCTTAATCTCGGTAATTTTCTGCAACTGACTGACGATCCGCTCTATTTCGATGCTTATCTCCAGTCGCTACAGGTGGCGGCGATTTCGACTATTTGCTGTTTACTGATCGGCTATCCGCTGGCGTGGGCGGTGGCGCACAGTAAGCCTTCGACCCGTAATATCTTATTACTACTGGTGATCCTGCCGTCGTGGACCTCGTTTCTGATTCGCGTTTATGCCTGGATGGGAATATTAAAAAATAACGGCGTACTGAATAATTTTCTGCTGTGGCTGGGGGTTATCGATCAACCGCTGACCATTCTACATACCAATCTGGCCGTTTATATCGGCATTGTTTACGCCTACGTGCCGTTTATGGTACTGCCGATTTATACCGCGTTGATTCGAATTGATTATTCGCTGGTGGAAGCAGCACTGGATCTCGGTGCACGACCACTGAAAACGTTCTTTACTGTGATCGTGCCGCTGACTAAAGGTGGGATTATTGCCGGATCGATGCTGGTGTTTATCCCGGCTGTGGGCGAGTTTGTGATCCCTGAACTGCTCGGTGGCCCGGACAGCATCATGATCGGGCGCGTGCTGTGGCAGGAGTTCTTTAACAACCGCGACTGGCCGGTGGCCTCAGCGGTAGCGATCATCATGTTGCTGCTGCTAATTGTGCCGATAATGTGGTTCCACAAGCATCAGCAAAAAAGCGTGGGAGAACACGGATGAATAATTTACCGGTAGTTCGTTCGCCCTGGCGGATTGTGATTTTGCTGCTGGGCTTCACCTTTCTCTACGCGCCAATGCTGATGCTGGTGATCTATTCATTCAACAGCTCGAAGCTGGTGACGGTGTGGGCCGGCTGGTCAACGCGCTGGTATGGCGAATTATTGCGCGATGACGCGATGATGAGTGCGGTTGGTTTAAGCCTGACAATTGCGGCCTGTGCGGCGACGGCGGCGGCGATCCTCGGGACTATTGCGGCGGTGGTGCTGGTGCGCTTTGGCAGGTTTCGCGGATCAAATGGCTTTGCCTTTATGATCACCGCGCCGCTGGTGATGCCAGATGTCATCACAGGCTTGTCGCTGTTGTTGTTATTCGTCGCGCTTGCTCATGCCATTGGCTGGCCTGCGGACCGCGGTATGCTCACCATCTGGCTGGCGCATGTCACTTTCTGTACGGCTTATGTGGCAGTCGTTATTTCGTCGCGTCTGCGGGAACTGGATAGCTCGATAGAAGAAGCAGCGATGGATCTCGGTGCGACGCCGCTGAAAGTGTTTTTCGTCATTACGCTACCGATGATCATGCCCGCGATCATTTCTGGCTGGTTACTGGCTTTTACTTTGTCGCTTGATGATCTGGTGATCGCCAGCTTTGTTTCCGGGCCGGGAGCCACCACGTTACCGATGCTGGTCTTTTCCAGCGTGCGGATGGGGGTGAATCCGGAAATCAACGCCCTGGCAACATTAATCCTCGGCGCGGTCGGAATTGTCGGATTTATCGCCTGGTATCTGATGGCGCGCGCAGAAAAACAGCGGATACGCGATATCCAGCGTGCAAGACGTGGCTGAAGACACTAAAATTTGCCAACCTGGCTACATAATGCCGCGCATGTCGCGGCATTGTTTTCATGGAAGACGAAACGTTGGGATTTTTTAAGAAAACATCTTCATCTCATGCTCGCCTGAATGTGCCTGCGCTGGTGCAGGTAGCGGCGCTCGCCATTATTATGATCCGTGGCCTCGACGTGCTGATGATTTTCAATACGCTGGGCGTGCGCGGTATTGGCGAGTTCATTCATCGCAGCGTACAAACCTGGAGTTTAACGCTGGTCTTTTTAAGCAGTCTGGTGCTGGTTTTTATTGAGATCTGGTGTGCGTTTTCACTGGTGAAAGGGCGTCGCTGGGCGCGCTGGCTGTATCTGTTGACTCAAATCACGGCCGCAAGTTACTTGTGGGCAGCTTCGCTGGGGTATGGTTATCCGGAGCTGTTCAGCATTCCCGGTGAATCAAAACGTGAAATCTTCCATAGCCTGATACTGCAGAAGCTGCCGGATATGCTCATCCTGATGCTGCTGTTCGTTCCCTCGACCAGTCGGCGGTTCTTCCAGTTGCAATAATGTGTATAATCGTCGCCCCTGATGATGTGAAGGTCAATGTATGCAGTGCGCACTTTACGACGCGGGTCGCTGTCGTTCCTGTCAGTGGATAACGCAGCCGATTCCAGAGCAACTCTCCGCTAAAACCGCCGATCTTAAAAATCTGCTCGCCGATTTTCCGGTTGAGGAATGGTGTGCGCCGGTGTCAGGCCCGGAACAAGGGTTTCGTAATAAAGCCAAAATGGTGGTGAGTGGTAGTGTTGAAAAACCACTGCTCGGTATGCTGCATCGAGATGGTACACCGGAAGACCTTTGTGACTGCCCGCTTTATCCAGCCTCATTTGCGCCCGTTTTTGCGGCGCTAAAACCCTTCATCGCCCGTGCGGGGTTAACACCTTACAACGTGGCGCGTAAACGTGGTGAACTGAAATACATTCTGCTGACTGAAAGCCAGAGCGATGGCGGCATGATGCTGCGTTTTGTACTGCGTTCTGATACCAAACTGGCGCAACTGCGTAAGGCGCTGCCGTGGTTACAGGAACAATTACCGCAGCTGAAAGTTATTACCGTCAATATTCAGCCGGTACATATGGCGATTATGGAAGGGGAGACGGAGATCTACCTGACCGAACAACAGGCGCTGGCGGAGCGTTTTAACGATGTGCCGCTGTGGATCCGTCCGCAAAGTTTCTTCCAGACCAATCCGGCGGTCGCCAGCCAGCTTTACGCTACCGCGCGCGACTGGGTGCGGCAACTACCGGTAAACCATATGTGGGATCTCTTCTGCGGCGTGGGGGGCTTTGGTTTACACTGCGCGACGCCTGACATTCAGTTAACCGGGATCGAAATTGCACCAGAGGCCATTGCCTGTGCGAAGCAGTCAGCCGCTGAACTGGGCTTAACGCGTTTGCAATTTCAGGCGCTGGACTCTACGCAGTTTGCCACCGCCCAGGGGGAAGTGCCGGAGCTGGTGCTGGTTAACCCGCCGCGCCGCGGCATTGGTATACCGCTGTGTGATTATCTCTCAACGATGGCACCGCGTTTTATCATATACTCCAGCTGTAACGCCCAAACCATGGCGAAAGATATCCGCGAACTGCCAGGTTACCGTATTGAACGGGTACAGCTTTTTGATATGTTCCCGCACACCGCGCACTATGAAGTGCTGACGCTGCTGGTGAAGCAATAAAAAAGCCGCAGGTGCGGCTTTCTGAATCTTACTGTGGGAACCACTGGTCATTGATTTTCTGATATGTACCGTCAGCTTTAATTGCTGCCAGCGCATTATTCAGTTTTTCCAGCAGAGCTTTGTTATCCGGACGTACAGCGATACCCAGGCCGGTGCCGAAGTATTGCGGATCGGTCACTTTTTCAGTCGCAACGCCCAGTTGCGGATTGGTTTTCAGCCATTCGTTTACCACTGCGGTGTCACCAAATACGCCATCAATACGGCCATTTTTCAGATCGATAAAGGCATTCTGATAACTGTCATAGGAGACAGTTTTCACTTCCGGGTGCTGATCCTGAATATATTTCTGGTGCGTGGTGCCGTTTTCCATCCCAATACGTTTGCCTTTCAGATCGGCAAACGTTTTGTAGGTATTTTTTTTGGCAATCACGACGGCTGAGTTTTCATAGTAGGGCGTGGTAAACGATACCTGTTTGCTACGCTCCGGGGTGATATCCATACCGGAGATTACGGCGTCATATTTTCTGAATTTCAGTGACGGGATCAGGCTGTCGAACGCGTGATTCGTAAAAGTACATTCTGCCTGCATTTGTTTGCACAAGGCTTTTGCCAGATCGATATCAAAGCCGACAATCTCATTATTAGCACCTATAGATTCAAAGGGTGGATAGGTGGCTGAAACGCCAAAATTGATTTTCTCTGCGGCAGAAGCGCCGAATGCACAGGATGAAAGTAAAGCGGCAAGAACTAACTTTTTCATGATGGAACTCCCGTCTGTCAATCTTATGATTTTTGGCCGTGTCTGCGGCATGGGATAACAATGCCATCAAGTGAATTTATATGCAATAAATATGATTAAATAATTTAAATGAAATAAAAAAAGACGGACAGCTTAGTGAGTTGTCCGTCTTCATTATAAGAATTTATGCACTATGTAGGCCGGATAAGGCGTCCACGCCGCATCCGGCATCAGCACGCAGCCAAATTAATTCCTTCGCTCAAACGCCAGTGCTTTACGCTCGATCAGACGCATCATCAGCGTCAGCAGACCGTTAACAATCAGGTAAATAATCCCTGCCGCACCGAACACCATGACATCGTAGGTGCGTCCGTACAACAACTGGCTGTATCCCATCACTTCCATCAGCGTAATGGTGTAAGCCAGAGAAGTACTTTTGAACACCAGCACCACTTCGTTGGAATAAGAAGAGAGCGAGCGTTTAAACGCGTACGGCAGCAGGATCGCCAGCGTATCTTTTTGGCTCATTCCCAGGGCGCTACAGGACTGCCATTGACCTTCCGGGATCGCGCGAATCGCACCGTAAAACAGCTGCGTGGTGTACGCCGCACTGTTCAGCGACAACGCAATCAGCGCACATAACCACGGTTCTGACAACAAATGCCACAGTGCCGGATACTCCTGCAACGTCGGGAACTGGCCCGGTCCGTAATAAATCAGGAAGATCTGCACCAGCAGCGGCGTACCGGTAAACAGCGTGATATAGCCCCGTACCAGCCACACTAGCACCGGCGTTTTCAGCGTCAGGATGATGGTAAAAATCAATGCCAGAATCAGTGCCACAATCAGCGAGGCAACGGTTAGCGTCAGGCTGGTGTGCAGCCCTTTCATCAGTTCGGGTAAATACTCAAACATTAGCTGGGCCTCCGCTCAAAACGTGTCGCGCGCAGGTCAATGCGTTTGAGAATGTACTGACTGAGCAGGGTGATCACCAGGTAAATCGCCGCCGCCACAATGTACCAGGTAAATGGTTCCTGGGTACGAGTAGCAATGCTTTTGGTTTGTAGCATTAAATCATTCACGCTTATCAAACTGACCAGCGCGGTATCTTTCAGCAGCACCAGCCACTGGTTACCGAGACCAGGCAGCGCATGACGCCACATCTGCGGCATCACCAGACGGAAAAAGATAGCCGATTTCGACAGCCCCAGCGCCTGTCCGGATTCCCACTGGCCCACCGGCACCGCTTTCAACGCGCCGCGCAGCGTTTGCGAGGCATAGGCGGCATACAGCAGCGACAGAGCGATGACACCACAAAGGAACGGGCTAACGTCGAAGTTCTCAATGTCCATCTGCACCGGGATTTGCACGAACCCAAGATTGATAGTGAAGCCATCCGAAAGCGTCAGCAGCAGCTGCGAGGAGCCAAAATAGATAAACAGCACCACCAGAATTTCTGGCAGGCCACGCAGAATGGTTACCAGCGCTGAACCTGCCCACGCGACAGGACGCCATTTTGCCGACTCCCATACCGCAAAGAACATCGCCAGCGCCAGCCCGACAATCAATGCACAAACGGCAAGGCCGACGGTCATCCCGGCGGCGCTTGCTAAAGGAAAAAATTCATTCATCAGGAATTACTTCTGGAACCATTTGTTGTAGATGGTTTCGTAAGTGCCATCTTTCTTCACTTTTTCCAGCGCAGTGTTGAGTTTCTGCTGCAGTTCAGTGTTGCCCTGACGTACCGCGATGCCGAGACCAGTACCGAAGTAATCTTTATCGGTCACTTTATCGCCCACTGCCGCCAGTTTCGGGTTGTCTTTCAGCCACTCGGTGACCACTGCGGTGTCACCGAATACGCTGTCGATACGACCGTTTTGCAGATCCAGTTTTGCGTTCTGGTAGCTGTCATACGGAACGGTGGTGATTTCCGGGTGCTTATCCATAATGAACTTCTGGTGTGTCGTCCCGTTCTGAACGCCGACTTTTTTGCCTTTCAGCTGATCAACACTGGTGTATTTACCCTGCTGACCCACAAACAGGGCAGAGTTGTCATAGTAAGGGGTGGTAAACAGCACCTGCTTTTCACGTTCTGGGGTGATATCCATCCCGGCCATCACCGCTTCCACGCGACGGAATTTCAGGCTTGGGATCAGGCTGTCAAATGCCTGGTTGGAGAAAGTGCAGGTTGCATCAATCTCTTTACACAGCGCTTGTGCCAGGTCGACGTCAAAACCAACGATCTGGTTGTTTGCATCAATCGATTCAAACGGAGGATAGGAGGCTTCGGTAGCAAAACGAATAGTTTCGGCAGCTGTGGCGGAAAGACTAAAACCTGCAATTAACGCGGCAATCAGAACTTTTTTCATTGTTGTTATCCCGAATATTAGTGAGAGAGATAGTTTTTAAATGCTTCGGTTTGCGGCTCGGTAAAGCAGCTCGCGTCGCCTTGTTCTACGATATGACCGTTTTCCATATACACCACTCGGCTGGCGGTTTTACGCGCCACTTCAACTTCGTGGGTGACGATCACCTGGGTAATATTCGTTTCTGCCAACTCACGAATGATGCTGACGATTTGTGCCGTAATTTCCGGGTCCAGTGCGGCGGTCGGTTCATCGAACAGCAGTACCTGCGGTTCCATCATCAACGCACGGGCAATAGCAACACGCTGCTGCTGACCACCAGAAAGATGCAGCGGGTAACGATCGCTATAAGGTTTGAGACGCAGACGTTCCAGCAGTTTTTCTGCACGGGCCAGCGCCTGATCTTTGCTCAACCCCAGTACACGGCAGGGCGCTTCAATCAGGTTTTGCTGCACGGTCAGATGCGGCCATAGGTTGTATTGCTGAAACACCATGCCAACGTTACGACGCAAATCGCGAATCGCTTTGTCAGAGGGTGTTTTGGTGAAATCGAAATGGTTGCCTGCAATGTTGAGCGTACCGGAGCGCGGCATCTCAAGCAGATTGAGTACACGCAGCAGCGAGCTTTTCCCCGCGCCGCTGGGGCCAAGTAACACCAGCGTTTCGCCCTGTGGGCAATCCAGCGTGATATCGAACAGCGCCTGATGCGCGCCGTAGAAGCAATTAATGCCGTTTAATTGAATACTCATTGACACTCGTATACTGGCAGTCTGATAGCTATTGAGGTCGAAGATAGTACCTTTGACAGAATAATTATGCAATATTTCTGCTTTAAAAGTTAAAAGCAAAGCGCATTATTCAATAAACATAGCACAAAATAACGGGGGCGGTGGTCGGCGAGCATAAATGTCGGCATTCCTCACGAAATGCCGGACAATTTACGGAGTTTATTGGTTGATCAAGGCGTTAGCGATTCTCGATGGACTGACGGAGCGTACCCGCTGTGGCATGAACGCTACCGCCTAAGTAGCGCACATCGTCGATGACCCAACACTGGCCTTCCTGAATCATTAACACTTCATCCTGCCAGCCCTGGTCACCCTGTTTGAGATCCACGCGCAATGGAATGTTACGGGCATCACGATTAGGGATAGTCGATGCACTGGCAACGTGGGCGCTGTCTGGCAAGGTGGTTCGACTGGAGAACGGATCGCTGCTTAGCAATTCACGATGACTGTTATCGCGGCTGGCATCGCTAAGTAGGGTTGCCAGTTTGTCACTCAAATAGGGGCGCAGGGCGGTAATGTCATTGTTACGATGTTGAATGCGGTAGTCATAGAATTGTTGAGCCACGCTGTCAGGGCCACCCTGGGCACAGGAACCGGTGCGGGGGCCGTTATCTTTATAAGCTGGCGTGACGGTGGTACAGGCACTCAGCAGCAGTGCACATGGAATAAGTAGAGATAGTGAACGGTAGCGCATAATCATTTCCTTATTAGCTTGCTGTCTGCGTCACACTACGACCAAACGTTATCAGATTATTTAATACATTGTTTTTAATACAATTCTGAAACAATCTGAACACCTGATTGGGTTTGAGTCCATTGCTGGCTACCCACTCAAGGTTGCTCGTAGCTGACTTACTTAAATTACCCAAACAATAGACAGTGTAAACCATTTGTGAGGTTGAGCGTGTTATATGGCTGAAATGATCATTTAAGGTAAATATGATAGTTCTGAAATGGCGGGATAAATCCTCCTGTAGAGGTTAAGAGCATCTGCAAGAAGCCAGTTTCACATTTATAACGCGTGATAAATGAACGCGGTTATTGTCTAATCATTACAGAATTTTTCACATGCAATAAGAGATCCTGCAATTAAGATGATTGCTAAAATTACATTGTATTTTTGAAAATGAGCGAAATTTGATAGTCCCAGCTTTGACTTTTGATAATATTATATATGCTACAGTTGTGGGTAAAGAATTTAAGCTAATGAGTTTGAGCGAAGAATAAATCAAACTGTATCAGTGTTTCGTTAATTAATATGAGTATAAATGCGTTGTGCTTTTATAATAATAAAGCACGAGGAGTTCAGTGGAATATCTTTTCCCTTGGGTGATTTTTAATATGATAAACAATATATCTGATCAAGCATCATCATTTCCAGGCACACAACTGAATCAAAGTGATAATTTCCTCGATTCACTGAGGGAATTTTTCGCGATATTAAATTCCAGTCGTAAGGGTGAGTTGTCTACATGGGACACCATCTACTTGCATCTGATATTAGCAATAAATGCTGATAGTGATCTCATAAAAAATGATGAGTTGCTAGCGGAAAATATTACATCAGCGAATTATCAATTTAATATATTTTTTAGTAATGCTTTCGAGATTGATGTTAAAAAATATCTTGGCAAATCAGAAGATAACGAAGTTGAAATAAAAGTGGGTAATGAAAGAATTACCATTGGAATACGTAATGTATCGAATGGGAAACTTGAAAGACAAAAATTTCTTTTCCCACTGGACTATGAGAATAAATTACAACATCAATTAGACAAGCATTTTACGATTGAATCGCATCCATTATTATACAGGCATACTATGGGTAGTAAGATTGCGAATGTGATTTTTGAAAAATTATACAGTCGTATTGACTTTAACAAAGAGCAATATATATCCTTTATAAAGGATGCGTTTATTCATTTTTATGATTATAGCAGGCGATATGCAATTAGTGAGAATATCGCAAAAGACGCTGTAACAAACAATATCGCATTGATGAGTACTTTTTATGACAGTGAAAATACGTCAGGTGAGGTTTTAAATAATGATTTTACAGAAGAAGAATCATTTGAAACTGCGTTAAATATCGAGCATGCAATAGTACTTGGATTTGCTGATGATAATTTTGAAACAAAACCTGTTCATTATCAGGATTTATTAACACGATTTAGTGCCTTTCAAGATACCGTGTTTAATTTGTTTCCTGAAATGCACTCTTCGCATTACAACGATATTTGTAGCGTAAGTGTGGATATGACAAAGGGAACGCAATGCATGATTCACTTGATGGTGAATGAAGAAGTTCTTATGTCGTTGCCTGTTCCAGTTGCCATGATGGTACGTGAAGATGCAACTAATTTAGTCAATCTTAAAACACTACTCAATGATGGTTGCTTTATTAAATATAGTCATTTTAATGACGTGGCATTAATAAAGCAAAACATAAATAATCTCTATTTATCACACACTATTGTGAATGAAAGCATATTGAAAAAATGTTGTTTTGAAAACGGCAGTTTAGGTGATGTTAAAATCACAAATAGCAATGTAATAAACAGTGTATTCAAAAATATTTCGTTTAGATCTGTTAAAATTAACAACGTAAATACTCATTCTTTAAAATTTATTAACTGCCATTTTTTCAATGTTGATATGATAAGAGTTAATTTCAGTAAATGTCTTTTTCATGACTGTAGTATGCATGGTGTCAAGATAAAACCATGGTTGCCAGTAAAATGGACAAAAGAATTAATAAATGATTATTTGTATGGCTGTTTACTATCTCTGTACTCTATCTGTGCAAGAGATATATATAATATGACCGCCGGTAATAACGTGAAGGTTGCTGCGGATGCTTTCCTTGAAATACTTTATTTTCTTAAAAATAAATATTGTATTAAACTATTAAGCGCTCAGGATCGGGCGTTTATATACGAATTTGCAAGAATGATCTTCGCTTATATTAATGACAAAAGCATTGAGATCTTATTACTTTCTTGTTTTGCGGCGGCTGACCAAAAAGCAATCCAGAGGTATATACCTCAGGCGCAAGATGGGGAAGACTTTAGGAATCATTTACAATATAAGTTGGCTCTTCCCACTCATTAATGTTGCCGGCACAACATAATAGGGCAGGTAAGCGGTGCTCCATAATGAAACCAATATCCGGTTACGAAACAGATAATTGTACAGGCTTATGTACCTGTTTTTGACACAATGAGATGATTTCCTAAACTGATCAAAACCTTCTTCCCAACATGGCATATCAGTCCGATAATGCTTTAGAGATCGAAGGCTTAACAAACAAGGAGATCGATCATGCAATTTTCTACAACCCCAACTCTGGAAGGCCAGACCATCGTCGAATATTGCGGTGTGGTGACCGGCGAAGCGATTTTAGGTGCCAATATTTTCCGTGATTTCTTTGCCGGTATCCGCGATATCGTTGGCGGACGCTCCGGGGCTTATGAAAAAGAATTGCGTAAAGCGCGGGAGATCGCCTTTGAGGAGCTCGGCGATCAGGCCCGGGCGCTGGGGGCCGATGCCGTAGTCGGTATTGATATCGACTATGAAACGGTCGGGCAAAACGGCAGTATGCTGATGGTTAGCGTCAGCGGTACGGCGGTGAAAACGCGTCGATGAGAAGAGTCTTCTGGCTGGTCGCCGCCGCTCTGTTACTGGCAGGGTGTGCAGGCGAAAAGGGCATTGTCGAGAAAGAGGGATATCAGCTTGATACCCGACGCCAGGCGCAGGCGGCGTATCCGCGCATTAAAGTGATGGTTATCCACTACACCGCAGATGATTTTGATAGCTCGCTGGCGACACTGACCGACAAGCAGGTCAGCTCGCATTATCTGGTCCCTGCGGTGCCACCGCGATACAACGGTAAACCGCGCATCTGGCAACTGGTGCCGGAACAGGAACTGGCCTGGCATGCGGGGATTAGCGCCTGGCGCGGGGCAACGCGCCTTAACGACACCTCTATTGGCATTGAGCTGGAAAACCGTGGCTGGCAGAAATCAGCCGGAGTGAAATATTTTGCCCCGTTTGAACCGGCACAGATTCAGGCGCTTATTCCACTGGCGAAAGATATTATTGCCCGTTATCACATCAAGCCGGAAAACGTAGTGGCACATGCGGATATCGCCCCGCAGCGCAAAGACGATCCGGGGCCATTATTTCCCTGGCAGCAACTGGCGCAGCAGGGGATTGGTGCCTGGCCGGATGCGCAGCGGGTGAACTTTTACCTTGCCGGGCGCGCGCCGCACACACCGGTAGATACCGCGTCATTGCTGGAGCTTTTGGCGCGCTACGGTTATGACGTTAAACCTGATATGACACCGCGCGAGCAGCGGCGCGTGATTATGGCGTTCCAGATGCATTTCCGCCCGACGTTATACAACGGCGAAGCGGATGCAGAAACTCAGGCGATTGCCGAAGCGTTGCTGGAGAAATACGGGCAGGATTAGCGCGGCAGTTTTCCGTGGTCGCGTAGCCAGGCGGCAGTTTTCTCGATACCTTCATCCAGGGTGAGGACTGGTTGATAACCTAACTCTTCCTGCGCACGCGTAATATCCAGCGTAAAGTCAAAATTCAACTTGGAGACGCCGTAGTGGGTCAGCGGCGGCTCTTTTGCTGACTTGCGGCCTAAACGCTCCATGCTGCGGGCGATCATATCCAGCATCGGGTAAGGAACCGAACGAATACGACAGTCAATATTCAACTCATCGATCAGCTTCTGCACGATGCTGCGCAGTGTGCGATGCTCGCCGTTGGTGATGTTGTACACACGCCCGGAAGGTAGCTTATCGCAGGCTTCCTGGCTTGCCAGCCACATGGCGTGCACGGCATTTTCATAGTAGGTCATATCGACCAGCGCACTGCCGCCGTGCGGTAACAGAATGCTGCCGTAGTGGTGCATCATATGCGCCAGACGGGGGATAAAGACTTTATCGTGCGGTCCGAACAGACTTTGTGGGCGCAGAATAGTAAAGCGCGTTTGTGGATTCGCCTGCGAAAGCATATTGATCACTTCTTCGCTGGCTGCTTTGCTACGGGCAAACTCGTTGGCGAAGCGGTGAGGGCGAAAATCTTCTTTAATATCGCGATGGTGGTGATAATCGAAGTACAGGGAGGGGGAAGAGATATGAATAAAGTTACGCACACCCCAGGCGACAGCCCATTCACCCAGGCGGCGAGTGGCGCGAACGTTAGCCAGATCGAAAGCCTGTTGTGTCCCCCAGGGCGAGGTAAAGCTGGAGCAGTGCCACAGCGTATCAATGCCTGCGAGCATCACTTTAGCTTGTGATGAGACCAGCTCGGTCAGATCCGCCGGAACAAACTCTGCGCCCATTTTTTCCAGCAATTTACCCATTGCCTCGTTGCGACCGGTCGCACGCACGCTGATGCCTTTCTGGCATAAAAACTCTACCGCGTTTCGACCTAAGCCGCTGGTGGCGCCGGTAACCAGTACCTTCATATCAATCCACTGTTGTTGAGAAAATGACGTGCGCATTCTTCCGTGATTTCCCCTATGATGCAATGGGAAACATGAAAGAATAACGCAGGTTTTGTCGATTAATCTGTGCTTTGTTCTGCCAGTCTGGCGATTCGTTTTGCCATTCCGCGAAAAATAAACAGATGCGCGGGGATCATCAGTAACCAGTAAAACAGCCCCGGCATCCCGTGCGGATGCCAGAATGCGCGAACATCGATAGTACGATAGTCGCCTTTATCTTCCAGGGTAAAACACAGTCGTCCCAGCCCCGGCGCTTTCATGCCAAATAACAACGCAAGTTGTTTTTCCGGCTCGACGATAATCACTTTCCAGCTGTCTACCGCATCGCCAGTTTGCAAATATTCACGCTCCGGGCGGCCTTTCGCCAGCTTATGACCGATCGCGCGGTCCATCAGCGCCCGGGTCTGCCACAAAATATTACCAAAGAAATAACGCTCTCTACCGCCGATTTGATTCACCACCTGCCATAAAGCCGCAAGGCTGGCGGACGTTTTAACGGTAAACCCCGCCTGTTTGGCGAAATAACCGTACTCCGGTCGCCAGCGGGCAAAGGCCTGAGCGTCGTATCCCCAGTCGCTGGAGTTGACCAGCTTTTCTTCCTCTTTCAGGGTGCGACGTACCGCGTCATCGAAAGCAATCAGCCGTTGTGGGATGAGTGCACGTAACGCGGTGTCATCTGCCAGCAGATCGTGTTTCAGCCCCTGAATCAACGCTTTGGCGGTAGTGGGCGGTACGGAAGTAATCACATTGAGAAACCACACCGAAATCCAGCGGGTGGGGAAGGGGATGGGGATCAACCAGCGGCGCTTACCGCTCACCGCCATAAAATGTTCAAACTGTTGCTGATAACTGAGCACTTCTGGTCCGGCGGCTTCGAAGATGCGATGTTCGCTGGCTGGATGGTCTAACAGCGCCACCAGATAGTGCAGCAAGTTTTCCAGCGCGATGGGCGTGGTGCGTGAACGAACCCAGCGTGGCGGCGTTAACACCGGCAGGTTGTAGACCATATCGCGCATGACTTCGAACGCCGCTGAACCTGCACCAACGATTATTCCGGCACGCAATTCGGTCACCGGGACACCCGCTTCACGAAGAATATCCGCCGTAGCCTGACGGGCGCGCAGATGGTCCGACTGCTCATGTGGCGGGGCCTGCAACGAACTGAGAAAGATTAATTGCTTAACTGGGACTTCACGTAGCGCATCGCGGACGTTGAGAGCCACCTGGCGCTCCTGAGCGATAAAATCGCCGCCTTCGCCCATGCTGTGCACCAGAAAATAGACCGTATCGATATCCTGCAACAGGGCCGGAAGGTTATCCGGCCAGCTGAGATCGACTTTATGGCAACTGACATTTGCCAGTTGCAGCTTTGCAAGCCTGTCGACATGACGTGCCGCCGCCAGGATCTGATGCCCCTGCTGGCTGAGTGTTCGCACCAGATGCTGACCAATGTAGCCACTGGCACCGAGAACTAAAATGCGTTGCGGCACGTCTCCCTCCTTAACGCGCCAGGAATGCGCGCCAGTGGGCGGCGACTTCCGCCAGCTGAGCGCGCGAGACGTCAAGATGCGTCACCAGGCGGACAATCGGCGAGGCGTTAATCAGCACGTTTCTCGCTTTCATGTATTCGCCTAACGCGGCAGCATTTTCTTCCCCGACGCGAACAAACAGCATATTGGTGTCCTGACGCATCACATCCGCGCCTGCTTCACGCAGCTGCTCCGCCATCCAGGCAGCGTTGTCGTGGTCTTCCTGCAAGCGCGCAACGTTATTTTTCAGGGCATATATTCCGGCGGCAGCCAGAATGCCGGACTGGCGCATCCCGCCACCTGTCATTTTCCGCCAGCGAATGGCACGTTTAATGTAATCACGATTACCGACGAGTAATGAACCGACTGGCGTCCCAAGACCTTTCGACAGGCAAATGGTGAACGAATCACAATATTGTGTGATCTCTTTCAGTTCGCAGCCGTAAGCCACCACAGCATTAAAGATGCGCGCACCGTCCACATGCAGCGCCAGATTGCGCTCGCGGGTAAATTCCCATGCTTCTTTGAGGTATTCACGCGGTAGCACTTTGCCGTTGTGAGTGTTTTCCAGACTGAGTAATTTGGTGCGGGCGAAATGGATATCGTCGGGTTTGATTTTCATCGCCACTTTATCCAGCGGTAGCGTGCCGTCGGCAGCCGCGTCGATGGGTTGCGGTTGAATACTGCCCAGCACCGCTGCGCCACCGGCTTCAAACAGATAGTTGTGTGCGGCCTGACCGACAATATACTCTTCGCCGCGTTCGCAGTGACTGAGCAGAGCGACCAGGTTAGCCTGGGTGCCGGTCGGCAGAAAAATGGCGGCTTCTTTACCGGAAAGCTCTGCCGCATAGTCCTGCAGAGCATTAACGGTAGGGTCGTCTCCGTAAACGTCGTCCCCAACCGGGGCGGCCATCATTGCTTCGAGCATGGCGCGGCTCGGTCGGGTAACGGTATCACTGCGTAAATCAATCATGGCATGTCCTTATTATGACGGGAAATGCCACCCTTTTTACCTTAGCCAGTTCGTTTTCGCCAGTTCGATCACTTCATCACCGCGTCCGCTGATGATTGCGCGCAACATATACAAGCTAAATCCTTTGGCCTGTTCAAGTTTGATCTGCGGTGGAATGGCTAACTCTTCTTTGGCTACTACCACATCCACCAACACCGGACCGTCGATGGAAAAGGCGCGTTGCAGGGCTTCATCGACTTCAGAGGCTTTTTCCACGCGAATACCCGTAATTCCGCACGCTTCGGCAATGCGGGCAAAGTTGGTGTCGTGCAGCTCAGTACCGTCTGTCAGGTAGCCTCCGGCTTTCATCTCCATCGCCACAAAGCCCAGCACGCTGTTATTAAAGACGATAATTTTCACTGGCAATTTCATCTGCATTACTGAGAGGAAATCGCCCATCAACATACTGAAACCGCCATCGCCGCACATGGCGACCACCTGACGTTCCGGCTCGGTTGCCTGCGCACCCAGCGCCTGCGGCATGGCGTTAGCCATCGAACCGTGGTTAAACGAACCTAACAGACGACGCTTGCCGTTCATTTTCAGATAACGTGCCGCCCACACCGTTGGCGTACCAACGTCACAGGTAAAGATGGCGTCATCGGCGGCAAAATGACTAATTTGCTGCGCCAGATATTGCGGGTGAATGGCTTTCTCGCTCGGTTTAGCTAAATCATCCAGCCCTTTGCGGGCGTCGCGGTAATCTTCCAGCGCTTTATCCAGAAACTTGCGATCGGTTTTTTCTTCCACCAGTGGCAGCAATGCCCGCAGGGTTGATTTGATATCGCCGACCAGCGCCATATCTACCTTGCTATGCGCGCCGATGCTGGCTGGGTTGATATCAATCTGAATAATTTTGGCATCGGTCGGGTAGAACGCGCGGTAGGGAAATTGCGTGCCGAGCAGCACTAACGTATCGGCATTCATCATGGTATGGAAACCTGACGAGAAGCCGATTAATCCCGTCATTCCGACATCATACGGATTATCGTATTCGACATGCTCTTTACCGCGCAGGGCATGAACAATAGGCGCTTTAATTTTCCCGGCAAACTCAACTAACTCTTTATGCGCCCCCGCGCAGCCACTGCCGCACATCAGGGCGATATTGCTGGAGTAACGCAGCAGTTGCGCCAGTTTGCGTAACTCTTCTTCTTCCGGCGTCACGACTGGCTGTGGCGCATGATACCAGTGGGTAGTTGCCCCTTCTGGTGCAGGTTTTAACGCCACGTCGCCCGGTAACACGACAACGGAAACGCCACGGTTTAGCACTGCTTTGCGCATAGCAATTGCCAGCACTTGTGGGATCTGCTCCGGGCTGGAAACCAGCTCGCAATAGTGACTACATTCGCGGAATAACTCTTGTGGGTGGGTTTCCTGGAAATAGCCGCTGCCAATTTCGCTGGAGGGAATATGAGCGGCAATCGCCAGTACCGGAACGTGATTGCGGTGGCAATCGAACAGGCCGTTGATTAAGTGCAGGTTACCGGGACCGCACGATCCGGCACAGACCGCCAGTTCTCCGCTAAGTTGTGCTTCAGCGCCAGCGGCAAACGCCGCCACTTCTTCATGCCGGGTGGACATCCACTCGATGGTGCCCATGCGATTAAGACTGTCGCTAAGACCGTTCAGAGAGTCGCCCGTGACTCCCCAGATGCGTTTCACGCCTGCCGATTCGAGTGTTTTGGCGATATATGCTGCAACCGTTTGTTTCATGGTTCTCCATCTCCTGAATGTGATAACGGTAACAAGTTTAGTTCATCTGACGGAGGGGGAAGGGATGGGAGAAAAAGGAGGCACTTACGGTTAAATAGCCCGATGAAAGGAATATCATCGGGCATCAGGCGATTATGCGAGAACCAAATCCCCCTGCGGATGGCAGGAGCAGGCCAGTACGTAACCTTCAGCGATTTCGGCGTCGGTCAGCGTCATTGTGCTGCTCACCGTATATTCACCGGAAACCACTTTCGTCTTACAGCAGCCGCAAACACCTGCGCGGCAGGCGGCGACAACCGGAACGTTATTGCTTTCCAGCGCCTCCAGTAGCGTGGTGCCAACCGGGGCGTAAAATTCTCGTGCCGGTTGCAGTTTGGTGAATTTCAGACCGCTGGTCGCCGCTTCCGCTACTGGGGTGAAGAATTTCTCTTTAAAGAAACGCGTCACGCCGAGCGCTTTCACTTCCTGCTCTACCCAATCCATATATGGAGCAGGGCCACAGGTCATCACGGTACGTGAGGCTAAATCAGGGACACCTGCCAGCAGTTCGCGAGTGAGACGACCAGCGATAAAGCCTTCGGTAACGTTATTTTCCGCCACCAGCGTTACCGGATAGTTACGCCACTCATCGGCGAAAATCACATCCTGCGGCGTACGCACGTTGTAGATCACCTGCACATCGGCCTGTGGACGGTTCTTCGCCAGCCAGCGACGCATCGACATAATCGGCGTAACGCCGCAGCCTGCCGCCAGCAACAGGAATTTATCTTCTGCTTTATCGTCGCAGGTAAATTCCCCCATCGCGTCCGAAAGCCAGAGATAATCACCGCGTTTTACATCGCGCGTCAGCCACCGGGAGCCGACACCGTCATCAATCCGCCGCACAGTCAGGGTGATGTATTCACTCACGCCTGGCGTGGAGGAAATGGTGTAAGCACGCAGCGTTTCCGCTGAGTTACGCACGCTGACCAGTGCATATTGCCCGGCGCGATATGGGTAGTAATCGTGGCAAATCAGGGAAATCGTCCACACATCCGGCGTTTCTTGCGTAATGTGATGAACCTGCATCCGCCACGGGCATTGATTCGTTGGCATCGTCATCGACAAACTCCTTACGCGCTCAACAGTTGCTTCATGTCTTCTTCAACAGTGGTGATAGAACGCAGGCCGAATTTCTCGTTCAGCACTGCCAGCAGGTCTGGTGTCAGGAAACCAGGTGCAGTCGGGCCGGTGACGATATTTTTCACACCCAGAGAAAGCAGCGTCAGCAGAATGACAATCGCTTTCTGTTCAAACCAGGATAGCACCAGCGACAGCGGCAGATCGTTGACTCCGCAGCCCAGTTTCTCTGCCAGAGTGACAGCCAGAATAATCGCTGAGTAAGCATCGTTACATTGACCTGCATCTACCAGACGCGGCAGACCTTCGATATCGCCAAACTCAAGTTTATTAAAGCGATATTTACCACAGGCGAGGGTCAGGATCAGGCAGTCATCCGGCACGCTGGTGGCGAAATCGGTGAAGTAGTGACGTTCGCCGCGTGCGCCGTCACAGCCACCAAGCAGGAAGATATGACGCAGTTTTTCACGGCTCACCAGATCAATCAGCGTATCCGCTGCGCCAAGCAGCGTCTGGCGGCCAAAGCCCACGGTGATCAGGTGCGGAATTTCGCTGTACGGGAAGCCTGCCATTTGTTGCGCCTGGGCAATGACCGCAGAGAAATCTTCGCCATCCAGATGACGCACACCCGGCCAGCCAACGATGCTGCGGGTCCAGATACGATCGTCATAAGCGCCTACGGTTGGGTCGATGATGCAGTTCGAGGTCATCACGATGGGGCCAGGGAAACGAGCGAACTCCACTTGCTGATTCTGCCAGCCGCTGCCGTAGTTACCGACCAGATGCTTGAATTTACGCAGCTCCGGGTAGCCATGCGCAGGCAGCATTTCACCGTGGGTGTAGACATTAACGCCCGTGCCTTCGGTCTGTTCCAGCAGGTTGTAGAGATCTTTGAGATCGTGACCGGAAATCAGAATGCATTTACCTGCCGTCGCTTTGACGTTGACCTGGGTTGGCGTCGGGTGACCGTATTTACTGGTTTCGCCTGCATCCAGAATGCTCATCACTTTGAAGTTCATCTGGCCGATTTCCATTGAACACTCAAGAAGCGCGTTCATATCGGCAGGCCAGGTCCCCAGCCACGCCATGATTTTATGGTACTGGGCATAAATATCGTTGTCGTATTGACCGAGAACATGCGCGTGTTCCATATAGGCCGCCGCACCTTTCAGGCCATACAGGCACAGCAGACGCAGGCCGAGAATGTTTTCGCCAATCGCCGCTTTATCTTTGTTAGGGGTAAATTCTGCTGCCTGACGTTGCAGCTCGCCGAGATCGTCGCTCACCAGTTGCAGGTCAGCCATCGGGTTATCGACGCGGGCGTTGGCTTCTACAGCCAGGCATTGTGCTTTCAGCGCCTCGCGCAGGGCAATCGCTTCACGAGCGTAGCCGACAATACGCGGGGAATCGAAGTTAACGTTGGTCAGGGTTGAGAAAAAGGCACGTGGTGCAAAGCTGTCTACATCGTGGTTGATGATGCCGTATTCACGCGCTTTTACCGCCCAGGCCGAAAGCCCTTGCAGCGCCGCGATGAGTAAATCCTGAAGGTCAGAGGTTTCCGCCGTTTTACCACACATCCCCTGCGCGTATGAGCAGCCGTTTCCTGCCGGAGTACGGATAGTTTGTTCACATTGCACACAAAACATGATCACACCTTTTAAAGTTATATTTAATATACATGTTTAAGGTTAAGACGCTTAACGCGGGGATAAAAGAGATTTTTAATGCAACTTTAGGGGAGATTGATTTAGCGCAATTTTGGCGGCAGGGATCTACCGCCAGAGAGGTATTATGCAGAGAAAAAGGCGATGAGGATCGGCACTAACAGGCTAAGAATAAAACCGTGAACAATCGCCGCCGGGACCATATCCAGCCCGCCAGTACGTTGAAGAACGGGCAGGGTGAAATCCATCGACGTCGCACCACATAAGCCCAGTGCAGTCGAGCGGCTACGGCGAATCAGCCCAGGGATCAACATAATAGCAATCAGCTCACGGGCCAGATCATTAAAAAACGCCGTGCTCCCGATTACCGGACCAAAAGATTCGGTCAATAAAATACCGGAAAGAGAATACCAGCCGAAACCGGAGGCCATTGCCAGCGCGGTATTGATGGGAAGATCAAGAATAAAGGCGTTAATTAAACCACCAATTAATGAACTGGCAACCACCACCACGGCGACAATCATTCCCCGGCGATTAAGGACAATCTGCTTTAAGGTCATGCCATTATTGCGCAACTGAATACCGACGAGGAAAAGTAGCAGAATTAAGGTGTATTCACTGGCTTCGGTCGCATGTTGTAAGAAAGCCAGTCCACTCAGGCCAATGGCAAAACCAATCACTACTACGCCGCACAGTTTTAGCGACTCCAGCGCCATCGCAATACGCGACGGGAGTTTTTCTTGATGATGGTGGTTGCGCCATGGCAGGCCGCGCTCCAGCCACATCAGGGCGGCAATATTACACAGTAAAATAACGGTAATACTGACAGCAGAATAATGCAGAATCGCCAACAGGTTACTGGCGAGGTTATCGAGAAACGCCAGACTGATACCCATAAAAAAGAGAATAAGGTAAACCATCCAGCTTAATAGCTGATTAATAACTCTTAATGCAGCTTTTTGGCGAAGCGGAATGAGGTAACCCACAATCAGGGGAACCAGAATGATTAACAGCCCAGAAAACATGAAAACCCAGTCCTTGCAAAGATGAAGTCGAAATGCGCGATGACACACTACTGAAAGCGGAAGGACGAGTAAAGTTGCAATTAAAAGGAAATGTTATGCATAAGGAGCAGTAGAGTATTCGTTTTCATTTAAAGATGTTCTTGCGCTTTAATTACAAACCGCACCGGTGTTGGTGGCGTCAAAATCGCTGAAGCGTTCCCCGAAGGCCGGGGCAGCCCACATGGATGTGGGCTGAGGGCGCGTTTTACAGGGATAATGAGATGGACGCTCCAGATTTTACGGTATCAAAGTACCAGACTGGATCGTTGCAAT
>NZ_JBJQMC010000028.1:0-49650 GCF_046486085.1 Escherichia sp. WS568
CACGGCTGGGACGGAAGTCGCTGTCGTTCTCAAAATCGGTGGAGCTGCATGACAAAGTCATCGGGCATTATCTGAACATAAAACACTATCAATAAGTTGGAGTCATTACCGCCTTGACCATCAGATAGTTATTTTGGTGCTAGGGATACTGAGTGTGAACAGTTAGCGCGCGTCCTCGCCAGTTAGCTCGCTACGCTCGGTTACACGACGGCTACGAGTACTAGTGATAATTATTGACTGAGGTATGTGCTCTTCCTGTTTCCTTTTTTGATGTGTTGCTCTCATTTTAAACAACTTTGCGGTTTTTTGACTACTTTGCAATTTTGTTGTTGCTTTGCAATAAAATGCAAGATTAAATGAAAATATGCAAAGCAATGATTAAAGGATGTTCAGAATGAGACTCATGGAAACACTTAACCAGTGCATAAACGCTGGTCATGAAATGACGAAGGCTATCGCCATTGCACAGTTTAATGATGACAGCCCGGAAGCGAGGAAAATCACCCGACGCTGGAGAATAGGTGAAGCAGCGGATTTAGTTGGAGTATCTTCTCAGGCTATCAGGGATGCCGAGAAAGCAGGCCGGCTACCGCACCCGGATATGGAAATACGAGGACGGGTTGAGCAACGTGTTGGTTATACAATTGAACAAATTAATCATATGCGTGACGTGTTTGGTACGAGACTACGACGTGCTGAAGACGTATTTCCGCCGGTGATTGGAGTTGCTGCTCATAAAGGGGGCGTTTACAAAACCTCTGTTTCTGTTCATCTTGCTCAGGATCTGGCTCTGAAGGGATTACGTGTTCTGCTCGTGGAAGGTAACGACCCCCAGGGAACAGCATCGATGTATCACGGCTGGGTGCCAGATCTTCATATTCATGCAGAGGATACTCTCCTTCCCTTCTATCTTGGGGAAAAGGACGATGTCACTTATGCAATAAAGCCTACTTGCTGGCCTGGGCTTGACATTATTCCTTCCTGTTTGGCTCTGCACCGCATTGAAACTGAGCTAATGGGCAAATTTGATGAAGGTAAATTGCCCACCGATCCACACCTGATGCTCCGACTGGCCATTGAAACCGTCGCTCATGACTATGATGTCATTGTCATTGACAGCGCGCCTAACCTAGGTATCGGCACGATTAATGTTGTATGTGCTGCTGATGTGTTGATTGTCCCCACGCCTGCTGAGTTGTTCGACTACACTTCCGCTCTGCAGTTTTTCGATATGCTTCGTGATCTGCTCAAAAACGTAGATCTTAAAGGATTCGAGCCTGATGTACGTATTTTGCTTACCAAATACAGTAATAGTAATGGTTCTCAGTCCCCGTGGATGGAGGAGCAAATTCGGGACGCCTGGGGAAGCATGGTCCTAAAAAATGTTGTGCGTGAAACGGATGAAGTTGGTAAAGGTCAGATCCGGATGAGAACTGTTTTTGAACAGGCTATTGATCAACGCTCTTCAACAGGTGCCTGGAGAAATGCCCTTTCTATTTGGGAACCTGTCTGCAATGAAATTTTCGATCGTTTGATTAAACCACGCTGGGAGATTAGATAATGAAGCGTGCGCCTGTCATTCCAAAACATACGATTAAGACTCAACCGCTTGAAGATACTCCGTCATCGGCACCAGCTGCACCGATGGTGGATTCGTTAATTGCGCGCGTAGGAGCTATGGCTCGTGGCAATGCTATTACTTTGCCTGTATGTGGTAGGGACGTGAAATTTACCCTTGAGGTGCTCCGGGGAGATAGTGTTGAGAAGACCTCTCGGGTATGGTCAGGTAATGAACGTGACCAGGAACTGCTTACCGAAGACGCCCTGGATGATCTTATCCCTTCTTTTCTACTGACAGGTCAGCAGACACCAGCATTCGGTCGAAGAGTGTCTGGGGTCATAGAAATTGCCGATGGGAGCCGCCGTCGTAAAGCTGCTGCACTTACAGAAAGTGATTATCGAGTTCTGGTTGGTGAGCTGGATGATGAGCAGATGGCTGCATTGTCCAGATTGGGTAACGATTATAGGCCAACAAGTGCTTATGAACGTGGTCAGCGTTATGCAAGCCGATTGCAGAATGAATTTGCTGGAAATATTTCTGCGCTGGCTGATGCAGAAAATATTTCACGTAAGATTATTACCCGCTGTATCAACACAGCTAAACTGCCTAAATCAGTTGTTGCTCTTTTTTCTCATCCCGGTGAACTATCTGCCCGGTCAGGTGATGCACTTCAAAGAGCTTTTACAGATAAAGAAGAATTACTTAAGCAGCAGGCATCTAACCTTCACGAGCAGAAAAAAGCAGGAGTGATATTTGAAGCTGAAGAAGTCATCACTCTTTTAACGTCTGTGCTTAAAACGTCATCTGCCTCAAGAACTAGCTTAAGCTCACGACATCAGTTTGCTCCTGGAGCGACAGTGTTGTACAAGGGCGATAAAATGGTGTTAAACCTAGATAGATCTCGTATTCCAACTGAGTGTATAGAGAGAATTGAAGCCATTCTTAAGGAACTTGAAAAAGCGGCACTTTGATGCGGCACGTTTTAGTCTACATTTATCTGTCTTTACTTAATTTCCTTTAGCACAGGCTAGAAAACATAACTAACTGGCCTGAATATTATATCTGGGACCACGGTCCCAGTTGTATTGTCGGTCTGATAATCAGTCTGGGACCACGGTCCCACTCATATTGTCGGTCTGATAATCAGTCTGGGACCACGGTCCCACTCATATTGTCGGTCTGATTATCGGTCTGGGACCACGGGCCCACTCATATTGTTAGTCTGCTAATCAGTCTGGGACCGCGGTCCCACTCGTATTGTTGGTCTGCTAATCAGTCTGGGACCACGGTCCCACTCATATTGTCGGTCTGCTAATCAGTCTGGGACCACGGTCCCACTCATATTGTCGGTCTGCTAATCAGTCTGGGACCACGGTCCCACTCATATTGTTGGTCTGATTATCGGTCTGCGACCACGGTCCCACTCATATTGTTAGTCTGATAATCAGTCTGGGACCGCGGTCCCACTCGTATTGTTGGTCTGCTAATCAGTCTGGGACCACGGTCTCACTTGTATTGTCGATCTGATTATCAGCGTGAGACTACGATTCCATTAATGCCTGCCAGTGAGTGTGTGGAACATATCTTGGCCAGTGGCTTGGTCTGTGATGTGCTGCGTATACCGGGTGAACCGCCCCGCCGCTTGTTTGACCGCTATATTCTGCGGGAGTTTTCTTGGAGGCACGGGATGAAATCCGCAGCATGGCGGATGCCCTGGCAAAAATCCGGAAATGATGACGATGGCGGGGAAAATCCCCGCCTTTTTCCTGCCGGTCCCCGGACAGAGCACAAAGGAAGTCGCCGCCGGCTCCGCTTTACCCGGCCATGCGGAGCATGGCCTTGTGGGGGTTCAGTTATGTGGACGTCGAGTCGTGTGCGGGCTGTGCCGTGCCTCCATCTTAGCCGGGCTGGCGTTGATGCAAGGGGCAACGCCGTTTCGCAAACCGCGCTTCACGTCGTTGCGGCGGGTCCCTGCCCGTTGTTCTGTCCGGTGCCATTCACCTGTTTAAGCCCCTGTCGCCGGGGGCTGATACAGCCACAACCGTCTCCGCCAGTCCAGGGGTGAAATGTACATCCCGCAAAACTTTTTGCCCAGAAGCAGGCAAAAACTTTTGCGGTCTGCCCCCGGACAGTCGTTTCCGGCCGTGGCAGTGATGCCCCTTGCGGCGAAGGTTCTCAAAAAGGTGATGGTGAATACCGGAGGGAACAAAAGGCAGGTCCCCGCAAAACGTCAAAACCGCGGCTCCCGAAACTCAAAAGATGATGGGGGCTGAAAACATCAACAGAAGGAGGCACATCATGGCAGTTCGTGGCATTAACAAGGTCATTCTCGTGGGACGCCTGGGAAAAGATCCGGAAGTCCGTTACATCCCCAACGGGGGCGCAGTGGCAAACCTGCAGGTCGCCACGTCGGAAACCTGGCGTGACAAACAGACAGGGGAGATGCGGGAGCAGACAGAATGGCATCGCGTGGTGCTGTTCGGCAAGCTCGCGGAAGTGGCTGGCGAATATCTGCGCAAGGGCGCGCAGGTCTACATCGAAGGTCAGCTTCGCACCCGTAGCTGGGAGGATAACGGTATCACCCGTTACGTCACCGAAATTCTTGTTAAGACCACGGGCACCATGCAGATGCTGGGACGTGCCGCAGGTGCTCAGACTCAGCCGGAAGAGGGGCAACAGTTCAGCGGTCAGCCTCAGCCGGAACCACAGGCGGAGGCCGGTACGAAAAAAGGTGGCGCAAAAACGAAAGGCCGTGGACGTAAGGCCGCGCAGCCGGAGCCTCAGCCGCAACCGCCGGAGGGTGACGATTACGGGTTTTCAGACGATATCCCGTTCTGATCGGGCTGACTGTGATAACCGCCCCGCCCCGCCCCGTTCTGTGCGGGGCATCACCGGAGAGATGAGGATGAGCGAATATTTCAGAATACTTCAGGGGCTGCCTGACGGTCCTTTTACCCGCAAACATGCCGAAGCTGTTGCCGCACAGTACCGGAACGTCTTTATCGAGGATGACCACGGCGAACAGTTTCGCCTGGTTGTCCGTAATAACGGTGCAATAGTCTGGCGTACCTGGAATTTTGAGGACGGTGCCGGGTACTGGATGAACCATGTCATCAGGGATTTCGGGATTCTTAAGTAAGAGAGGTGCCCGACGCGCGAACGTCCGCCGCAGATTATCGCAGCCCTGAATAAGGCAGGGCTGTCCGGTGCCGCACGGGACGCGGAGAAGATGAAGAAAGGTGATGCGGCTGAACATGCAGAGCACCATATGAAAGACAACCGCTGGGTTCCAGGCTGGATGTGTGCACCACGCCCACAGACGGATGCCACTGAACGCACCGATAACCTGGCTGATGCCGCCTGATGAACAACCACACCGCCCCGCCGGAGACGGGGCGGCAGCAAGGGAGATACCGTGATGAAAACTGAACTGACCCTGAATGTATTACAGACCATGAACACACAGGAATATGAAGATATCCGGGCTGCCGGAAGTGATGAACGCCGTGAGCTGACTCACGCCGTGATGCGGGAGCTGGATGCGCCGGATAACTGGACGATGAACGGCGAGTACGGCAGCGAGTTTGGCGGCTTTTTCCCCGTCCAGGTCCGTTTCACGCCTGCCCACGAACGTTTTCACCTGGCGTTATGTTCACCGGGTGATGTCTCTCAGGTCTGGGTGCTGGTTCTGGTCAATGCCGGTGGTGAGCCGTTTGCGGTGGTTCAGGTACAGCAGCGGTTTGCACCGGAAGCCATCAGCCATTCACTGGCACTGGCAGCGTCACTGGATGAACAGGGATACAGCGTTAATGACATCATCCATATCCTGATGGCAGAAGGAGGTCAGGCATGAGCGTACGTTCACGGGCACTGGTTCCCCTCAGCACAGAGCAACAGGCCGCATGGCGGGCGGTGGCGGAGACGGAAAAACGCCGCCATCAGGGAAACACGCTGGCGGAATATCCGTATGCGGGGGCGTTTTT
Organism: Escherichia sp. WS568; assembly: GCF_046486085.1. Taxonomy (NCBI): domain Bacteria; kingdom Pseudomonadati; phylum Pseudomonadota; class Gammaproteobacteria; order Enterobacterales; family Enterobacteriaceae; genus Escherichia; species Escherichia sp. WS568. The sequence continues at coordinate 5,545 of NZ_JBJQMC010000028.1, forward strand.
CCGCTGTCTGAACGGAAGCCGCAGGATTTCGCTGTCTGACCTGCGATTTTTCATGCCGTCCCTGACAGCAGAAGAACTGCACGGCAACCGTCTTCAGTGGCTGTATGCCATCGATGTGCTGATTGAAACACAGGGCGAGGTCTGCCTCCTTCCCCTTCCCGGCGATGCAGCAGAACGCTTGTTCCCGTCGGTGCGGTTTCGTGTCAGGGAGCGCAGTCGCCATAAATCCGCACTGGTCATGCAGAAGTACAGCCGTCAGCAGGCACGGGAGGCAGAGCAGAAAGCCCGTGCGTACCAGGCGCTGGTTGCTCAGGCTGAAATCGAACTGGCATTTCATTCACCGGAAACAGTCGGAAGCTGGCATGCACGCTGGAGTGACCGGGTGGCAGAGCATGACCTGGAAACCCTGTTCTGGCAGTGGGGCGAGCGTTTTCCGTCACTGGCCGGAATGGAACGCTGGCAGTGGCAGGATATGCCATTCTGGCAGGTTATCGCAGAGGCAGGTATGGCAGCCAGAGAGGCCGGTCATGCTGTCCGTGAGATGGAACGGTGGATGGTGCCGAACAAACTCCGGGAGGCAGCGTGATGCGGCAACAATCACACGGATTTCCCGTGAACGGTCTGAATGAGCGGATTATTTTCAGGGAAAGTGAGTGTGGTCAGCGTGCAGGTATATGGGCTATGATGTGCCCGGCGCTTGAGGCTTTCTGCCTCATGACGTGAAGGTGGTTTGTTGCCGTGTTGTGTGGCAGAAAGAAGATAGCCCCGTAGTAAGTTAATTTTCATTAACCACCACGAGGCATCCCTATGTCTAGTCCACATCAGGATAGCCTCTTACCGCGCTTTGCGCAAGGAGAAGAAGGCCATGAAACTACCACGAAGTTCCCTTGTCTGGTGTGTGTTGATCGTGTGTCTCACACTGTTGATATTCACTTATCTGACACGAAAATCGCTGTGCGAGATTCGTTACAGAGACGGACACAGGGAGGTGGCGGCTTTCATGGCTTACGAATCCGGTAAGTAGCAACCTGGAGGCGGGCGCAGGCCCGCCTTTTCAGGACTGATGCTGGTCTGACTACTGAAGCGCCTTTATAAAGGGGCTGCTGGTTCGCCGGTAGCCCCTTTCTCCTTGCTGATGTTGTACGGGCATGAACAACCTGACTTCAGGAAGGTCGTTTCCCTTCAGGAACGGGGATGAACGCGCGCCTGCGGCGCCCGTTCTTTTCCCCCGCCTTCTCTGGTTATGGCCTGTCAGAAATCACATCACCTTCCCTGTGATTATTCTCTTTTTCTTCCTGCTCTGATTCTGACTACTGCAGTGTTGTCCTGTCTGCCGGGCGCACCTTCGGCTCCCGGCTGCCTGGCGGCATCCGGTCGTCAGGCCCGACTCCGACAGGCAGCTGCTGGCGCACCTGCCAGTCTCCGCCGAACCCGCTGGCGCGGTTTCGGGCTGTCGCTACGGTCCGATGCGTGAAAACCCCGGGCTTGCAGCGACCGTTCCGGTCGCGCCGCCTCTGTCGCGCCGTGGCCTGCGCTCCTGGCATCCCGGCAAAAGGCCGCCGGGATGTAAGGCGCAACGCCGTTTCGCAAACCGCGCTTCACGTCGTTGCGGCGGGTCCCTGCCCGTTGTTGTGTCCGGTGCCATTCACCTGTTTAAGCCCCTGTCGCCGGGGGCATAGACAGCCACAACCGTCTCCGCCAGTCCAGGGGTGAAATGCACATCCCGCAAAACTTTTTGCCCAGAAGCAGGCAAAAACTTTTGCGGTCTGCCCCCGGACAGTCGTTTCCGGCCGTGGCAGTGATGCCCCTTGCGGCGAAGGTTCTCAAACAGGTGATGGTGAATACCGGAGGGAACAAAGAGCAGGTCCCCGCAAAACGTCAAAACCGCGGCTCCCGAAACTCAACAGATGATGGGGGCTGAAAACCAGAGAGAGGAGAAAGCAGGATGAGTACCCGAAATATCCACGTTAACACCGCGTCGTACACGCTTCTTGTTGCCGGGAAGAAAAAAAACACCGGGGAAGAGTGGGACGTCCTGGAATTCAGCAGCCTGACTGAGCTGAAAAAATATCGCAAAAGCCACCCGGAAAAGATGGCCTTCAGTTATAGCTACGCGCTCAGTCAGGGTGTGGATAAGCAGTTCCGCCATATCAACATTGCGGAAGCCGATCACTTCAAACAGTTCCTGCGTCAGATTAAGCGTGCCGGCCTCGATATCCGGGCGATCTGCTGACCGGATGTGATGAATATCCCTCCTGATTGTTGTAAACTTGTTAATGAAGACCGGGAGGGATGATATTAAGCGGAAAAATTTTTTATTAAATTTATTCTTTCATAAAGGAGTAGCTGTTATGCGATTAGCTTCCCGTTTTGGTCGGTATAATTCCATCCGCCGTGAACGTCCTTTAACGGATGATGAATTAATGCAGTTCGTGCCTTCGGTATTTTCCGGTGATAAACATGAGTCCCGGAGTGAACGTTATACGTATATTCCAACAATCAATATCATCAATAAGTTACGTGATGAAGGTTTCCAGCCATTCTTTGCCTGTCAGAGTCGGGTTCGTGATTTGGGACGTCGCGAATACAGTAAACATATGTTACGTCTTCGCAGGGAAGGGCATATTAACGGACAGGAAGTTCCTGAAATTATCCTGCTTAATTCACATGATGGTTCATCCAGTTATCAGATGATCCCCGGAATTTTTCGTTTTGTCTGCACAAATGGCCTGGTGTGCGGAAATAATTTTGGCGAAATCCGCGTTCCACATAAAGGTGATATTGTCGGGCAGGTTATCGAGGGAGCGTATGAAGTGCTCGGTGTCTTTGATAAGGTCACTGATAATATGGAGGCGATGAAAGAAATTCATCTTAACAGTGACGAGCAACATTTATTTGGCAGAGCTGCACTGATGGTCAGGTATGAAGATGAAAATAAAACGCCAGTGACACCTGAACAGATAATTACTCCCCGTCGTCGGGAAGACAAACAGAACGATCTCTGGACAACCTGGCAGCGGGTTCAGGAGAATATGATAAAAGGTGGATTATCGGGGCGAAGTGCCTCCGGGAAAAATACCAGGACAAGAGCCATTACAGGTATTGATGGTGATATAAGAATCAACAAGGCGTTATGGGTGATTGCCGAACAGTTCAGAAAGTGGAAGTCATGATAATATAAGCAAAGCCCCGAAAAAATTTTCGGGGCTTTGCTTATATTATCATTTTTCGGCATTGCTGTGTCGTCTGATATACCTCAATTTCATCGACCGGCTTTCCGGTTGTCTGTAAATATTGTGCCCGCGAAAAATGGTCTGGCAGGAGGCTGCGCAGTTACCGGGTATATATAAGATGGGTTCCCGCTTCGCGGGGCTTCGGCCAGTCAGTATTGTCACTCATATGATATTTTTGTGTGTGGCCTTCCATGCCGCTTTTGCGGCATAACCGGTATCTGACAATGTCTGTAAAATTAATTGTTCTGCACGCTGTTAATTTCCGGAAGTGATTTCTTCGTGGCCGGAAGCCGGATACCTTTACTGCTTTTTATCCCGGTATAAATCCGGTAAACCTCTGATGCGTAGGCAAGACGTCTCTGGTTCTGGCGTTCGGATTTCCTGAATCCTGCATTGTATGCACCAACGGCCTCCCAGGTGACGCCCCATTTTTTAAATGCTATTGCCAGATAATAAGCACCGGTATAAATGTTCATGCAGGGATCTGTTGTCAGATGTTCTGGCTTAATTCCGTAGCGGGCCAGTTCGTTAAAATGCTGGGAATCTACCTGCATCAGTCCGCTGCCATATCCCGTTACCGGATTAATACCGATGGCATTAACCCGGTAACGGGATTCTTGCCATGATATTGCTCTCAGTAAATCAGGATCTATTTTGTAATCCCGGCCTGCAAGATCAAAGCAATCAGTGGCCTGGCAGATCTCATTTATAAACATCAGGCAGATGGCTAACATCCATTTTTTCATTTTTCCACCTCTGGTGACTTTATCCGTAAATAATTTAACCCACTCCACAAAAAGGCTCAACAGGTTGGTGGTTCTCACCACCAAAAGCACCACACCCCACGCAAAAACAAGTTTTTGCTGATTTTTCTTTATAAATAGAGAGTTATGAAAAATTAGTTTCTCTTACTCTCTTTATGATATTTAAAAAAGCGGTGTCGGCGCGGCTACAACAACGCGCCGACACCGCTTTGTAGGGGTGGTACTGACTATTTTTATAAAAAACATTATTTTATATTAGGGGTGCTGCTAGCGGCGCGGTGTGTTTTTTTATAGGATACCGCTAGGGGCGCTGCTAGCGGTGCGTCCCTGTTTGCATTATGAATTTTAGTGTTTCGAAATTAACTTTATTTTATGTTCAAAAAAGGTAATCTCTAATGGCTAAGGTGAACCTGTATATCAGCAATGATGCCTATGAAAAAATAAATGCGATTATTGAGAAGCGTCGACAGGAAGGGGCAAGGGAAAAAGATGTCAGTTTTTCAGCAACAGCTTCAATGCTTCTTGAACTGGGGCTTCGTGTACATGAGGCTCAGATGGAGCGTAAAGAGTCTGCATTTAATCAGACTGAGTTTAATAAATTGCTTCTTGAATGCGTTGTAAAAACACAATCATCAGTAGCGAAAATTTTGGGTATTGAGTCTCTCAGTCCTCATGTCTCCGGAAATCCAAAGTTTGAATATGCCAATATGGTTGAAGATATCAGGGAGAAGGTATCATCTGAGATGGAACGATTTTTTCCAAAAAATGATGATGAATAAAAGAAATTTGACTTCGTTCAAATATCAGAGTTTTTATGATTTAAAAAGGTGACAGTACGAAAGATAATTAGTATATTAATTACGTGGTTAATGCCACGTTAAAATTTGAATTTGAAAATCGCCGATGCAGGGAGTTCTCTCCTCCCTGCATCGACTGTCCATAGAATCCTTTGTGAGGAGGTTCCTATGTATCCGATGGATCGTATTCAACAAAAACATGCTCGTCAAATAGATCTGCTGGAAAATCTGACGGCAGTTATTCAGGATTATCCAAATCCAGCCTGTATCAGGGACGAAACTGGAAAATTTATTTTTTGCAATACGCTGTTTCATGAGTCATTTCTTACACAAGATCAAAGTGCTGAAAAATGGCTTCTGTCGCAGAGAGATTTTTGTGAATTGATCTCTGTCACAGAGATGGAAGCATACAGGAATGAGCATACGCATCTTAATCTTGTAGAGGATGTTTTTATTCAGAACAGATTCTGGACAATATCTGTCCAGTCATTTCTTAATGGACACAGAAATATTATTCTGTGGCAATTTTATGATGCTGCTCATGTTCGTCATAAAGACAGTTATAATCAAAAAACGATTGTCAGTGATGATATCAGAAATATAATCAGAAGAATGAGTGATGATTCTTCTGTATCATCATATGTAAATGATGTCTTTTACTTATATAGCACCGGAATCAGTCATAATGCTATAGCAAGAATATTAAATATATCCATCTCCACATCAAAGAAACACGCATCTCTGATATGCGACTACTTCTCTGTTTCTAATAAAGATGAGTTAATTATCTTACTCTACAATAAAAAGTTTATTTATTATTTATACGAGAAGGCTATGTGTATCATAAATACGCGTTAATAAGGTGTTAATAAAATATAGACTTTCCGTCTATTTACCTTTTCTGATTATTCTGTAAACATAAGTGGTAACCAGAAGATAAACAGCGGGAGGTGTTATTGAAAAGATTTGGTACACGTTCTGCAACAGGTAAGATGGTAAAACTAAAATTACCTGTAGATGTGGAAAGTCTATTAATTGAGGCAAGTAACAGAAGCGGAAGAAGTCGATCGTTTGAGGCAGTAATAAGACTTAAAGATCATCTTCACCGCTATCCAAAGTTTAACAGGGCAGGGAATATCTATGGTAAGTCGCTGGTTAAGTATCTGACAATGCGTCTGGATGATGAAACTAACCAGCTACTTATTGCAGCCAAAAATCGTAGTGGATGGTGTAAAACAGATGAGGCTGCAGACAGAGTTATTGATCATTTGATCAAGTTTCCTGATTTTTATAACTCGGAGATATTCAGGGAGGCAGATAAAGAGGAAGATATAACATTTAATACACTCTAGTTTTATTCATTTATCCGAAATTGAGGTAACTTATGAATGCTGTTTTAAGTGTTCAGGGTGCTTCTGCGCCCGTCAAAAAGAAGTCGTTTTTTTCTAAATTCACTCGTCTGAATATGCTTCGCCTGGCTCGCGCAGTGATCCCGGCTGCTGTTCTGATGATGTTCTTCCCGCAGCTGGCGATGGCCGCCGGCAGCAGTGGTCAGGACCTGATGGCAAGCGGTAACACCACGGTTAAGGCGACCTTCGGTAAGGACTCCAGTGTTGTTAAATGGGTTGTTCTGGCTGAAGTTCTGGTCGGTGCTGTCATGTACATGATGACCAAAAACGTCAAGTTCCTGGCCGGTTTTGCCATCATCTCTGTATTTATTGCTGTGGGTATGGCCGTCGTTGGCCTCTGACAGGAAATAAAACGATGTCGGGAGACGAGAATAAACTTAAGAAATATCGTTTCCCGGAAACACTGACCAACCAGAGCCGCTGGTTTGGCCTGCCACTGGATGAACTGATCCCCGCAGCAATCTGTATTGGCTGGGGTATCACAACATCGAAATATCTGTTCGGTATTGGTGCAGCGGTTCTGGTTTATTTCGGGATTAAAAAACTGAAAAAAGGGCGGGGCAGTTCCTGGTTACGTGACCTGATTTACTGGTATATGCCAACAGCCCTGCTGCGCGGTATTTTTCATAATGTTCCCGATTCGTGTTTCCGGCAGTGGATTAAATAGAACTGATACCAGGATTGTTATATGGAACACGGTGCCCGTTTAAGTACCAGTCGTGTAATGGCCATCGCCTTTATATTTATGTCAGTGCTTATTGTTCTCAGCCTCTCTGTTAACGTCATTCAGGGGGTGAATAACTACCGTCTTCAGAATGAGCAACGCACTGCCGTGACGCCAATGGCATTTAATGCCCCCTTTGCCGTGTCACAGAACAGTGCCGACGCCTCTTATTTACAGCAGATGGCGCTGTCATTTATTGCCCTCCGTCTGAATGTTTCATCAGAAACCGTCGATGCCTCACATCAGGCGCTTCTGCAATATATCCGCCCGGGCGCACAGAACCAGATGAAAGTTATTCTGGCTGAAGAAGCGAAGCGTATTAAAAACGATAACGTGAACTCAGCCTTTTTCCAGACCAGTGTTCGTGTCTGGCCTCAGTATGGCCGTGTGGAAATTCGAGGTGTGCTTAAAACCTGGATTGGTGATTCAAAACCTTTCACTGATATCAAACATTACATCCTTATTCTGAAGCGGGAAAACGGGGTGACCTGGCTGGATAATTTCGGGGAAACAGACGATGAGAAAAAATAATACGGCAATAATATTCGGCAGCCTGTTTTTTTCCTGCAGCGTGATGGCCGCAAACGGTACGCTGGCCCCCACCGTGGTGCCAATGGTGAACGGTGGTCAGGCCAGTATTGCCATCAGCAATACCAGCCCGAATCTGTTTACCGTTCCCGGTGACCGGATTATCGCCGTGAACAGTCTGGATGGTGCCCTGACCAATAATGAGCAGACCGCCTCCGGCGGTGTGGTGGTTGCCACCGTCAACAAAAAGCCCTTTACGTTCATTCTGGAAACAGAACGTGGTCTGAATCTTTCCATTCAGGCCGTTCCCCGTGAAGGCGCGGGGCGTACCATTCAGCTGGTCAGTGACCTGCGCGGAACCGGAGAAGAAGCCGGTGCGTGGGAAACGTCCACGCCTTACGAATCCCTGCTTGTGACCATCAGCCAGGCCGTCCGTGGCGGAAAATTACCCGCAGGCTGGTATCAGGTCCCAGTGACAAAGGAAACCCTGCAGGCCCCGGCGGGGCTGTCTTCAGTGGCAGATGCCGTATGGACGGGGAATCACCTGAAGATGGTCCGCTTTGCCGTGGAAAATAAAACGCTGTCTGCCCTGAATATCCGGGAAAGTGACTTCTGGCAGCCGGGAACCCGTGCCGTGATGTTCAGCCAGCCTGCCAGCCAGTTACTGGCAGGTGCGCGCATGGATGTGTATGTCATCCGTGACGGGGAGGGCAACTGATGGCCAGTATCAATACCATTGTGAAACGCAAGCAGTACCTGTGGCTGGGGATTGTGGTTGTCGGTACAGCCTCCGCGATTGGTGGGGCACTGTATCTGTCTGATGTGGACATGTCCGGTAACGGTGAAACCGTGGCTGAACAGGAGCCTGTGCCGGATATGACCGGTGTGGTGGATACGACCTTTGATGACAAGGTGCGTCAGCATGCCACCACCGAGATGCAGGTGACGGCAGCGCAGATGCAGAAGCAGTATGAGGAAATCCGTCGTGAGCTGGATGTTCTGAACAAACAGCGCGGTGATGACCAGCGTCGTATTGAAAAGTTGGGACAGGACAATGCCGCCCTGGCAGAGCAGGTAAAAGCCCTGGGTGCTAATCCCGTCACGGCGACCGGTGAGCCTGTACCGCAGATGCCTGCCTCACCGCCCGGCCCGGAAGGCGAACCACAGCCAGGAAACACCCCCGTATCCTTCCCGCCGCAGGGCAGCGTTGCTGTTCCACCGCCGACGGCGTTTTATCCCGGGAATGGTGTCACGCCACCACCACAGGTGACGTACCAGTCTGTGCCGGTGCCTAACCGGATACAGCGTAAGGTGTTTACCCGTAATGAGGGAAAACAGGGACCATCACTGCCGTACATTCCGTCAGGAAGTTTTGCGAAAGCCATGCTGATTGAAGGGGCGGATGCCAATGCCTCTGTCACCGGTAATGAATCCACGGTGCCGATGCAGCTGCGTATCACCGGCCTGGTGGAAATGCCGAACAGCAAGACGTATGACGCAACGGGATGTTTTGTTGGTCTGGAAGCCTGGGGGGATGTGTCCAGTGAGCGTGCCATTGTACGTACCCGCAATATCAGCTGCCTGAAGGACGGCAAAACTATTGATATGCCGATTAAGGGGCATGTCAGCTTCCGGGGTAAAAACGGTATCAAGGGCGAAGTGGTGATGCGTAACGGCAAAATCCTCGGCTGGGCATGGGGCGCGGGATTTGTTGACGGTATCGGTCAGGGAATGGAGCGCGCCTCCCAGCCGGCTGTCGGGCTGGGTGCCACTGCTGCTTACGGGGCCGGCGATGTCCTTAAAATGGGTATCGGTGGCGGCGCATCGAAAGCCGCACAGACGCTCAGTGACTACTACATCAAACGTGCCGAACAGTATCACCCGGTGATACCGATTGGTGCGGGCAACGAAGTGACCGTGGTGTTCCAGGACGGCTTCCAGCTGAAAACCGTGGAAGAGATGGCGCTGGAACGCACGCAGAGCAGAGCGGAAGAAGACAATCCGGAAAGTCCGGTTCCTGTTCCGCCATCAGCTGAAAGTCATCTTAACGGCTTTAATACTGACCAGATGCTGAAGCAGCTGGGCAACCTGAATCCGCAGCAGTTTATGTCCGGCAGTCAGGGAGGGGGCAATGATGGCAAATAATACGTCGTCCCGTCAGGCGGGCCATGCCGCCCGGTATGTTGTCGCCCGGGTTCTGCGAGGACTGTTCTGGTGTCTGAAGTACACCGTCATTCTGCCACTGGCCACAATGGCCCTGATGGCTCTGTTTGTTTTATGGAAGGACAACACCACGCCGGGGAAATTACTGGTTAAGGAGATTAACTTCGTAAGACAAACAGCACCTGCCGGACAGTTCCCGGTCAGTGAATGCTGGTTTTCTTCCTCTGATTCTTCAGGCAGATCAGAAATACAGGATATCTGCCATTACCGCGCGGCTGATGCTGCAGATTATGTCAGGGAGACTGACCGGTCACTGATGCAACTGGTCACCGCATTATGGGCAACACTGGCACTGATGTATGTCTCGCTGGCAGCGATCACCGGGAAATATCCGGTGCGACCCGGAAAAATGAAATGTATCCGGGTGGTAACCGCAGATGAACATCTGAAGGAAGTTTATACGGAAGACGCTTCCCTGCCGGGAAAAATCAGGAAATGCCCTGTTTATCTTCCTGATGACAGAACAAACAGAAACAACGGAGATAAAAATGAACATGCGTAATATTAATGTTATTACAGCCCTCTCTGTGCCGGGTAAAACCGTGTCAGATGATTTTATGCATGCTGTTCTCAGTAACTGCGCCACAAGAATCGTACTTCCTGCACCGGAGAAATTCGGTTCTGAGTCATTGCCGGACAATTTTAATATGACTGCTGTCGGTGTGATGAAGAATTCAGAAATATAAGGAACCCTTCGATGAATAAGCTGGTTTCTGATGGCAGCGTCAAAAAAATAAATTATCCGGTGCTGTATGAGTCCGGAATAACACCTCCGTTATGTGAAGTCAGTGCACCAGAACCTGATGCGGGTGGGAAACGCATTGTGGCATATGTTTATAAATCATCACGGAGTACGGTTTTTGAAAATCCTGACATTGTAAAAACCTGTACGGTCAGGGATTTGAAGAAGGATTTTGTGAACTGCGATGAGAAAGGTGAGGGACAATGAAACAGATTTCTTTCTTTATTCCTCTGCTGGGGACCTTATTACTTTCCGGCTGTGCCGGAACCAGTACGGAATTTGAGTGTAACGCCACCACATCCGATACCTGTATGACGATGGAGCAGGCCAATGAGAAGGCCAAAAAACTGGAGCAGTCCTCAGAAGCAAAGCCGGTTGCGGCATCACTGCCGCGCCTGGCTGAAGGGAACTTCCGGACAATGCCGGTGCAGACCGTCACCGCGACCACTCCGTCCGGCAGCAGACCTGCGGTGACAGCACATCCGGAGCAGAAACTGCTGGCACCTCGCCCGCTGTTTACCGCTGCCCGGGAAGTGAAAACGGTTGTTCCGGTCAGTTCAGTTACGCCGGTAACACCTCCTCGTCCGCTAAGAACGGGTGAGCAGACGGCAGCATTATGGATAGCGCCTTATATTGATAACCAGGATGTTTATCATCAGCCATCCAGCGTGTTTTTTGTTATTAAACCGTCTGCGTGGGGAAAACCACGTATTAATTAACTGGCCCTGAAGTTGTATATCAGCCGGCAATGCCGGCGGGCTTTCTGTATTCAAAATCTGCCTGTAAAACGAGTGCCCTGTGCGTGAAAAGGGATGGGCGGTAGCGTGTCAGAACATGTCGGGAGGAATATTCCGTGAGTGATGAAGCCGATGAAGCATATTCAGTGACAGAACAACTGACCATGACAGGAATAAACCGGATACGCCAGAAAATAAATGCTCATGGTATTCCTGTTTATCTCTGTGAAGCATGCGGAAATCCTATTCCGGAAGCCCGGCGGAAAATATTTCCCGGTGTGACGTTGTGCGTTGAATGTCAGGCGTATCAGGAAAGACAGAGAAAACATTATGCATAAGTCAGTCGCAGAACATAGTGATTTAATTCCGGATGAACATGAGTGGATATTCAGAAAACAGAAATCTTTGTATATGCGCCGGGAAATGGCGCGTTAATTACAGGTATTCCCTTCATGGCTACCGCATTTCTCGCTTTATTTTTCAACTAAGGAATTCATGTGAATAACCCACTTGAGGCCGTCACTCAGGCGGTTAACTCCCTCGTCACAGCACTGAAACTGCCTGACGAATCCGCAAAGGCCAATGAAGTTCTGGGCGAAATGAGCTTCCCGCAGTTCAGCCGTCTGCTGCCGTACCGTGATTACAACCAGGAATCCGGTCTGTTCATGAATGACACCACGATGGGCTTTATGCTGGAAGCCATCCCCATCAATGGGGCGAATGAGTCCATTGTGGAGGCCCTCGATCACATGCTGCGCACCAAACTGCCGCGCGGTATTCCGTTGTGTATCCATCTGATGTCCAGTCAGCTGGTTGGTGACAGGATTGAATACGGGCTGCGTGAGTTCTCCTGGTCAGGTGAACAGGCTGAACGGTTTAACGCCATTACCCGGGCCTATTATATGAAAGCGGCAGCGACACAGTTTCCGCTGCCGGAGGGGATGAATCTGCCCCTGACCCTGCGCCATTACCGGGTGTTTATCTCGTACTGTTCTCCTTCGAAGAAAAAAAGCCGGGCCGACATTCTGGAAATGGAAAACCTGGTGAAAATCATCCGGGCGTCGTTACAGGGGGCCAGTATCACCACACAGACGGTGGATGCACAGGCCTTTATCGATATTGTCGGGGAGATGATTAACCATAACCCGGACTCCCTGTACCCGAAAAGACGTCAGCTGGACCCGTATTCTGATCTGAATTATCAGTGTGTGGAGGACAGTTTTGATCTGAAAGTCCGGGCTGATTACCTGACGCTGGGCCTGCGTGAGAACGGCAGGAACAGCACGGCCCGCATCCTGAATTTCCATCTGGCCCGTAACCCGGAAATCGCCTTCCTGTGGAACGTGGCCGACAACTACAGCAACCTGCTGAACCCGGAACTGTCCATCTCCTGTCCGTTCATCCTGACGCTGACTCTGGTGGTGGAAGACCAGGTGAAAACCCACAGCGAAGCCAACCTGAAGTACATGGACCTGGAGAAAAAGTCGAAGACCTCCTATGCCAAATGGTTTCCGTCCGTGGAGAAAGAGGCGAAGGAGTGGGGGGAACTGCGTCAGCGGCTGGGCTCCGGTCAGTCCTCCGTGGTGTCCTACTTCCTCAACATCACAGCATTCTGCAAGGACAATAATGAAACGGCGCTGGAAGTGGAGCAGGACATCCTGAACAGCTTTCGTAAAAACGGTTTTGAGCTGATTTCACCGCGCTTTAACCACATGCGCAATTTCCTGACCTGCCTGCCCTTTATGGCCGGGAAAGGGCTGTTTAAACAGTTGAAAGAGGCCGGAGTGGTTCAGCGCGCAGAGAGCTTTAATGTTGCCAACCTGATGCCGTTAGTGGCGGATAACCCCCTGACACCGGCAGGTCTGCTGGCACCCACCTACCGTAACCAGCTGGCGTTTATCGATATTTTCTTCCGGGGGATGAATAACACCAACTACAACATGGCGGTCTGTGGCACCTCCGGGGCCGGTAAAACCGGGCTGATACAGCCACTTATCCGCAGCGTGCTGGACTCCGGAGGCTTTGCCGTGGTGTTCGACATGGGGGATGGATACAAGTCCCTGTGTGAGAACATGGGCGGGGTGTATCTGGACGGTGAAACCCTGCGTTTTAACCCGTTTGCGAACATCACCGATATTGACCAGTCAGCGGAGCGTGTCCGTGACCAGTTGTCAGTGATGGCCAGCCCCAACGGTAACCTGGATGAAGTGCATGAAGGTCTGCTGTTGCAGGCGGTCAGAGCCTCCTGGCTGGCCAAAGAGAACAGAGCACGTATTGATGACGTGGTGGATTTCCTGAAAAACGCCAGTGACAGCGAGCAGTATGCCGAGTCACCGACTATCCGCAGCCGTCTGGACGAAATGATTGTGCTGCTTGACCAGTACACTGCCAACGGCACTTACGGCCAGTATTTTAACTCTGATGAGCCGTCCCTGCGGGATGACGCAAAAATGGTGGTGCTGGAGCTGGGCGGACTGGAAGACCGTCCGTCACTGCTGGTTGCGGTGATGTTCTCCCTGATTATCTACATCGAGAACAGGATGTACCGCACGCCGCGTAACCTCAAGAAACTGAACGTTATTGATGAAGGCTGGCGTCTGCTGGACTTCAAAAATCACAAGGTCGGTGAATTTATTGAGAAAGGCTACCGTACGGCCCGCCGTCATACCGGTGCCTATATCACCATCACACAGAACATCGTCGACTTTGACTCTGATAAGGCCTCCAGTGCTGCCCGCGCGGCATGGGGTAACTCCTCCTACAAAATTATCCTCAAACAGAGTGCGAAGGAGTTCGCGAAATACAACCAACTGTATCCGGACCAGTTCCTGCCACTGCAGCGCGACATGATTGGTAAGTTTGGTGCGGCCAAAGACCAGTGGTTCAGTTCCTTCCTGCTGCAGGTGGAAAACCATTCCTCCTGGCACCGTCTGTTTGTGGACCCGTTAAGCCGCGCCATGTACAGCTCTGACGGCCCGGATTTTGAGTTTGTGCAGCAGAAGCGTAAAGAGGGGCTGAGTATTCATGAGGCAGTGTGGCAGCTGGCGTGGAAGAAGTCAGGGCCGGAAATGGCTTCGCTGGAAGCCTGGCTGGAAGAACATGAGAAATACAGGAGTGTGGCATGAGTTCAACGCAGAAACCCGCCGACGTCATGGCAGAACGACGCAGCCACTGGTGGTGGACGGTGCCGGGATGCCTGGCAATGGTGTTACTGAACGCAGCCGTCAGTTACGGCATTGTCAGACTGAACGCACCGGTGACTGTCGCCTTCAACATGAAACAGACCGTGGATGCGTTTTTTGACAGAGCCAGTCAGAAACAACTGTCAGAAGCGCAGTCAAAAGCCCTTTCAGCGCGTTTTAACACGGCACTGGAAGCCAGCCTGCAGGCGTGGCAGCAGAAACACCACGCGGTCATTCTGGTGTCGCCTGCTGTGGTACAGGGGGCACCGGATATCACCCGGGAAATCCAGCAGGATATTGCCCGGCGAATGAGGGCGGAACCATGAGATGCCGGGGGCTGATTGCCCTGCTGATATGGGGGCAGAGTGTGGCCGCCGCCGATCTTGGTACCTGGGGCGATCTGTGGCCGGTAAAGGAGCCGGACATGCTGACGGTGATCATGCAGCGCCTGACGGCACTGGAGCAGTCCGGTGAGATGGGCCGGAAAATGGATGCCTTTAAGGAGCGGGTGATCCGCAACAGTCTGCGGCCCCCTGCCGTGCCCGGTATCGGACGCACGGAGAAATACGGCAGCCGGTTGTTTGACCCGTCCGTCAGACTGGCTGCGGATATCCGGGATAACGAAGGGCGGGTGTTTGCCCGTCAGGGTGAAGTGATGAATCCGCTGCAGTATGTTCCTTTTAACCAGACGCTGTATTTCATCAATGGCGATGATCCGGCGCAGGTGGCCTGGATGAAACGCCAGACGCCGCCCACACTGGAGAGCAAAATTATCCTCGTGCAGGGCAGTATCCCGGAGATGCAGAAGTCTCTGGACAGCCGTGTTTACTTTGACCAGAACGGTGTGCTCTGCCAGCGCCTCGGCATTGATCAGGTCCCGGCACGGGTGAGCGCCGTTCCCGGCGATCGCTTCCTGAAGGTGGAATTTATTCCGGCAGAGGAGGGCAGAAAATGAAGCGAAGGCTGTGGCTGCTGATGTTATTCCTTTTCGCCGGTCATGTCCCTGCGGCGTCTGCGGATTCTGCCTGTGAGGGGCGTTTTGTAAACCCGATCACAGATATCTGCTGGAGCTGTATTTTCCCGCTCTCGCTGGGCAGTATCAAAGTCAGTCAGGGTAAGGTCCCCGACACGGCGAACCCGTCGATGCCCATTCAGATTTGTCCGGCACCGCCGCCGCTGTTCAGGCGTATCGGGCTGGCCATTGGTTACTGGGAGCCGATGGCGTTGACGGACGTCACCCGGTCACCGGGATGCATGGTGAACCTGGGCTTCAGCCTGCCGGCTTTTGGTAAAACGGCACAGGGAACGGCGAAAAAGGATGAGAAGCAGGTAAATGGGGCGTTCTATCACGTTCACTGGTACAAATACCCGCTGACGTACTGGCTGAACATCATCACATCGCTGGGCTGTCTGGAAGGTGGTGACCTGGATATCGCTTATCTTTCTGAAATCGACCCCACCTGGACGGACAGCAGCCTGACCACCATTCTCAATCCGGAAGCTGTCATCTTTGCCAATCCGATAGCACAGGGAGCCTGCGCAGCAGATGCGATTGCCAGCGCCTTTAATATGCCTCTCGATGTTCTGTTCTGGTGTGCCGGTTCGCAGGGAAGTATGTACCCGTTCAATGGCTGGGTGAGTAATGAGTCCAGTCCGTTGCAGTCCTCCCTGCTGGTCAGTGAACGCATGGCGTTCAAGCTGCACCGTCAGGGCATGATTATGGAAACCATCGGGAAAAATAACGCCGTCTGTAATGAATATCCGTCCCCAATCCTGCCCAAAGAACGCTGGCGTTACCAGATGGTGAATATGTATCCGGACAGCGGGCAGTGCCACCCGTTCGGGCGCAGCGTGACCCGCTGGGAAACCGGGAAAAATCCGCCCAACACAAAGAAAAACTTCGGCTACCTGATGTGGCGTAAACGTAACTGTGTCTTCCTGTGAGGTGAATGATGAAGCTGAGTATGAAATCTCTGGCAGCACTGCTGATGATGCTGAACGGGGCGGTTATGGCGTCAGAAAACGTGAACACTCCTGAAAACCGCCAGTTCCTGAAGCAGCAGGAAAATTTAAGCAGACAACTGCGTGAAAAACCTGACCATCAGCTGAAAGCCTGGGCGGAGAAACAGGTGCTGGAAACCCCCCTTCAGCGTTCAGATAACCATTTCCTGGATGAGCTGGTTCGTAAACAGCAGGCTTCGCAGGACGGGAAACCCCGGCAGGGTGCTCTGTATTTTGTGTCGTTTTCCATTCCCGAAGAGGGGCTGAAACGAATGCTGGGCGAAACCCGGCACTACGGTATTCCGGCCACACTGCGGGGCATGGTGAACAATGACCTGAAGACCACCGCTGAAGCTGTGTTGTCCCTGGTGAAAGACGGAGCGACTGATGGTGTTCAGATCGACCCGACGCTGTTTTCACAGTACGGCATTCGCACTGTACCGGCACTGGTGGTGTTCTGCAGTCAGGGATACGACATCATCCGGGGAAACCTGCGGGTCGGCCAGGCGCTGGAGAAAGTGGCCGCCACGGGTGACTGCCGGCAGGTGGCTCATGATTTACTGGCAGGGAAAGGAGATTCCGGGAAATGAAACGTATTTTACCTCTGATACTGGCTCTGGTTGCCGGCATGGCACAGGCTGACAGCAACAGTGATTACCGGGCCGGTTCTGATTTTGCTCACCAGATCAAAGGGCAGGGAAGCAGCAGTATTCAGGGCTTTAAGCCACAGGAGAGTATCCCCGGCTATAACGCGAATCCGGACGAGACAAAATATTACGGTGGCGTGACTGCCGGCGGGGATGGCGGCCTGAAAAATGACGGCACCACGGAATGGGCGACCGGTGAAACCGGAAAAACCATTACAGAGTCATTCATGAACAAGCCGAAAGACATTCTTTCACCGGATGCACCGTTTATCCAGACCGGCAGGGATGTGGTGAACCGGGCTGACAGCATTGTGGGAAACACCGGGCAGCAGTGCAGTGCGCAGGAGATTAGCAGGAGTGAATACACGAATTACACCTGTGAGCGGGATTTACAGGTGGAGCAGTACTGCACACGAACTGCCCGTATGGAGCTGCAGGGGAGTACCACATGGGAAACCCGGACGCTGGAGTATGAAATGAGTCAGCTACCTGCACGTGAAGTGAATGGTCAGTATGTTGTCTCCATTACCTCTCCCGTTACCGGTGAAATTGTCGATGCGCATTACAGCTGGAGTCGTACTTACTTGCAGAAGAGTGTACCTATGACAATTACAGTACTGGGAACCCCACTGAGCTGGAATGCCAAATACTCAGCAGATGCCTCATTTACACCAGTACAGAAAACACTGACTGCCGGTGTGGCTTTTACGTCATCTCACCCCGTCCGGGTCGGGAATACAAAATTCAAACGTCATACGGCAATGAAGCTGCGTCTGGTTGTCAGGGTAAAAAAAGCCTCGTACACCCCGTATGTTGTCTGGTCTGAAAGCTGCCCGTTCAGCAAGGAGCAGGGGAAACTGACAAAAACAGAATGTACGGAGGCTGGCGGGAACAGGACGCTGGTGAAAGACGGTCAGTCATACAGCATGTACCAGAGCTGCTGGGCATACCGGGACACGTATGTCACGCAGTCAGCAGACAAGGGAACCTGTCAGACCTACACCGACAATCCTGCCTGTACCCTGGTGTCACACCAGTGTGCCTTTTACTCCGAAGAAGGTGCCTGTCTGCATGAATATGCCACGTACTCCTGTGAGTCAAAAACATCCGGGAAAGTGATGGTCTGTGGGGGAGACGTATTCTGTCTCGATGGCGAATGCGATAAGGCTCAGAGCGGGCAGAGTAATGATTTTGCCGAAGCCGTTTCTCAGCTGGCGGCACTGGCCGCAGCAGGTAAGGATGTTGCGGCGCTGAACGGGGGGGATGTCCGTGCTTTCACCGGTCAGGCGAAATTTTGTAAGAAGGCTGCAGCCGGATACAGCAACTGCTGTAAGGACAGCGGCTGGGGACAGGATATCGGGCTGGCCAAATGCAGCAGTGATGAAAAGGCCCTGGCTAAAGCAAAATCAAACAAACTGACCGTCAGCGTCGGGGAGTTCTGTTCGAAGAAAGTGCTGGGTGTCTGTCTGGAGAAAAAACGCAGCTACTGTCAGTTTGATTCGAAGCTGGCGCAGATAGTCCAGCAGCAGGGGCGCAACGGTCAGTTGCGTATCAGTTTTGGTAGTGCGAAGCATCCTGACTGTCGGGGGATTACGGTTGATGAGCTGCAGAAAATTCAGTTCAACAGACTGGATTTCACTAACTTCTACGAAGACCTGATGAATAACCAGAAAATCCCGGACAGTGGCGTTCTGACGCAGAAAGTGAAAGAGCAGATTGCTGACCAGCTGAAACAGGCAGGACAGTAAGGTATGGGAAATAACCGGGGGAAATGATGAAAGTCATATTCACGTCGAACCGTTTTATTGATTTTCTTATCCGGCTTTTGATTACAGCGATTGTCATTTCTCCGGTAATTATCTGGTCGTGGGATACGGTAAAAGAAACCACGGCAGACGGGATGCTTGCCGCTGCTTTCGTTATCCTTTACTCCGGTGTGCTCCTGTTTATTCTGTATTTTTGTTTTTCTGCCCTGACTGACCTGCAGAAACCTGATGAAAGAAAAAGTGATGAAAGGAATGAAGATGAATAAAGCATTACTGCCACTGTTACTCTGCTGCTTTATTTTTCCGGCGTCAGGAAAAGATGCAGGCTGGCAGTGGTATAACGAGAAAATAAATCCGAAGGAAAAAGAAAATAAACCTGTATCTGCAGCCCCCCGTCAGGAACCGGATATTATGCAGAAACTGGCCGCACTGCAGACGGCAACAAAGCGGGCGCTGTACGAAGCCATTCTGTATCCCGGCGTGGATAATTTTGTGAAATATTTCCGGCTGCAAAATTACTGGACTCAGCAGGCCGGGCTTTTCACCATGAGCGCCAGAAAGGCCATGCTGGCACATCCTGAACTGGACTATAACCTGCAGTACAGCCATTACAACGGCACGGTACGGAACCAGCTGGCAGCAGACCAGGCGCAGCAGCGACAGGCCATTGCGAAACTGGCTGAACACTACGGCATCATGTTTTTTTACCGGGGGCAGGACCCCATCGACGGGCAACTGGCGCAGGTCATTAATGGCTTCCGGGATACGTATGGTCTGAGTGTTATTCCCGTTTCCGTGGATGGCGTGATTAATCCGCTGTTGCCGGATTCCCGGACTGACCAGGGGCAGGTGCAGCGCCTCGGCGTGAAATATTTCCCGGCCATGATGCTGGTTGACCCGAAACAGGGCAGTATTCGCCCGTTATCATACGGCTTTATTTCGCAGGACGACCTGGCAAAACAGTTCCTGAACGTTTCTGAAGATTTTAAACCCAATTTTTAATCGCGGATTTGATTTATGAGTGAAGATTATTTGAAAATGTTTACAGGTGTTGTTCTGTTAATATTTGTCATTATTGCCGGTTATTTCTTTTCTGAGCGTAATGACAGGAAAATGTTTCTCCTGAGCTCACTGGTTTTCCTTGTTATTAATATCGCGTGTTTATATGTGCTTACCGCCAGTCTCTGGTTTCTGTGTGGTGCAATTATGAGTCAGGGCGCAGCACTGGTTGTTTCAATAGTTGCGGCCGCATTACCGGACGTTACGAGCTTCGACAGGTTCAGAAGAATATTTATCTGTATTGTGTTGTCATCGGTATGGTCCGGAGTGATGTGGTTTTTTATAAGGGGGCTTATGACAGGCTAAGTCATATAAAACGGTCATAAAAACCATACAAAATAATGAGGTTGATTACTGAAGACCATATGATAAACCATACCGCAATCCAGTGGCTTCTGAATAGCTCACAAAAATAAATATAGATAATTGAAAATAACCATAATACAACGATGCCTGCTGCGATACTTAATAAACTTATTACAAGATAGTCAGGGAAGGCATTGACCGGTAATGAATGTGATGCTGCATATATCAGCGCAATAATTGCCGCATTTCCCGGTAACGACTCTCTTATTATGTTTCTGATTATTTCCAGTTTTTCTTTAAAAGATCGCTTTTCCATTTGTACCTCTGATTAATATCACACAAACGCGAATATTACAGACATGAATACTCTCATGTAAATAATAACCGGAGTTTAACATGATAAGTAAACGCAGATTCTCTTTACCCCGGCTTGATATTACGGGAATGTGGGTATTTTCCCTGGGTGTCTGGTTTCATATCGTCGCCCGTCTTGTTTACAGCAAACCCTGGATGGCTTTTTTTCTGGCGGAGCTGATTGCGGCCATTCTCGTACTGTTCGGCGCATACCAGGTGCTGGATGCATGGATTGCCCGTGTCAGCCGGGAAGAGCGTGAGGCACTGGAAGCCAGGCAACAGGCCATGATGGAAGGGCAGCAGGAGGGCGGACATGTCTCTCACTAAATCACTGCTGTTCACCCTGTTGCTGAGCGCCGCTGCTGTGCAGGCCTCCACCCGGGATGAAATAGAGCGACTCTGGAATCCGCAGGGTATGGCTACGCAGCCTGCACAACCGGCAGCAGGCACGTCAGCCAGGACAGCAAAGCCGGCTCCCCGCTGGTTCCGCCTCAGTAATGGCAGGCAGGTTAACCTGGCCGACTGGAAGGTGGTGCTGTTTATGCAGGGGCATTGCCCTTACTGTCACCAGTTTGACCCGGTACTGAAACAGCTGGCACAGCAGTACGGCTTTTCCGTTTTTTCCTACACCCTGGATGGTCAGGGGGATACGGCCTTTCCTGAAGCATTACCGGTGCCACCGGAGGTGATGCAGACCTTCTTCCCGAATATCCCGGTGGCCACACCGACCACCTTCCTGGTCAACGTCAACACGCTTGAGGCATTACCGCTTTTACAGGGGGCAACGGATGCCGCCGGTTTTATGGCGCGGGTGGATACCGTTTTGCAGATGTACGGAGGAAAAAAAGGTGCGAAATAAGCAGGTGGTGTTACTCATTGCCGGAATATCCGGCATCGTGACGGGAATAATCGTCAGCCTGAATATCCCCTTTATCCGTCAGGGGCTTTTTTATCCCGCCAGCCCTGTAGAAATTGTCGTTTCGCTGAGTCTTACCTTTTCTGTTTCTGTTGTGTTTTTTGTGGGGGCAATTGTGGGATGGATTTCGGTGTCTGAAATATATTACAGCCGCATGACCGGTCTGAATGAATCATCGGAAATATCAGAGGGAACTTATAATGAGAGAAAATAAAAGTAATCCTGAGCTCAAAATCAGAAGTACAGAACGAGATTATAAATACATTTCCAGAATTACTGGCAGGTATGCTGGGTTGTCTCTGGTATTCCTGACTGCCGGAATTGTTTTATGGACAGTTATGGATATTATTTTTGATGCCTGTATTGATTCGTGGAAAGCGGACCCGGAATTAAATAATTCGAGTTATATGTGGAATATCCTGATATATGCCATTCCGTATGCGTTATATGCGCTTGCAGCCGGGTTTCTTGTTACATTTTTTTCTGTCCCCAATGTACGAATTAATATACGGAAATATCGAGATATTCCTGCTGAAATGTCGTATGCACCGGGAGAACACATTAAGGGAGGGCAAGAATGATGCCACGCATTAAACCTCTTCTGGTTCTTTGTGCCGCCTTACTGACGGTGACGCCTGCAGCGTCAGCGGATGTGAACAGCGACATGAATCAGTTCTTTAATAAGCTGGGATTTGCTTCCAATACCACACAGCCGGGCGTCTGGCAGGGGCAGGCCGCCGGCTATGCTTACGGTGGCTCCCTGTATGCCCGTACTCAGGTCAAAAATGTTCAGCTAATTTCCATGACGCTGCCGGATATCAATGCTGGATGTGGCGGCATCGACGCCTATCTCGGCTCGTTCAGTTTTATTAATGGTGAGCAGTTGCAGCGTTTTGTTAAGCAGATTATGAGCAATGCTGCCGGTTACTTTTTTGACCTTGCCCTGCAGACAACGGTGCCGGAAATAAAAACCGCAAAAGACTTCGTGCAGAAAATGGCAAGCGACATTAACAGTATGAACCTCAGTTCCTGCCAGGCTGCACAGGGGATTATCGGCGGGCTTTTCCCCCGGACGCAGGTGTCCCAGCAGAAAGTCTGTCAGGACATTGCCGGTGAGAGCAATATTTTTGCTGACTGGGCGGCTTCCCGGCAGGGATGTACCGTTGGCGGGAAATCTGACAGTGTCAGGGATAAAGCCAGCGACAAGGATAAGGAGCGGGTGACCAAAAACATCAACATCATGTGGAATGCGCTTTCCAAAAACAGAATGTTTGACGGCAACAAAGAGCTGAAAGAATTTGTGATGACGCTGACCGGCTCACTGGTGTTTGGTCCCAACGGCGAAATCACACCGCTGTCAGCCAGAACCACTGACCGCTCAATTATCCGGGCCATGATGGAAGGCGGCACAGCAAAAATTTATCACTGCAACGATTCTGATAAATGCCTGAAAGTGGTGGCAGACACACCGGTGACTATCAGCCGGGATAATGCACTGAAGTCTCAGATTACTAAACTTCTGGCCAGCATTCAGAACAAGGCGGTCAGTGACACGCCTCTGGATGACAAGGAAAAAGGCTTTATTTCCAGTACCACCATCCCCGTCTTCAAATACCTGGTTGACCCGCAGATGCTCGGAGTTTCCAACAGCATGATTTACCAGCTGACGGACTATATCGGTTACGACATCCTGCTGCAGTACATTCAGGAGCTGATACAGCAGGCCCGGGCGATGGTGGCCACGGGAAATTATGACGAAGCGGTTATCGGACATATTAACGACAACATGAATGATGCCACCCGGCAGATTGCGGCGTTTCAGTCACAGGTGCAGGTACAGCAGGATGCGCTGCTGGTTGTCGATCGTCAGATGAGCTACATGCGTCAGCAGCTTTCCGCCCGCATGCTCAGTCGTTACCAAAACAACTATCACTTCGGAGGGAGCACGCGGTGAATGAAGTTTATGTGATTGCCGGTGGTGAGTGGTTGCGGAATAACCTGAACGCCATTGCCGCCTTTATGGGAACCAGGACGTGGGATTCCATTGAAAAAATTGCGCTCACATTGTCTGTTCTCGCGGTGGCCGTAATGTGGGTACAGCGGCACAACGTGATGGATTTGCTGGGCTGGGTGGCCGTATTTGTGCTTATCAGCCTGCTGGTTAATGTCCGCACATCGGTGCAGATTATTGATAACAGTGACCTGGTCAAAGTTCACCGGGTGGATAATGTGCCGGTCGGACTGGCGATGCCACTTTCACTGACGACCCGTATCGGGCATGCAATGGTGGCCAGTTACGAGATGATCTTCACGCAACCGGACAGTGTCACCTACAGCAAAACGGGGATGCTGTTTGGCGCAGAACTGGTATCAAAAAGCACCGACTTTTTGTCCCGCAATCCGGAAATCGCCAATCTTTTCCAGGATTATGTGCAGAACTGTGTTATGGGGGATATTTACCTGAACCACAAATACACGCTGGAGGAGCTGATGGCCTCCGCTGATCCCTACACGCTGATTTTTTCCCGCCCCAGCCCGCTGCGGGGCGTTTATGACAGCAATAATAATTTCGTAACCTGTAAGGACGCGTCGGTTTCGCTGAAAGACAAGCTGAATCTGGACACACAGAGTGGCGGAAAAACCTGGCATTATTATGCCCAGCAGCTATTTGGTGGACGCCCTGATCCTAACCTGCTGTTCAGTACGCTGATTGGCGACAGTTACAGTTACTTCTATGGCTCAAGTAAATCAGCCAGCCAGATCATCCGCCAGAATGTCACCATCAATGCGCTGAAGGAGGGGATCACCAGTTATGCCGCACGTAATGGTGATTCGGCCAGCCTGGTGAATCTGGCCACCACGTCATCGATGGAGAAACAACGTCTGGCACATGTCTCCATCGGTCATGTGGCGATGCGGACACTGCCCATGACGCAGACCATCCTGACGGGGATCGCCATCGGTATTTTCCCGCTCCTGGTACTGGCGGCTGTATTCAACAAACTGACGCTGTCTGTCCTGAAAGGTTATGTGTTTGCCCTGATGTGGCTGCAGTCATGGCCACTCTTGTACGCCATTCTGAACAGTGCCATGACATTTTATGCGAAACAGAATGGTGCGCCGGTGGTGCTCTCTGAAATTTCACAGATACAACTGAAATACTCCGATCTGGCTTCCACTGCCGGGTATCTTTCCATGATGATCCCGCCATTATCCTGGATGATGGTCAGGGGGCTTGGGGCCGGATTTTCCAGTGTGTACAGCCATTTCGCTTCCTCTGCTATCAGCCCGACTGCCAGTGCGGCAGGTAGTGTGGTTGACGGTAATTACTCCTACGGCAACATGCAGACGGAAAACGTGAACGGCTTCAGCTGGAGCACCAACAGCACCACGTCGTTTGGTCAGATGATGTACCAGACCGGCAGTGGCGCAACCGCCACACAGACCCGTGACGGTAATATGGTGATGGATGCAAGCGGAGCGATGTCCCGTTTACCGGTCGGTATCAATGCAACGCGTCAGATTGCAGTGGCACAACAGGAAATGGCCCGGGAGGCGTCGAACAGAGCAGAAAGTGCCCTGCATGGTTTCAGCAGCAGTATTGCCAGTGCCTGGAACACGCTCAGTCAGTTTGGTTCTAACCGGGGGAGCAGTGACTCTGTCACCAGTGGTGCTGACAGTACGATGAGTGCACAGGACTCCATGATGGCCAGCCGTATGCGCAGTGCAGTGGAAAGCTATGCGAAGGCGCATAATATCAGTAATGAGCAGGCGACTCAGGAACTGGCATCCAGAAGTACGAGAGCTTCTGCCGGGATGTATGGAGATGCTCATGCTGAATGGGGGGTTAAACCTAAAATTCTTGGTGTTGGTGGAGGATTAGGCGTTAGAGGTGGTGGTCGGGCTGGCATTGACTGGAGTGATGATGATGCGCATCAGGCCAGCAGTGGTTCACGGGCCAGCTATGATGCTCGTCATGATATTGACGCTAAAGCCAGTAAGGACTTTAAAGAGGCCAGCGATTACTTTACCAGTCGCAAAGTCAGTGAATCCGGCAGCCATACTGACAATAATGCTGATTCCCGGGTGGATCAACTGTCTGCAGCCCTGAATTCAGCGAAACAGAGTTACGACCAGTACACGACGAATATGACCCGCAGCCATGAATATGCTGAAATGGCATCCCGTACTGAAAGCATGAGTGGGCAGATGAGCGAAGATTTGTCGCAACAGTTTGCACAGTATGTGATGAAACACGCACCGCAGGATGCCGAAGCTATTCTGACAAATACCAGTTCGCCGGAGATTGCAGAACGCCGTCGGGCAATGGCCTGGTCTTTTGTGCAGGAACAGATACAGCCTGGTGTTGATAATGCCTGGCGGGAATCCCGTGGCGATATTGGTAAAGGAATGGAGAGCGTACCTTCGGGTGGAGGCAGTCAGGATATTATTGCTGACCATCAGGGACATCAGGCCATTATTGAGCAAAGAACGCAGGACAGTAATATCCGTAATGATGTAAAACATCAGGTTGATAATATGGTCACAGAATATAAAGGGAATATAGGTGATACTCAGAACAGCATACGTGGCGAGGAAAATATTGTAAGAGGACAGTATTCTGAACTGCAGAATCACCATAAAACAGAGGCATTATCTCAGAATAATAAATATAATGAAGAAAAGTCGGCTCAGGAAAGAATGCCCGGGGCTGACAGTCCACAGGAACTGATGAAAAGGGCAAAGGAGTATCAGGATAAGTATAAGCAATAATACTGTGTTTGGGAGATGATAATGAGATGTTTAGCCCATATTGCTCTGGTAACAGTGATACAGTTTATCGCCTGTTATCTGGCTGATTGGGGGAATGCCGAAACAGTTTTTATGCTGTTCTTCATAGTGCTATGGCAGGGACTGTTTATCTGGTTGTTCTCTCAAATACGAAAAAAACGGGATGTGTCGGATGAGTTTAAGTTTAGTAAAGGCGTTTGGTATATAACGATGCCAGTATCTTCCTTACTCTCTCCGTTATTAAGCCTGATGGTTTTTATCATTGGTACACTATACGAATTAAGGCAAGTTAGTGGTTGCATAAGCATAAAAAAATGGGGGCAAAATCAACTCAAAGACCAATATGATGGGAGTGAAAAGTTAGACTTCGGGGGCATTGAACAGACCCCAACGATCTACTATAACCCTTCAACCGGATATCCTATGCATGGAGGCTTTGATTCAGCGGGAAATACTTTTGGGACTCGTTGGCAGGACTATTATGACAGGCAATAAGAAAACTGTAGTTTGTAAAAAAGGTAATTTGATGAAAACAAAAAAATTGATGATGGTTACACTGGTCAGTTCCACTCTGGCCCTTTCAGGGTGTGGTGCGATGAGCACAGCAATCAAGAAGCGTAACCTTGAGGTGAAGACTCAGATGAGTGAGACCATCTGGCTTGAACCCGCCAGCGAACGCACGGTATTTCTGCAGATCAAAAACACGTCTGATAAAGACATGAGTGGGCTGCAGGGCAAAATTGCTGATGCTGTGAAAGCAAAAGGGTATCAGGTGGTGACTTCTCCGGATAAAGCCTACTACTGGATTCAGGCGAATGTGCTGAAGGCCGATAAGATGGATCTGCGGGAGTCTCAGGGATGGCTGAACCGTGGTTATGAAGGCGCAGCAGTTGGTGCAGCGTTAGGTGCCGGTATCACCGGATATAATTCCAATTCTGCCGGTGCCACACTCGGTGTGGGCCTTGCTGCCGGTCTGGTGGGTATGGCTGCAGATGCGATGGTGGAAGATGTGAACTATACCATGATCACGGATGTGCAGATTGCAGAGCGTACTAAGGCAACGGTGACAACGGATAATGTTGCCGCCCTGCGTCAGGGCACATCAGGTGCGAAAATTCAGACCAGTACTGAAACAGGTAACCAGCATAAATACCAGACCCGTGTGGTCTCAAATGCGAACAAGGTTAACCTGAAATTTGAAGAGGCGAAGCCTGTTCTCGAAGACCAGCTGGCCAAATCAATCGCAAATATTCTCTGATTATCTTCCGGAGGCTGGTCTGACCGGCCTCCTGACTGACGCCTCGCTTTGCTCGTTGTCCAACCCCGGGGAGAAATAAAATAAATTTTATTTCTCCCCGGCGTTTCCGAAATAAATATGAAAACACTGAGCGGTTGTGCAAATTCTTTGTGCGACCGTGAAGTGTTGCCGGCGAAGCCGGAATTTAACGGTTATTAATCTTTTCATCATTAATAATCAGTCCGACTGACTTTCTTTCTTCAGAATATCATCATGAGTTTTAACGCAAAGGATATGACCCAGGGCGGTCAGATTGCGTCCATGCGTATCCGCATGTTCAGTCAGATCGCCAATATCATACTTTACTGCCTGTTTATTTTTTTCTGGATCCTAGTTGGTCTGGTTTTATGGGTAAAAATAAGCTGGCAGACGTTTGTGAATGGCTGCATTTACTGGTGGTGCACCACGCTGGAAGGCATGCGGGATTTAATCAGGTCCCAGCCGGTCTATGAGATCCAGTATTACGGCAAAACCTTCCGGATGAACGCGGCTCAGGTACTGCATGATAAATATATGATCTGGTGCGGTGAGCAGTTATGGTCGGCATTCGTTCTGGCGTCTGTCGTGGCCCTGGTTATCTGCCTGATCACCTTCTTTGTTGTCTCCTGGATTCTGGGGCGTCAGGGTAAACAACAGAGCGAAAATGAAATCACAGGTGGTCGTCAGCTGACTGACAATCCGAAAGAGGTGGCCAGGATGCTGAAAAAAGATGGCAAGGATTCCGATATCCGGATTGGCGATCTGCCGATTATCCGGGATTCTGAAATCCAGAACTTCTGTCTGCACGGCACTGTCGGGGCCGGTAAGTCGGAGGTTATCCGTCGTCTGGCCAACTACGCCCGTCAGCGTGGTGATATGGTGGTGATTTATGACCGTTCGGGGGAATTTGTTAAAAGTTACTATGATCCCTCCATCGATAAAATCCTGAATCCGCTGGATGCACGCTGTGCTGCCTGGGATTTGTGGAAGGAGTGCCTGACACAGCCAGATTTTGATAATACCGCAAATACTCTGATCCCGATGGGGACAAAAGAGGACCCGTTCTGGCAGGGTTCAGGACGTACCATTTTTGCGGAAGCGGCATACCTGATGCGTAATGACCCCAACCGCAGCTACAGCAAACTGGTGGACACACTGCTTTCCATCAAAATTGAAAAGCTGCGTACCTTCCTGCGTAATTCACCGGCGGCCAACCTGGTGGAAGAGAAAATCGAGAAAACGGCCATATCCATCCGTGCTGTGCTGACCAACTACGTGAAAGCCATCCGTTACCTGCAGGGGATTGAGCATAACGGTGAGCCCTTCACCATCCGTGACTGGATGCGTGGTGTCCGGGAAGATCAGAAAAACGGCTGGCTGTTTATTTCGTCGAACGCCGACACCCATGCCTCCCTGAAGCCGGTGATCTCCATGTGGCTGTCCATTGCTATTCGTGGTCTGCTGGCAATGGGAGAAAACCGTAACCGTCGTGTGTGGTTTTTCTGTGACGAGTTACCCACGTTACACAAACTGCCGGATCTGGTGGAGATCCTGCCGGAAGCCCGTAAGTTCGGTGGCTGTTATGTGTTTGGTATCCAGTCCTATGCCCAGCTGGAAGATATCTACGGTGAGAAAGCGGCTGCCACGCTGTTTGACGTCATGAACACCCGTGCCTTTTTCCGTTCTCCCAGCCATAAGATTGCAGAGTTCGCTGCCGGTGAAATTGGTGAGAAAGAGCACCTGAAAGCCAGCGAGCAGTATTCCTACGGTGCTGATCCGGTACGTGACGGGGTATCGACCGGTAAGGATATGGAGCGTCAGACGCTGGTCAGTTATTCCGACATTCAGTCTCTGCCGGATCTGACCTGTTATGTCACCCTGCCCGGACCGTATCCGGCAGTAAAACTCTCCCTGAAATATCAGACACGACCGAAGGTCGCTCCGGAGTTTATTCCGCGTGACATCAACCCGGAAATGGAGAACCGTCTGAGTGCCGTACTTGCCGCAAGGGAAGCAGAAGGTCGTCAGATGGCCAGCCTCTTCGAACCGGATGTCCCGGAGGTTGTTTCCGGAGAAGACGTGACTCAGGCTGAACAGCCGCAACAGCCGGTGTCTCCTGCCATCAACGATAAGAAGTCAGATGCAGGTGTGAATGTTCCGGCAGGGGGGATCGAGCAGGAGCTGAAAATGAAACCGGAAGAAGAGATGGAACAGCAACTGCCACCCGGGATCAGTGAATCCGGTGAAGTGGTGGATATGGCCGTTTATGAGGCATGGCAACGGGAGCAGAATCCGGATATCCAGCAGAAGATGCAGCGTCGTGAAGAGGTGAACATCAATGTGCACCGGGAGCGCGGGGAGGATGTTGAGCCGGGAGATGATTTCTGATGAACAGGTCAGCTCCAGTCTTCAATTCTCAGACCGTCCACACGTTCAAATTCCCGGGTGTTATTAGTCACAATAATCAGTCCCCGACTGCGGGCATGACCTGCGATCATTTGATCAAATGGCCCGACAGGGCGTCCCTGACGGGCAAGTTCTGCTCTTATCTGGCCGCTGTGTGTGGCTGCGGCAGCGTCGTAATCCAGAACATCAATGCGGGAAACAAATCCCTCGATCACAGCGAGATTACGTTCAGGCATCTGGCTTTTTTCTGCACCATATATCAGCTCCATCAGGGTGACCGAACTGATACACATTCTCCCCTGGTTCAGGTTAAAACGCTCCCTGACGCTGGCGGGTTTGTTCTTTATCGTGAAAATGCAGATGTTGGTATCGAGCATAAACTTCAGCATCAGAATGACTCCCTTTCCTGCATGCCGGGCTGTTCCCTGTTATCCATAAAATCGGCGCTGACGTTGTGTCCGTCGAACCATTCGTCCCATGTCTCTCCGGCTGGCGTAATGATTCTGGTTCGTCCGACAGCAATCACTTCAACGCGTTTTACGTTTTCCGGCAATGCAACCGCTTTTGGCAGTCTGACCGCCTGGCTGCGGTTGCTGAAAAATACGGTGGTTTCCATTATTTGCCTCCTTATGTGGATATGTCTTGTGTATATCCATTGTGGGATTGATACCGGGATATGTCAAAGGGATATACGTTTATGATGAGTATCGCGCAGGTCAGATCGGCCGGAAGTGCCGGTAACTATTATACCGACAAGGATAATTACTATGTGCTGGGCAGCATGGGAGAACGCTGGGCCGGCAGGGGGGCTGAACAGCTGGGGCTGCAGGGCAGCGTCGATAAGGATGTTTTTACCCGTCTTCTGGAGGGGAAGCTGCCGGACGGAGCGGATTTAAGCCGCATGCAGGATGGCAGTAATAAGCATCGTCCCGGCTACGACCTGACCTTCTCCGCCCCCAAAAGTGTCTCCGTGATGGCCATGTTAGGCGGTGATAAACGTCTTATTGATGCACATAACCAGGCCGTGGATTTTGCTGTCCGTCAGGTGGAGGCGCTGGCTTCCACACGGGTTATGACGGACGGACAGTCAGAAACGGTGCTGACCGGTAATCTGGTGATGGCACTGTTTAACCACGACACCAGTCGCGATCAGGAACCACAGTTACACACACATGCGGTAGTGGCCAATGTCACGCAGCATAACGGCGAGTGGAAGACATTGAGCAGTGACAAAGTGGGGAAAACGGGGTTCATTGAGAATGTGTACGCTAATCAGATTGCCTTCGGCAGGCTCTACCGGGAAAAACTGAAAGAGCAGGTTGAGGCGCTAGGCTATGAAACGGAAGTGGTTGGTAAGCACGGTATGTGGGAGATGCCGGGCGTACCGGTGGAGGCCTTCTCCGGACGCTCACAGGCTATCCGGGAGGCCGTCGGGGAAGACGCCTCGCTGAAATCCCGGGATGTGGCGGCACTGGATACGCGAAAATCCAAACAGCACGTCGATCCTGAAGTCAGAATGGCTGAATGGATGCAGACGCTGAAGGAAACCGGGTTCGACATCCGGGCGTATCGTGACGCGGCGGACCAACGGGCGGAGACCCGCACGCAGACGCCCGGACCCGCTTCACAGGACGGGCCGGATGTGCAGCAGGCGGTGACACAGGCCATTGCCGGATTAAGTGAACGCAAAGTGCAGTTTACGTACACGGACGTGCTGGCCAGAACGGTCGGCATACTGCCGCCGGAAAATGGTGTGATTGAACGGGCACGCGCCGGTATCGATGAGGCCATCAGCCGTGAGCAGCTTATCCCCCTCGATCGTGAGAAGGGGCTGTTCACGTCCGGGATTCATGTGCTCGATGAGCTGTCAGTCCGGGCACTCAGTCGTGACATCATGAAACAGAACCGGGTGACCGTACATCCGGAGAAAAGTGTCCCCCGGACGGCCGGTTACAGCGATGCGGTCAGTGTTCTGGCACAGGATCGCCCGTCGCTGGCTATTGTGTCCGGGCAGGGCGGTGCAGCCGGGCAGCGTGAGCGGGTGGCGGAGCTGGTCATGATGGCCCGGGAGCAGGGGCGGGAGGTGCAGATTATCGCCGCTGACCGTCGCTCGCAGATGAACCTGAAGCAGGATGAACGGCTGTCCGGTGAGCTGATAACCGGACGTCGTCAGCTGCAGGAGGGCATGGCCTTCACGCCGGGCAATACTGTTATCGTTGACCAGGGCGAAAAACTCTCCCTGAAAGAGACGTTAACCCTGCTGGACGGTGCCGCACGTCATAACGTACAGGTCCTGATAACCGACAGCGGGCAGCGAACCGGTACAGGCAGTGCACTGATGGCCATGAAAGATGCCGGGGTGAACACATATCGCTGGCAGGGGGGAGAACAGCGGCCGGCCACCATCATCAGTGAACCGGACCGTAATGTCCGCTATGCCCGGCTGGCAGGAGATTTTGCTGCCAGCGTGAAAGCCGGAGAAGAGAGCGTGGCACAGGTCAGCGGGGTACGGGAACAGGCCATACTGACACAGGCCATTCGCAGTGAGCTGAAAACACAGGGCGTGCTCGGACGCCCGGAGGTAACCATGACCGCCCTGTCGCCGGTCTGGCTGGACAGCCGGAGCCGTTATCTGCGGGATATGTACCGTCCGGGGATGGTGATGGAGCAGTGGAACCCGGAGACACGCAGTCATGACCGCTATGTTATCGACCGGGTGACGGCGCAGAGTAACAGCCTGACCCTGCGGGATGCGCAGGATGAAACGCAGGTGGTGCGTATTTCCTCCCTGGACAGCAGCTGGTCGCTGTTCCGGCCGGAAAAAATGCCGGTGGCAGACGGCGAGCGACTGAGGGTGACAGGGAAAATTCCCGGACTCCGCGTCTCCGGCGGTGACCGCCTGCAGGTGGCATCCGTCAGTGAAGATGCGATGACGGTTGTTGTGCCGGGGCGGGCTGAACCGGCCTCCCTGCCTGTGAGCGATTCACCATTCATGGCACTGAAGCTGGAGAACGGCTGGGTGGAAACGCCCGGGCATTCCGTCAGCGACAGTGCGAAGGTTTTTGCCTCCGTCACACAGATGGCAATGGACAACGCCACCCTGAACGGTCTGGCCCGCAGCGGTCGTGATGTCCGGCTGTATTCCTCACTGGATGAAACCCGTACTGCGGAAAAACTTGCCCGCCATCCCTCCTTTACGGTGGTTTCTGAGCAGATAAAGGCGCGTGCCGGTGAGACATTGCTGGAAACCGCTATCAGTCTGCAGAAAACCGGGCTTCACACGCCGGCACAGCAGGCTATTCATCTGGCGCTTCCTGTGGTGGAAAGTAAAAACCTGGCCTTCAGCATGGTGGACCTGCTGACAGAGGCGAAGTCGTTTGCTGCAGAAGGAACCAGTTTTACTGAACTGGGAGGGGAAATCAATGCGCAGATAAAACGCGGTGATTTACTGTATGTGGATGTGGCAAAAGGCTATGGCACAGGCCTGCTGGTTTCCCGTGCGTCGTATGAGGCAGAAAAGAGCATTCTTCGCCATATTCTCGAAGGTAAGGAGGCGGTCACGCCACTGATGGAGAGAGTACCTGGCGAACTCATGGAGAAACTGACATCAGGACAGCGTGCCGCTACCCGCATGATACTGGAAACGTCCGACCGTTTCACGGTGGTGCAG
This sequence comes from Escherichia sp. WS568, assembly GCF_046486085.1. Taxonomy (NCBI): domain Bacteria; kingdom Pseudomonadati; phylum Pseudomonadota; class Gammaproteobacteria; order Enterobacterales; family Enterobacteriaceae; genus Escherichia; species Escherichia sp. WS568. The sequence continues at coordinate 39,076 of NZ_JBJQMC010000028.1, forward strand.
GGCTATGCCGGTGTGGGTAAGACCACACAGTTCCGGGCGGTGATGTCAGCCGTGAACATGCTGCCGGAGAGTGAACGTCCCCGTGTCGTGGGGCTGGGGCCCACGCACCGTGCGGTCGGTGAGATGCGCAGCGCCGGCGTGGATGCACAGACGCTGGCGTCCTTTCTGCATGACACGCAGCTGCTGCAGCGCAGCGGAGAAACGCCGAATTTCAGCAACACGCTGTTCCTGCTCGATGAGAGCTCTATGGTGGGCAATACCGACATGGCACGGGCATACGCCCTGATTGCGGCCGGTGGCGGTCGTGCCGTGGCCAGTGGTGACACGGACCAGTTGCAGGCCATCGCGCCCGGTCAGCCTTTCCGTCTCCAGCAGACGCGCAGTGCTGCCGATGTGGTCATCATGAAGGAGATTGTGCGTCAGACGCCGGAACTGCGGGAGGCGGTATACAGCCTGATTAACCGGGATGTGGAAAGGGCACTGTCCGGGCTTGAGAGTGTGAAACCGTCTCAGGTTCCCCGTCAGGAGGGCGCATGGGCACCGGAGCACTCCGTGACGGAGTTCAGTCACAGCCAGGAAGCGAAACTGGCAGAAGCGCAGCAGAAGGCGATGCTGAAAGGCGAGGCTTTCCCGGATATCCCCATGACACTGTATGAAGCCATTGTCCGCGACTATACCGGCAGGACACCGGAAGCACGGGAGCAGACGCTGATTGTCACACACCTGAATGAGGACCGGCGCGTACTGAACAGCATGATTCATGATGCACGGGAAAAGGCCGGTGAGCTGGGCAAAGAGCAGGTCATGGTGCCTGTCCTGAACACAGCGAATATACGTGACGGAGAACTGCGTCGTCTCTCCACCTGGGAGAATAACCCGGATGCCCTTGCCCTGGTGGATAGTGTGTATCACCGGATTGCCGGTATCAGCAAGGATGACGGGCTGATAACCCTGGAGGATGCGGAAGGTAACACGCGGCTGATTTCGCCCCGGGAGGCGGTGGCTGAAGGCGTCACACTGTACACCCCGGACACCATCCGGGTGGGAACCGGTGACCGGATGCGCTTCACGAAGAGTGACCGGGAGCGAGGTTATGTGGCCAACAGCGTCTGGACGGTGACAGCGGTTTCCGGTGACAGTGTCACGCTGTCGGACGGACAGCAGATCCGGGTGATTCGCCCAGGTCAGGAGCGGGCAGAGCAACATATTGACCTGGCTTATGCCATCACCGCCCACGGTGCGCAGGGGGCAAGTGAAACCTTTGCCATCGCGCTTGAAGGCACGGAAGGTAACCGGAAACTGATGGCCGGCTTTGAGTCAGCCTACGTGGCCCTGTCGCGTATGAAGCAGCATGTGCAGGTGTACACCGATAACCGTCAGGGCTGGACGGATGCCATCAACAATGCCGTACAGAAAGGAACTGCCCACGATGTGCTAGAGCCGAAATCGGACCGGGAGGTCATGAATGCAGAGCGGCTGTTCAGTACGGCGCGGGAGCTGCGGGACGTGGTGGCCGGCCGTGCCGTTCTCCGTCAGGCAGGGCTGGCCGGGGGAGACAGTCCTGCACGGTTTATTGCACCCGGGCGCAAATATCCGCAGCCGTATGTGGCACTGCCGGCTTTTGACCGTAACGGCAAGTCAGCTGGTATCTGGCTGAACCCGCTGACCACGGATGACGGAAACGGGCTGCGGGGCTTCAGTGGTGAAGGCCGGGTGAAAGGCAGCGGGGATGCGCAGTTCGTGGCCCTGCAGGGCAGCCGTAACGGAGAGAGCCTGCTGGCTGATAATATGCAGGATGGTGTCCGGATTGCCCGTGATAATCCTGACAGCGGTGTGGTGGTAAGAATCGCCGGTGAAGGTCGTCCGTGGAATCCCAGAACCATCACCGGTGGTCGCGTGTGGGGGGATATCCCGGACAACAGCGTTCAGCCGGGAGCCGGAAATGGCGAACCGGTCACGGCAGAGGTACTGGCACAGCGGCAGGCTGAAGAGGCCATCCGCCGTGAAACGGAACGCCGTGCGGATGAAATTGTCCGTAAAATGGCAGAGAACAAACCTGACCTGCCGGACGGCAAAACAGAGCAGGCTGTCAGGGATATTGCCGGGCTGGAGCGTGACCGGTCTGCCATATCTGAACGGGAAGCCGCGCTGCCGGAGAGTGTACTGCGTGAACCACAACGGGTGCGGGAAGCGGTCCGGGAGGTTGCCCGGGAAAATCTGCTGCAGGAGCGACTGCAGCAGATGGAGCGGGATATGGTTCGTGACCTGCAGAAAGAGAAAACCCTGGGCGGAGACTGACACAGGAAGATAAACGCTGATGACAACGGATAACACGAACACAACACGTAATGATTCACTGGCTGCCCGGACCGATACCTGGTTGCAGTCGTTGCTGGTCTGGTCACCCGGACAGCGGGATATCATCAAAACGGTGGCACTGGTGCTGATGGTTCTGGACCATGCAAACCGCATTCTGCATCTGGACCAGTCGTGGATGTTTCTGGTCGGGCGTGGGGCCTTTCCGCTGTTTGCCCTGGTGTGGGGGCTGAATCTGTCCCGTCATACGCATATCCGGCAGGAGGCCATTAACCGGCTGTGGGGATGGGCGGTGATTGCCCAGTTCGCATATTATCTGGCCGGCTTTCCTTGGTATGAGGGGAATATCCTGTTTGCCTTTGCAGTTGCGGCACAGGTGCTGACATGGTGTGAAACGCGCACCTGGTGGCGTTCCGCAGAGACCATGTTGCTTCTGGCAATGTGGTTGCCTTTCTCCGGCACCAGTTACGGCATTGCCGGGCTGCTGATGCTGGCAGTCAGCCACAGGCTGTACCGGGCGGAAGACAGAATGGAACGTCTGGCGCTGGTCGCCTGCCTGCTGGCTGTTATTCCGGCGCTTAACCTTGCCACCAGTGATGCAGCGGCGGTGGCCGGCCTTGTGATGACGGTGCTGACTGTTGGTCTGGTGTCCTGTACAGGGAAATCACTACCCCGTTTCTGGTACGGGGATTTTTTCCCGACGTTCTATGCCTGTCATCTTACTGTGCTGGGCGTTCTGGCTGTGTGACTGGTATGATGCTGGCGCTGATTCTGCTTATTAATAAACAACATAACACAGGATATTTATGAAAATTACGGATCACAAACTCCCTGAAGGTATTGCCCTGACATTTCGTGTCCCGGAAGGAAATATAAAACATCCTTTGATTCTCTTATGCCATGGATTTTGCGGTATCCGGAATGTTCTGCTGCCTTCCTTTGCGAATGCGTTTACAGAAGCCGGGTTTGCAACGATTACTTTTGATTATCGTGGATTCGGTGAGAGTGAAGGGGAACGAGGTCGTCTGGTTCCGGCAATGCAGACCGAAGATATTATTTCAGTTATCAATTGGGCAGAAAAGCAGGTATGTATTGATAATCAGCGTATAGGATTATGGGGAACATCGCTGGGTGGGTGTCATGTATTCAATGCAGCTGCGCAGGATAAAAGAGTGAAAAGTATTGTCAGCCAGCTGGCTTTTGCTGACGGTGAGGTTCTGGTTACCGGAGAAATGAATGAACTGGAGAAAGCTTCTTTTCTGTCCACGCTGAATAAAATGGCAGAAAAGAAGAAAAATACCGGGAAAGAGATGTTTGTGGGGGTTACCCGGGTACTGAGTGATAATGAATCAAAGGTATTCTTCGAGAAGGTAAAAGGTCAGTATCCTGAAATGGATATAAAAATACCTTTCCTTACGGTTATGGAGACGTTGCAATATAAACCGGCAGAGAGCGCAGCCAAAGTACAGTGCCCAGTTTTGGTTGTTATTGCCGGCCAGGATAGTGTTAATCCACCAGAACAGGGAAGAGCCTTATATGATGCTGTTGCTTCTGGTACTAAGGAATTATACGAGGAAGCTGACGCATGCCATTATGATATTTATAAAGGCGCGTTTTTTGAACGTGTGGCGGCAGTACAGACGCAATGGTTTAAAAAACATCTTTAATTGTCGGTATTAATATGTCAGAGGTCGTTGAGGTCAGCTTAATATCATAGTGAGTAGTTTCAACGACCTGGAGGACATATTTTCACAAAGGTCAGGGCAATCATGACAGAGCAGAAACGACCGGTACTGACACTGAAACGGAAAACGGAAGGGGAAACACCGACCCGGAGCCGGAAAACCATCATCAATGTCACCACGCCACCAAAATGGAAGGTGAAAAAGCAGAAACTGGCGGAGAAGGCTGCCCGGGAAGCAGAGCTGGCGGCGAAGAAAGCACAGGCCAGACAGGCGCTGTCCATTTATCTGACGCTGCCCTCGCTGGATGAGGCGGTGAACACTCTGAAACCTTGGTGGCCGGGATTGTTTGACGGTAACACGCCCCGGCTTCTGGCCTGCGGTATCCGGGACGTGTTACTGGAAGACGTGGCGCAGCGGAATATCCCGCTCTCGCATAAAAAACTGCGCCGGGCGCTGAAGGCCATCACCCGTTCAGAAAGCTATCTGTGTGCCATGAAAGCCGGTGCCTGCCGGTATGACACGGAAGGGTATGTGACGGAGCATATTTCTCAGGAGGAGGAAGCGTATGCGGCAGGGCGTTTGGAGAAAATTCGCCGCCAGAACCGGACAAAGGCAGAACTTCAGGCCGTGCTTGATGGGAAATAAAAAAAGCCTCCCCGGAAACCGGGGAGGCTGAAACAATAAGGCTTAAAAGGAAATAACTTCCGTACCCGAAAGGAAGCCAGTCCACTGAATTATTTACCACAATAATACTGACGACTAAAAGGGAGGAGCAGAAAAATGAATGGATTCAGAAACAGTTCACGGAACGGTCAGGTCTGGCGTTACCAGCGTGCCGGCGGGCGGGCCGTTATTCTGGAGGTCAGTGGACGCTGGATGGAAGCGGCAGAAGCATGGCGACGGGCTGCCTGCATAGCTCCCCGGACAGACTGGCAACAGTTTGCCCGGAAAAGGGCTGAACACTGCCACCGGCGCTGCCGGGGAAGGGTGTAACGAAAAAAGCAGCCTTCATTACTCCAGGAGTCAGAAGGCTGAAAGGAGTTTATGAGATTTGCTTTTTTTAATATCCGGTCGGGCAGTATGACCGGCCAGTTCTGAGTAGCACAGAGTTTTTTCCGTATTAAGTCGCGATTTTATATTTTGTGATTAATTTCACAAAATAAGGTCTTATTCAATGTGTGCTGCGATATTCAGGGGGGCTGAAATACAGGTGCCATTTATCTGATATGGAGAATAACATGAGGAAATATATTCCACTGGTATTATTTATCTTTTCATGGCCGGTATTGTCTGCAGATGTTCACGGGCAGATTTATGCACCAGACAGAATGAATGTTAATTAGTTTATGAATACAACAGGGGCTGATCAGCAATCACCGGAACATCGTAGCTGACGCGTTCGCAATGCTCAGTTGTCCCCCCCGGAAACGGGAAAAAGTAAGTTTTCCCCCGCTCCCGGCGTTTTTGTAACAAAAACAGGCAAATGGGGGTAATAGTCAGCAACAGGGAATGTGGTATTATCGCGGCGGGTGTTTGAGCCTTTCTGGTTCAGGCAAGACGCAGGTACCAGAAATGCGAAGACCCCACTCGTTAATCCATTAACTCGTGAGGTCTGCATGAAGTACCTTAACACTACTGATTGTAGCCTCTTCTTTGCTGAGAGGTCAAAGTTTATGACGAAATATGCCCTTATCGGGTTGCTCGCCGTGTGCGCCACGGTGTTGTGTTTTTCACTGATATTCAGGGAACGGTTATGTGAGCTGAATATTCACAGAGGAAATACAGTGGTGCAGGTAACTCTGGCCTACGAAGCACGGAAGTAAGCTGCCGGGCGGGGACGGAAGTCCCCGCTTTCCGGAAGTGTGAGGTATTTCAGGGGCAGACACCCTATATACCAGAAACAGCCGGTCCCGCCCGGGGCCGGCACCCTGGCTAAGGCATTTCCAGCTTTTCAGTCATTTCATTATCAAAATCACATTAAACGGTCGTAATCAGACATGATTTGTGCGCCAACACAGATCATCGTCACAACTTTCAAGTCGCTGATTTCAAAAAACTGTAGTATTCTCTGCGAAACGATCCCTGTTTGAGAATTGAGGAGGCGAGATGTCGCAGACAGAAAATGCAGTGACTTCCTCATCAGGCACCAAGCGTACATACCGGAAAGGTAACCCTGTTCCGGCCAGAGAGAGGCAAAGAGCTTCTCTGGCTCGCAGAAGCAACACTCATAAGGCTTTTCATGCGGTTATTCAGGCCCGGTTAAAAGACAGGCTGAGTGAACTGGCGGATGAGGAAGGTATTACTCAGGCGCAGATGCTTGAAAAACTGATTGAATCAGAGCTGAAACGCAGAGCGACTTCGTAAATATTCACATTCTTGCTTATCTCAGGAGTGAGTGGTAGATTGCTGATCGTTTAAGGAATTTTGTGGCTGGCCACGCCGTAAGGTGGCAGGGAACTGGTTCTGATGTGGATTTACAGGAGCCAGAAAAGCGAAAACCCCGATAATCTTCTTCAAGTTTGGCGACTAGAAAGATTACCGGGGCCCCATAAAACCGCATAGCCAACAATTCAGCTATGCGGGGAGTATAGTTATATGCCCGGAAAAGTTCAAGACTTCTTTCTGTGCTCACTCCTTCTGTGCATTGTAAGTGCAGGATGGTGTGGCTAATCATGAAACACATTCAGTAATAGCGGGTGGGATTGAATCAGATCTTCACATTGATTCCAGCAAGTATCCTCACCCGTTTTGCAGCCTTCTCCAGAAAAGGGCTCATTTTGACTCCTTCAAGCATCTGATCTTCATCAGAGGTTTGCTTGCAATAGCGCATGGCAAACGTAAAAATAAAATCAGCGCGTCGATGGTTAGTTTTTATGTTTCCCTCGTACAAGTAATGTGCGCACACTACATCCCTGATACGAACAAAGTTAACTTATCTGTTAAAGAGCTTTCAGTTTGTAGTGGAGGTTCATACACTCGTGTTTGGAGAGCCCTCAAAACTCTTGATAATGATCTTCATCTCATCGCTTTTGATGGAGGAACCATCTGGTTCAGACCAGATATGTTCGAAACTTTACGTGTCGGCCCAGACGAGCTAGTTACCGCCCGTAGGAGGGGGAATAGTGTTGGAGGGGGACATGGCTGATCTCCTTCAAAAATACTATTCACAGGTTAAAAATCCGAATCCGGTGTTCACACCCCGTGAAGGTGCCGGAACGCTGAAGTTCTGCGAAAAACTGATGGAAAAGGCGGTGGGCTTCACCTCCCGTTTTGATTTCGCCATTCATGTGGCACATGCCCGTTCGAAGGGACTGCGTCGGCGCATGCCACCGGTACTGCGTCGCCGGGCTATTGATGCGCTGCTGCAGGGGCTGTGTTTTCACTATGACCCGCTGGCCAACCGCGTCCAGTGCTCCATCACTACGCTGGCCATTGAGTGCGGACTGGCGACGGAGTCTGCTGCCGGAAAACTCTCCATCACCCGGGCCTCCCGAGCCTTGACGTTCCTTGCAGAGCTGGGACTGATTACCTACCAGACGGAATATGATCCGCTTATCGGGTGCTACATTCCGACCGATATCACGTTCACACCGGCGTTATTTGCCGCCCTTGATGTGTCTGAGGATGCAGTGGTTGCTGCGCGCCGCAGTCGTGTTGAATGGGAAAACAGACAGCGCAAAAAGCAGGGGCTGGATACCCTGGGTATGGATGAACTGATAGCGAAAGCCTGGCGTTTTGTGCGTGAGCGTTTCCGCAGTTACCAGACAGAGCTTAAGTCCCGTGGAATAAAGCGTGCCCGTGCGCGTCGTGATGCGAACAGGGAACGTCAGGATATCGTCACCCTGGTGAAACGGCAGCTGACGCGTGAAATCTCGGAAGGGCGCTTCACTGCCAATCGTGAGGCGGTAAAACGCGAAGTGGAGCGTCGTGTGAAAGAGCGCATGATTCTGTCACGTAACCGTAATTACAGCCGGCTGGCCACAGCTTCCCCCTGAAAGTGACCTCTTCTGAATAATCCGGCCCGCACCGGAGGCATTCGCACGCCTGAAGCCTGCCAGCGAACAAAAAAGCAGCACCTCATACAAAAAACAACCTCATCATCCACCTTCTGGTGCATCTGGCCCCCCCTGTTTTTGATACAAAACACGCCTCACAGACGGGGAATTTTGCTTATCCACATTTAACTGCAATGGACTTCCCCATAAGGTTACAACCGTTCATGTCATAAAGCGCCAGGCGCCAGCCTTACAGGGTGCAATGTATCTTTTAAACACCTGTTTATATCTCCTTTAAACTACTTAATTACATTCATTTAAAAAGAAAACCTATTCACTGCCTGTCCTGTGGACAGACAGATATGCACCTCCCACCGTAAACGGCGGGCCCCAACCGGAGCCACTTTAGTTACAACACACAAAACCAACCTCCAGAAAAACCCCGAACCAGCGCAGAACTGAAACCACAAAGCCCCTCCCTCATAACTGAAAAGCGGCCCCGCCCCGGCCCTTCGGGCCGGAACAGAGTCGCTTTTAATTATGAATGTTGTAACTACATCTTCATCGCTGTCAGTCTTCTCGCTGGAAGTTCTCAGTACACGCTCGTAAGCGGCCCTCACGGCCCGCTAACGCGGAGATACGCCCCGACTTCGGGTAAACCCTCGTCGGGACCACTCCGACCGCGCACAGAAGCTCTCTCATGGCTGAAAGCGGGTATGGTCTGGCAGGGCTGGGGATGGGTAAGGTGAAATCTATCAATCAGTACCGGCTTACGCCGGGCTTCGGCGGTTTTACTCCTGTATCATATGAAACAACAGAGTGCCGCCTTCCATGCCGCTGATGCGGCATATCCTGGTAACGATATCTGAATTGTTATACATGTGTATATACGTGGTAATGACAAAAATAGGACAAGTTAAAAATTTACAGGCGATGCAATGATTCAAACACGTAATCAATATCTGCAGTTTATGCTGGTTATGCTGGCTGCATGGGGCATTAGTTGGGGAGCCAGATTTGTCATGGAGCAGGCCGTTCTGCTTTATGGATCAGGAAAAAACTATTTGTTCTTCAGTCATGGTACTGTTCTGATGTACCTGCTGTGTGTTTTCCTGGTATACCGCCGTTGGATAGCTCCGCTACCGGTCGTTGGTCAGCTGCGCAACGTTGGCGTACCGTGGCTGGTCGGTGCGATGGCCGTGGTGTATGTCGGTGTATTTCTGCTCGGTAAGGCGCTGGCTCTGCCTGCTGAGCCATTTATGACGAAACTTTTTGCCGATAAGTCCATACCTGACGTGATCCTGACGTTGCTGACCATCTTTATCCTTGCCCCGTTGAATGAGGAAACGCTGTTCCGGGGGATTATGCTGAACGTCTTCCGTTCACGGTACTGCTGGACGATGTGGCTGGGGGCGCTGATAACGTCGTTGTTGTTCGTCGCCGCGCACAGCCAGTATCAGAACCTGCTGACACTGGCAGAACTGTTCCTGGTGGGGTTGATTACATCAGTGGCCAGGATCAGAAGTGGTGGCCTGCTGCTGCCGGTATTGCTGCATATGGAAGCAACCACGCTGGGTTTACTGTTTGGTTGAAAGTTATATTTTTATTAAACATTGTGCGTTAAAGCCTGGTGTGTTTTTTTAGTGGATGTTATATTTAAATATAACTTTTATGGAGGTGAAGAATGCATACCACCCGACTGAAGAGGGTTGGCGGCTCAGTTATGCTGACCGTCCCACCGGCACTGCTGAATGCGCTGTCTCTGGGCACAGATAATGAAGTTGGCATGGTCATTGATAATGGCCGGCTGATTGTTGAGCCGTACAGACGCCCGCAATATTCACTGGCTGAGCTACTGGCACAGTGTGATCCGAATGCTGAAATATCAGCTGAAGAACGAGAATGGCTGGATGCACCGGCGACTGGTCAGGAGGAAATCTGACATGGAAAGAGGGGAAATCTGGCTTGTCTCGCTTGATCCTACCGCAGGTCATGAGCAGCAGGGAACGCGGCCGGTGCTGATTGTCACACCGGCGGCCTTTAATCGCGTGACCCGCCTGCCTGTTGTTGTGCCCGTAACCAGCGGAGGCAATTTTGCCCGCACTGCCGGCTTTGCGGTGTCGTTGGATGGTGTTGGCATACGTACCACAGGTGTTGTACGTTGCGATCAACCCCGGACAATTGATATGAAAGCACGGGGCGGAAAACGACTCGAACGGGTTCCGGAGACTATCATGAACGAAGTTCTTGGCCGCCTGTCCACTATTCTGACTTGAACATGGGGTTTGAGGGGCAACTGGATGAAAACGTACGATTTAGGGCACTAAAACCGCTGTTGTCCCACCATTCTGGTGATTCCCAAACGTTATTTGGCTAAAAAGTAGTTTTGATGTGGTTTATTTTCCGAATTCCAAGCGCAGCCCTACTTTCTTGTGCGTATTTGCGTGTTTTGCGCAGTTTTGAAGTTCCGGTGATGCTGCCAACTTACTGATTTAGTGTATGATGGTGTTTTTGAGGTGCTCCAGTGGCTTCTGTTTCTATCAGCTGTCCCTCCTGTTCAGCTACTGACGGGGTGGTGC
>NZ_JBJQMC010000029.1:0-43691 GCF_046486085.1 Escherichia sp. WS568
AGATCAAGAGCCTGTCCAATGTGCATAAAAAAATCCGGAAACAAGTGAGCGTTTCCGGATTCTTACACAGCCACTGGATCGGTCAACTGATCCTTAACTGATCGGCATTACGGCAATGTGCCGACGTTTTGATAAAGAAAGATTTGGCTATTTATTGCACGTTGTTCATTCAGGCTGCCTGGCTAATCCGCGCCAGCTGCTCGAAATAATCCGGAAATGTTTTGGCCGTGCATTTGGGATCAAGAATCGTCACTGCCGTATCTGATAATGCGACCAGCGAGAAACACATCGCCATCCGGTGATCATTATAAGTGGCGATCTCAGCAAATTTCAGTTTTTCCGGTGGCGTAATGCGAATAAAATCGTGCCCCTCTTCGACTTCCGCACCGACTTTACGCAGTTCTGTTGCCATCGCAAACAGGCGATCGGTCTCTTTAACACGCCAGTTATAGATATTGCGCAGCGTGGTGTTGCCTTTTGCAAATAACGCCGCGGTGGCAATGGTCATCGCCGCATCGGGAATATGGTTCATATCCATATCAATGGCGTTCAGTTCACCACGCGTGCAGGAAATATAATCATCGCCCCAGCAAATGGTCGCACCCATTTTTTCCAGCACATCAGCAAAGCGAATATCACCCTGCATACTGTTGCGTCCAATGCCGGTCACTTTTACAGTGCCGCCTTTGATTGCTGCTGCTGCCAGGAAGTAAGAAGCCGAAGATGCATCGCCTTCGACCAAATAAGTACCCGGAGACTGATAAGACTGCCCGCCTTTAACGACAAATTGTTGATAGTGCTGATTTTCAATTTCAACACCAAACGTCTTCATCAGATTGAGTGTGATGTCGATATAAGGTTTAGAGACCAGATCGCCTTTAATACGAATCACCGTATCTTCCGGTGCAAGAGGCGCAGTCATTAACAGTGCGGTGAGGAACTGGCTGGAAACGGAGCCATCAACGTCAACGTTGCCGCCAGTAAAGCCGCCCTGTAAACGCAATGGTGGATAATTTTCTTGTTCCAGGTAAGTGATCTTCGCCCCGCCCAGGCGCAGCGCATCCACCAGATGACCAATGGGGCGTTCTTTCATACGCGGTTCACCGGTCAGCACAATATCATTGCTACCCAGACAAAGAGCTGCCGCCAGCGGACGCATTGCCGTTCCGGCGTTACCGAGGAACAACTCCAGGGCGCTTTTTGCGTGTAATGGACCGCCGTTACCGATGATTTCGCAACGCGTACGATCGGCTGAAAGCGTATAGCTTACCCCTAATGCCTTTAACGCATTAAGCATATAGCGAACATCATCGCTATCCAGCAGATTGGTTAATACTGTTTTGCCATGTGCTAATGCCGCCAGCAATAAAGCGCGGTTAGAAACGCTCTTGGAACCGGGCAGATTAATAGTGCCATCGACACGGGCGATGGGTTGTAACGTCAGGGATTCCATGAACTCAACTCTCTACAACAGAAATAAAAACCCCACAGGCTGGCTGTGGGGATTAAGCAAAATTTCGACATTAGCCGTGACGGCGTTCGAACTCAACCATGAAGTCTGTCAGCGCTTTAACGCCTTCCAGTGGCATGGCGTTATAAATAGACGCACGCATTCCGCCGACCACACGGTGACCTTTCAGCGCATGAAGGCCAGCAGCAAAAGACTCTTCAAGGAACAATTTGTCAAGCGCACTGTCCGCCAACTGGAACGGCACGTTCATCCGCGAACGGTTAGCTTTCGCCACGTCATTGCGGTAGAAATCGCTGTTATCAATCACCCCATACAGCAGTTCTGCTTTTTGCTGATTGATTTTATCCATTTCAGCTACACCGCCGTTCGCTTTCAGCCATTTAAAGACCAGACCAGACAGATACCAGGCAAATGTCGGCGGCGTGTTAAACATGGAGCCGTTATCGTTGAGGATGGAATAATCCAGAATCGACGGACACGCGATATTCGCTTTGCCCAGCAAATCTTCACGAACGATGACGATTGTCAGGCCTGCCGGGCCGATATTTTTCTGCGCGCCAGCGTAAATCACGCCATAACGGCTGACGTCAATCGGACGGGAAAGAATGGTTGAAGAGAAGTCGGCGGCGACCACCACATCTTTGCCGAAGTCTGGCGTTTCGTCGATGGCGATACCGTCGATGGTTTCATTCGGGCAATAATGCATATAAGCAGCATTATCAGAGAGTTGCCATTCGCGCATTGGCTTAACCGCGCGCAGACCATCAACAGTCACTTTGGCGTCAAAGACATTAGGCGTGCAGTATTTTTTCGCTTCTTTAATGGCACTTGCCGCCCAGTAACCGGCATCAACATAATCTGCAGTGGTTTTATCACCGAGAATATTCAACGGAACAGCAGCAAACTGACCGCGACCGCCGCCATGGCAGAACAATACCTTGTAGTTGGAGGGGACATTAAGAAGATCGCGAAAATCCTTCTCGGCTTCCTCTGCAACCTGAATGAACTCTTTGCCCCGGTGACTCACTTCCATCACCGACGTACCAAGACCGTTCCAGTCGCGCAGTTCCTGTTGAGCCTGTTTAAGCACCTCTGCCGGTAGCATTGCCGGACCAGAACTAAAATTGAAGATTTGAGCCATTTCCCCTCACCACGTTGCGTTGCTATTAACCCGCGGTCAATCGATTGCGACCACAGGTAATACATTATTCCTGTGGCTATCGGTTTTATCATTCAGTGACACACATCGCAATGAGTAAAACCGTTGAGGGCAAAAATGTGGCTTGCATCACACAAAAGAATCTCTCGGATTATTAGCAAAAAGCCGATGTTTTTACTGTCACGTCACCCGTTTTGCCCGACTTGCCTTCGTCCATTCTGGATTTGCACAGCGCGGACATAATTGTTTTTCCCCCGCGTTCATATGAATGATTTCACTGCAACGGATGCAGGCATAGTCCGCCGACTCCGGCACCACTTTGTAACGCTGAGTACAGTCACTGGGTAAAATAAGTAAGCCCGGTTTCACCTTGTCATCTTCAAAGAAATAAACACTGATTTGCCCGTTGGTTTCGAGAATCGCCAGACGTACCTGCCCCAGCTGTTCCACACCGCGCAATCGTAGCTCCATAAAGAACTCAAATTCCGTCATGTTGGAGTTGTTGAGTTTTGACCAGGCCAGCTCGCCATCTTCAATAATGACAACCGGCTTGCCTTCCAGAAGATCTTCCAGTTTTTCACTGTGCGCCATCAACCACATTACCAGGCGGTATAACAACGCCAGAGTGATAAAGACGATAAGTACCGGGACCATCGGCACATCATCATAAAACGCCACATCTCCCGCCGCTGATCCCAGCGTCAGAATGATTAACACTTCAAAAAGCGACATCTGCCGCACACCGCGTCTTCCGGTCATTTTGAGGAACAAAAAAACCAGTACAAAGGTATAAAGACTACGTAGTGCCACTTCGCCAAGGAAATCAAAAGGCACTTTATCAAATGCCATACGGTGGAGATCGAACGCCTTCATTTTTATGCTCTTATCGTGGTTTATCCACTAAAAGCATAGTCAACAGTTCATCGGCATGGCGGCGGTGATAGCGCCTTTGAGATAAAACCCGTATTATTGCGCGCTTTCCGTACGACTAAAGTGATTTTCATGACGCAAACATTTATCCCCGGCAAAGATGCCGCACTGGAAGATTCCATCGCTCGCTTCCAGCAAAAACTTTCAGACCTCGGCTTTCAGATTGAAGAGGCCTCCTGGCTGAATCCCGTGCCTAACGTCTGGTCTGTACATATTCGCGACAAAGAGTGCGCACTGTGTTTTACCAACGGTAAAGGCGCAACCAAAAAAGCGGCGCTGGCTTCTGCACTCGGTGAATATTTCGAGCGTCTCTCAACCAACTACTTTTTTGCGGACTTCTGGCTGGGCGAAACCATCGCCAACGGCCCATTCGTGCATTATCCCAACGAAAAATGGTTCCCACTGACCGAAAATGACGATGTACCAGAAGGGCTGCTCGATGACCGTCTGCGCGCATTTTACGATCCGGAGAATGAACTGACCGGTAGTATGCTGATTGACCTGCAATCCGGTAACGAAGATCGTGGTATTTGTGGTCTACCGTTTACGCGCCAGTCCGACAACCAGACCATTTATATTCCGATGAATATCATTGGTAACTTGTACGTTTCTAACGGTATGTCTGCTGGCAATACCCGTAACGAAGCACGCGTTCAGGGATTGTCCGAAGTTTTCGAACGCTACGTGAAAAACCGCATTATTGCTGAAAGCATCAGCTTGCCGGAAATCCCGGCAGACGTGCTGGCGCGTTACCCAGCGGTGGTTGAAGCGATCGAAACACTGGAAGCAGAAGGTTTCCCAATCTTTGCTTATGATGGTTCGCTTGGCGGCCAGTATCCGGTGATTTGCGTGGTTCTGTTTAATCCTGCTAACGGCACCTGCTTTGCCTCTTTCGGTGCGCATCCTGATTTTGGCGTAGCACTGGAACGTACCGTGACCGAGCTGCTGCAAGGTCGTGGCCTGAAAGATTTGGATGTGTTTACTCCGCCAACCTTCGATGATGAAGAAGTTGCTGAACATACCAACCTCGAAACGCACTTTATCGATTCCAGCGGTTTAATCTCCTGGGACCTGTTCAAGCAGGATGCCGATTATCCGTTTGTGGACTGGAATTTCTCCGGCACTACGGAAGAAGAGTTTGCTACGCTGATGGCTATCTTCAACAAAGAAGATAAAGAAGTTTATATTGCCGATTACGAGCATCTGGGCGTTTATGCTTGCCGTATTATCGTGCCTGGCATGTCCGATATTTATCCGGCTGAAGATCTGTGGTTAGCGAATAACAGTATGGGTAGCCATTTACGTGAAACCATTCTCTCGCTACCAGGCAGTGTGTGGGAAAAAGAAGATTACCTGAACCTCATCGAGCAACTGGATGAAGAAGGTTTTGATGACTTTACTCGCGTACGTGAACTACTGGGTCTGGCGACCGGACCGGATAACGGTTGGTACACCCTGCGTATCGGTGAATTAAAAGCCATGCTGGCGCTGGCTGGTGGCGATCTGGAACAGGCTCTGGTCTGGACTGAATGGACGATGGAATTTAACTCATCAGTGTTCAGTCCGGAACGCGCCAACTATTATCGCTGTCTGCAAACGTTGTTATTACTGGCACAGGAAGAAGACCGCCAACCGCTGCAATATCTGAATGCCTTCGTTCGTATGTATGGCGCAGACGCCGTGGAAGCCGCCAGTGCGGCAATGAGCGGCGAAGCGGCGTTTTATGGCTTGCAACCAGTAGATAGCGATCTGCACGCGTTTGCTGCACATCAATCGTTGCTGAAAGCCTACGAAAAGCTGCAGCGCGCCAAAGCGGCATTCTGGGCAAAATAAAATCAAATAGCCTACGCAATGTAGGCTATTTGATTCATCTGAGTTATATTACGGGGCGTTTTTTTAATGCCCCGCTTTACATATATTTGCATTAATAAAATAATTGTAATTATAAAGTTAAGTATCGGTAATTTGTATTTAATAAATACGATCGATATTGTTACTTTATTCGCCTGGTGCTCCCTTTTAATTAACTGTTTTAGCGGAGGATGCGGAAAAAATTCAACTCATTTGTTAATTTTTAAAATTTATTTTTATTTGGATAATCAAATATTTACTCCGTATTTGCATAAAAACCATGCGAGTTACGGGCCTATAAGCCAGGCGAGATATGATCTATATCAATTTCTCATCTATAATGCTTTGTTAGTATCTCGTCGCCGACTTAATAAAGAGAGAGTTAGTGTGAAAGCTGACAACCCTTTTGATCTTTTACTTCCTGCAGCAATGGCCAAAGTGGCCGAAGAGGCAGGTGTCTATAAAGCAACGAAACATCCGCTTAAGACTTTCTATCTGGCGATTACCGCCGGTGTTTTCATCTCAATCGCATTCGTCTTCTATATCACAGCAACCACTGGCACAGGAACAATGCCCTTCGGCATGGCAAAACTGGTTGGCGGCATTTGCTTCTCTCTGGGGCTGATTCTTTGTGTTGTCTGCGGAGCCGATCTCTTTACTTCCACAGTGTTGATTGTTGTTGCTAAGGCGAGTGGGCGCATCACCTGGGGTCAGTTGGCGAAAAACTGGCTAAATGTCTATTTTGGCAACCTGGTCGGCGCACTGCTGTTTGTACTTTTAATGTGGCTTTCCGGCGAGTATATGACCGCGAATGGTCAATGGGGACTAAACGTCCTACAAACCGCCGACCACAAAGTGCACCATACTTTTATTGAGGCCGTCTGCCTTGGTATCCTGGCAAACCTGATGGTATGTCTGGCAGTATGGATGAGTTATTCTGGCCGCAGCCTGATGGATAAAGCGTTCATTATGGTGCTGCCGGTCGCGATGTTTGTTGCCAGCGGTTTTGAGCACAGTATCGCAAACATGTTTATGATCCCGATGGGTATTGTAATCCGCGACTTCGCATCTCCGGAATTCTGGACCGCTGTCGGTTCTGCACCGGAAAATTTTTCTCACCTGACCGTGATGAACTTCATCACTGATAACCTGATTCCGGTTACGATCGGTAATATTATCGGCGGTGGTTTGTTGGTTGGGTTGACATACTGGGTCATTTACCTGCGTGAAAACGATCACCATTAATGGTTGTCGAAGTACGCAGTAAATAAAAAATCCACTTAAGAAGGTAGGTGTTACATGTCCGAGCTTAATGAAAAGTTAGCCACAGCCTGGGAAGGTTTTACCAAAGGTGACTGGCAGAATGAAGTAAACGTCCGTGACTTCATTCAGAAAAACTACACTCCGTACGAGGGTGACGAGTCCTTCCTGGCTGGCGCTACTGAAGCGACCACCACCCTGTGGGACAAAGTAATGGAAGGCGTTAAACTGGAAAACCGCACTCACGCGCCAGTTGACTTTGACACCGCTGTTGCTTCCACCATCACCTCTCACGACGCTGGCTACATCAACAAAGCGTTGGAAAAAGTTGTTGGTCTGCAGACTGAAGCTCCGCTGAAACGTGCTCTTATCCCGTTCGGTGGTATCAAAATGATCGAAGGTTCCTGCAAAGCGTACAACCGCGAACTGGACCCGATGATCAAAAAAATCTTCACTGAATACCGTAAAACTCACAACCAGGGCGTGTTCGACGTTTACACTCCGGACATCCTGCGTTGCCGTAAATCCGGTGTTCTGACCGGTCTGCCAGATGCTTATGGCCGTGGTCGTATCATCGGTGACTACCGTCGCGTTGCGCTGTACGGTATCGACTACCTGATGAAAGACAAATACGCTCAGTTCACCTCTCTGCAGGCTGATCTGGAAAACGGCGTAAACCTGGAACAGACTATCCGTCTGCGCGAAGAAATCGCTGAACAGCACCGCGCTCTGGGTCAGATGAAAGAAATGGCTGCGAAATACGGCTACGACATCTCTGGTCCGGCTACCAACGCTCAGGAAGCTATCCAGTGGACTTACTTCGGCTACCTGGCTGCTGTTAAGTCTCAGAACGGTGCTGCAATGTCCTTCGGTCGTACCTCCACCTTCCTGGATGTGTACATCGAACGTGACCTGAAAGCTGGCAAGATCACCGAACAAGAAGCGCAGGAAATGGTTGACCACCTGGTCATGAAACTGCGTATGGTTCGCTTCCTGCGTACTCCGGAATACGATGAACTGTTCTCTGGCGACCCAATCTGGGCAACCGAATCTATCGGTGGTATGGGCCTCGACGGTCGTACCCTGGTTACCAAAAACAGCTTCCGTTTCCTGAACACCCTGTACACCATGGGTCCGTCTCCGGAACCGAACATGACCATTCTGTGGTCCGAAAAACTGCCGCTGAACTTCAAGAAATTCGCTGCTAAAGTGTCCATCGACACCTCTTCTCTGCAGTATGAGAACGATGACCTGATGCGTCCGGACTTCAACAACGATGACTACGCTATCGCTTGCTGCGTAAGCCCGATGATCGTTGGTAAACAAATGCAGTTCTTCGGTGCGCGTGCAAACCTGGCGAAAACCATGCTGTACGCAATCAACGGCGGCGTTGACGAAAAACTGAAAATGCAGGTTGGTCCGAAGTCTGAACCGATCAAAGGCGATCTCCTGAACTACGATGAAGTGATGGAGCGCATGGATCACTTCATGGACTGGCTGGCTAAACAGTACATCACTGCACTGAACATCATCCACTACATGCACGACAAGTACAGCTACGAAGCCTCTCTGATGGCGCTGCACGACCGTGACGTTATCCGCACCATGGCGTGTGGTATCGCTGGTCTGTCCGTTGCTGCTGACTCCCTGTCTGCAATCAAATATGCGAAAGTTAAACCGATTCGTGACGAAGACGGTCTGGCTATCGACTTCGAAATCGAAGGCGAATACCCGCAGTTTGGTAACAACGATCCGCGTGTAGATGACCTGGCTGTTGACCTGGTAGAACGTTTCATGAAGAAAATTCAGAAACTGCACACCTACCGTGACGCTATCCCGACTCAGTCTGTTCTGACCATCACTTCTAACGTTGTGTATGGTAAGAAAACTGGTAACACCCCAGACGGTCGTCGTGCTGGCGCGCCGTTCGGGCCGGGTGCTAACCCGATGCACGGTCGTGACCAGAAAGGTGCAGTAGCCTCTCTGACTTCCGTTGCTAAACTGCCGTTTGCTTACGCTAAAGATGGTATCTCCTACACCTTCTCTATCGTTCCGAACGCACTGGGTAAAGACGACGAAGTTCGTAAGACCAACCTGGCTGGTCTGATGGATGGTTACTTCCACCACGAAGCGTCCATCGAAGGTGGTCAGCACCTGAACGTTAACGTGATGAACCGTGAAATGCTGCTCGACGCGATGGAAAACCCGGAAAA
Source organism: Escherichia sp. WS568 (assembly GCF_046486085.1). NCBI lineage: Bacteria > Pseudomonadati > Pseudomonadota > Gammaproteobacteria > Enterobacterales > Enterobacteriaceae > Escherichia > Escherichia sp. WS568. The sequence goes on from NZ_JBJQMC010000029.1 coordinate 8,885, forward strand.
ATATCCGCAGCTGACCATCCGTGTATCTGGCTACGCAGTACGTTTCAACTCGCTGACTAAAGAACAGCAGCAGGACGTTATTACTCGTACCTTCACTCAATCTATGTAATTAGATTTGACTGAAATCGTACAGTAAAAAGCGTACAATAAAGGCTCCACGAAAGTGGGGCCTTTTTTAGCACGAGAGCCTTTTTTGTCAGCTATCTATACTTTAAGGTGACTGCCAAAACAGACTCGACGTAGCCTTCGAGCTGCGCACCAACACGGCCTCAGATGGGCCACATCTGGAGAAACACCGCAATGTCAGTTATTGGTCGCATTCACTCCTTTGAATCCTGTGGAACCGTAGACGGCCCGGGTATTCGCTTTATCACCTTTTTCCAGGGCTGCCTGATGCGCTGCCTGTATTGTCATAACCGCGACACCTGGGACACGCATGGCGGTAAAGAAGTTACCGTTGAAGATTTGATGAAGGAAGTGGTGACCTATCGCCACTTTATGAACGCTTCCGGCGGCGGCGTTACCGCATCCGGCGGTGAAGCAATCCTGCAAGCTGAGTTTGTTCGTGACTGGTTCCGCGCCTGCAAAAAAGAAGGCATTCATACCTGTCTGGATACCAACGGTTTTGTTCGTCGTTACGATCCGGTGATTGATGAACTGCTGGAAGTAACCGACCTGGTAATGCTCGATCTCAAACAGATGAACGACGAAATTCACCAGAATCTGGTTGGCGTATCTAACCACCGTACACTGGAGTTCGCTAAATATCTGGCGAACAAAGATGTTAAGGTGTGGATCCGCTACGTTGTTGTCCCTGGCTGGTCTGACGATGACGATTCAGCGCATCGCCTCGGTGAATTTACCCGTGATATGGGCAACGTTGAGAAAATCGAGCTTCTCCCCTACCACGAGCTGGGCAAACACAAATGGGTGGCGATGGGTGAAGAATACAAACTTGATGGTGTTAAACCACCGAAGAAAGAGACCATGGAACGCGTGAAAAGCATTCTTGAGCAGTACGGTCATAAGGTAATGTTCTAATTTCCCCGTAAAGCGGCAACTTTATTGAGTTGCCGCTTTTTTATTCCGTGCTGCATAAATAATTCAGGGCTCTATTTCTAGCGCCCTTACAGCACAGCTTCCAAATGTATTACCCAAACCGCCAGTATATGTCCTGCGGCTTGCGCGCATTTCTCGATTATGTAAAAACGGGTCAGATCTGCCAGAGTCAGCGTCACCGACCACAATAATTATTTACTATTCGCTTTACGCGCCAGCAGCGGGAATATCAGCCCCAGTCCAACCAGGACAAACGGCGTTGCAACATTCAGCGCTAACTGGAAGGTCCACTCTGCAGTGAAGGCTTCCATTTTCGGGAAGATCCCTGTCAGGCAGGCAAAAGCGGTAAAGGTAAAACACCAGATCCCGACAGTCATCGCCAGCGGCCTGTTACGAATAAAGACATACTCTGGTTTATATTTCTGCGCCAGACGAACGACTGCAATAAATGCAACAAATACCCACAGATAACGTAGTGGCATCACCACCGAGTTAAGATTCAGCAACCACTTGTAGAGATTATTCATATCGCCGATACCCAGCGTCGGCAGCATAATCAGGATCGCCACCAGCACCAGGGTCAGAAAATAGCCATTAACGGGCGTACCAGAAGCGTTGGTACGACATAAACTGGCTGGAATATATTTGCTATCAGCATCGCCTAATAGTACTTTAAGCGGCGCATCAATCGAGAATACCAGCGCAGCTACTTGTCCCAGGGTATTCGCAATGGCGTAAATCACCATTAAAGTATTACCCATGTTGTAATACTCGCCCAGTTTCTGAAAGGCGTAATACTGACCGTTAGTCATTAAGTCATCCGGGATATTACGCGAATCAAACATCATCCCCATCGCCAGCGAGCCCAGAATGGCACAAACCGCAACCATCACCGCCAGGCATAACATCCCTTTTGGAAATTCTTTTCCTGGGTTGCGCGTTTGATTAACGTAAGGAGAAATCTTCTCTGCTCCGCCAACCGCGAAAACCAGCATTGAAATAGTGGTGATGTAGGTAAAGTCGATATGAGGAATGAACGTTTCCCAGGTAATGTTTGTGGTCGCAATATGCACTTCAGTAATCGCAGGCGCGGTTACCGCCATCGCCACATACAGGAGCGACATAACAAACATCGCAATCCCTGCCACAGAACCGACGATTTTCAGCGATTTCATACCGCGTGAAGCAACCCACATAAAGAAGATAAACAGCACCAGCGTTAACCCCTGTAACGCTACGACTGAATATTCTTTGATTAACGAACCGTCGCCTTTCATCGCCCAACCGAGCGCAATCAGTATTGCCTGGGGTTTTTGTGCCAGATAGGGAATATGCACTACCCAGTAGGTCCACGCGGCGAGGTAAGCCAGTCCGGGTCCCATCGTGTGTTTAATCCAGGTACTGACCCCGCCCTTCCCATCTTTGAAGGTCGAGCCTAACTGACCAACAATTAGCGCATAAGGTGTGAAATAGAGCGCAAAGATAAACACCCATGAAAAAACAACCACCAGCCCCTGGTTGGCGTAGTTATTAACAACGTTGCCAAAACCCCAGACAGTGATAAAAGACATCAGCGCAATGTTGTACCATCGCAGCTGTTTTTCCTGAACATTCCCAGCCATAGACAAATCCTTCGCCAAAAGTAAAGGGGCATCTGTAAAACGAGGGATTATGCGCGGCAAATAAGAAGTGCGGAAATAGCGAAATGCAAAATTATAACCTGCTGCACATTTTATTTTGAAACGAATAAAATTTTGAAAAAAGCAAGTCAGATAGAAGAAACAAAAAAACAGAGTGTGAAACAGTAAGTTCACACTCTGCGTTAATTCATTTACACGTGAGCAACGGGTTTCGGCGTATGACCGGCGTTGCGAAGCAGCATCAGCAAATAGATAAACGATACGCTGGCGATCATGATAAACAATAAATTATCGGAGAAATTCTGCATTAGCATGGCAGTAAATGACGGGCCAAGCAGACTTCCCACGGTATAGCTCAACAGTAAGGCCTGGTTCATCGCCACCAGTTGATGATGTTCAACTTTCTCGCAAGCCCATGCCATCGCCACCGGATATAGCGTAAAGCCAGCGGCACCGAGGATGAATAACGCTGGGGCCATCGCCGCCTGGCTAAGCATCGCGATACTGCCGAGAATGACGACAAAGACCTGAACACGCAACACCAGCAGTCGACCAAACTTATCCGCCAGACGTCCAATCGGCCATTGTCCAAGGATACCCGCACTGACCAGTACCGCCATCCAGAAACCAATGCTGGCATTGCTCACCCCTTTGTGATTGAGGTACAGCGGCATCAGGCCATATAGAGATCCCAGAACGATTCCTGAGATAATGCAGCCATTCACGCCAAGCCGCGCCTGACGGAGTTTTAGCATTGACGTAATTGACGTCGAATCATGGTTTTCAGCCTGCTGATTCAGCACACGCGTAAACAACAGCGGTAAGATCCCTGCCAACGTCAAACCTGTAACCCACGGCAATACGGACATCAGCTCGGTTGAAACTTTGCTGACCAGTAACTGGCCTAAAAACGTTCCCACGTAATAAACCATCATATACGCAGCAAGCAAACGCCCACGGTTACGTGACGTCCCACTGCACATCAGCGCGCTCTCAACAACCACCCAAATCATGGCACAGCCGACGCCGGCGACAAAACGCCAAGCCAACCAGCTCCAGAATCCAATCATCAGGCCAAGGCCGGCACAGCCAGCGGCAAAAATGAAGGAGGCCAGATAATAGCTGCGGTTAAAGCCAATGCGCTTAATGACATACCCTGTCAGCAATGTACCGACCAGGTTGCCGGTAAAATAGGATGAGCTGACAACGCCTACCTGCCATGTGGACATGTGTTCCTGGGCGAGCCAAAGCGGCACGAGTGTATTTAACACCGCAATCGCCAGAGTCAACAAAAGCAGGCCAGACAGCAAAAGCATGACAGGCCGGGTATACGTGGACATGAATTAAAACCGTGAGGAAGTTCAAATTTCATGCGCATCATGCCACCGCCAAAAACATTGTCAATGGGTGAAAATACGCGCATATCGCAGCTGAGGTATTATCGATTTATATTACTCATTCATAACGCTAATGCTGGAGAGACGATTAATCTCATCTGATTGTTTTTATTGATCTAACACAAATTTCATACGCTTCGTTCAGTCGAAAAATTTCATGGTCACAGCAAACTCATATTTCCCGTCTATGCTTTCAGAGCAATGCATCGCGTCTGACCGATTTCAGACGTACCACTGACTCTCGAAAGGAGAAGAGGATGACCAAACCGTATGTTCGTCTTGATAAAAATGATGCTGCCGTTTTGCTTGTTGATCACCAGGCTGGTTTACTTTCCCTTGTACGGGATATCGAACCCGATAAGTTTAAAAATAACGTGCTGGCGCTGGGTGACCTGGCTAAGTATTTTAACTTACCAACTATTCTTACCACCAGTTTTGAAACCGGTCCTAACGGTCCATTAGTTCCAGAACTGAAAGCACAATTCCCCGATGCACCTTACATTGCTCGCCCGGGAAATATTAACGCCTGGGATAACGAAGATTTTGTAAAAGCAGTCAAAGCGACAGGTAAAAAACAGTTAATTATTGCCGGTGTGGTAACTGAAGTTTGCGTGGCATTCCCGGCGCTTTCAGCCATTGAAGAAGGGTTTGACGTCTTTGTCGTGACTGACGCCTCAGGGACCTTTAATGAAATTACCCGGCATTCGGCATGGGATCGCATGTCGCAAGCAGGTGCGCAATTGATGACATGGTTCGGCGTGGCTTGCGAGCTGCACCGTGACTGGCGTAATGATATTGAAGGACTGGCGACGTTGTTCTCTAACCACATTCCTGATTATCGTAATTTGATGACCAGTTATGACACGTTAACGAAGCAGAAATAAAAGAGAACCGGGGCCGAAACCCCGGTTGTTACTGATTAGCTTGCGACGGTCATCCCCACGGTCATATGCAAACCATAGAATACGCCGCGACCGATTAATTCCCCTGCCAGAAGCAGAATGAATGATACAGAAAGTAGCGGAACCGCAGGCTGATAACCTTTTAGCTGTGGTGCAATCCACAAGCACAGGGCAACGGCCAAAAGCACGATCCGCCAGGACATCAGCGCACCATAGTCCGGCACCAGCGCTGCGGCCTGCTGCACAGAACTATGAATAGTCGCCAGCTCTGCGCCCTGCATCACTGACATCACGCCACTCACTACCAGTGCCAGTACAGAAATTGCTGGCAGCAGACGCATCGCCCAGCCATCGACGCCAGCCAGACTCAACAACAGGTAACCCAGTAACGGGCCGCCCATAAACATCGTCAGGAAGAAGCCCATCGGCGTCCAGATGCTGTACCAGGTAGGTACGGTATCGATGCTGTTATAGACACGCACCATCATCCAGACAAAGATGACGCCAAGAACCATCGTCACCACCAGCCACAGCGTACGCAATGCCGGTGACAGCTTTTTCAGCATTGCCAGTAACCAGCCGATGCCACCAACAGCAAAAAAGATCGAACCGCTGGCGATTTCGTTACTGAGTGCTGAAGCCCCTACCCGGTTGAGCGAGTTAAAGGCGCGCATCGGTGAACCAAGATGAAGCATAGAGGCGATAAAGCCAATGCCCATCAGCACCCATAAACCAAACATGCAGGCAATAACACGCTGCTGGGCTTCTGCTCGCAGGTCGCCTTTGAGCAGCGCCAAAGCCAGAACGATAAAACCACCCGCTACACATTGCCCGAAGACCGTGAAGATCATCAGCGGCCATTCATGCCATCCACTTCCCATCTCACACCTCCTTCGGGTTTGCCAGATAGCCAGTGGTATCCCCGGTCGGGCGGCTGTTGGCATTGGGTTTGATCACAATATTCGGTTTGGTAAAGTGAGCTCGCGGCAACGGCGCAACGGCCGCCAGATCGCCATGTTTTTTACGCAGCTCGTCGATAGGGCCGAAATCCAGCGCCCGCAGCGGGCAAGATTCAACACAGATCGGCTTTTTCCCCTCCGCAACACGGTCATAACAACCATCGCATTTGGTCATACGGCCTTTCGTTTCGTTATATTGCGGTGCGCCATACGGGCAAGCCATATGGCAGTAGCGGCAGCCAATGCACACATCTTCATCGACCACAACAAAACCATCTTCACGTTTATGCATCGCACCGCTCGGGCAGACTTTAGTACAAGCCGGATCTTCGCAGTGGTTACATGAAATCGACAGATAGTAGGCAAACACGTTCTGGTGCCAGACACCGTTATCTTCCTGCCAGTCGCCGCCAGCATATTCATAAATGCGGCGGAAACTGACTTCTGGCGTCAAATCTTTGTAGTCTTTACAGGCCAGCTCGCAGGTTTTGCAACCGGTGCAACGGCTGGAATCAATAAAAAATCCATACTGGGTTGTCATCGGTTACTCCTTACACCTTTTCAACCTGAACAAGGTTTGTATGTGACGGATTCCCCTTAGCGAGAGGAGACGGACGTTGAGTGGTCAGTACGTTGATACAACCGCCCTTATCGACACGTTTTGTATCCGGGTCATACCAGGCACCTTCACCCAGTGCGACCACACCCGGCATCATTCGTGGCGTCACTTTCGCCTCAATATGAACCTCACCACGATCGTTAAAGATCCTGACTTTATCGCCGTTGTTGATACCGCGTTTTTGCGCATCAAGCGGGTTGATCCACATTTCCTGACGGCAAGCTGCTTTCAGCACATCAACGTTGCCGTAAGTTGAGTGAACGCGAGATTTATAGTGGAAACCCGTAAGCTGCAGCGGATACTGTTTGTTCAGCGGATCCTGATAACTTTCAAAGCCCGGCGTGTAGATCGGCAGTGGATCGATCACATCACCTTCTGGCAATTCCCAGGTCGCGGCAATGTCAGCCAGCGCCTGCGAATAAATCTCAATTTTCCCCGATGGCGTGGTCAGTGGATTTGCCTGCGGATCTTCACGGAAAGCTTTATAAGCAACGTGATGCCCTTGTGGGTCGCGCTTTTTAAAGATCCCCTGCTTACGGAACTCTTCAAACGTTGGCAGTTCAGGAATCGCTTCCCGCGACTGGGCATACAGATGCCGCATCCACTCTTCCTGGGTACGGCCCTCAGTAAATTGTTGCTCAACGCCAAGACGTTTTGCCAGTTCGCTGGTCATTTCATAGATGGTCTTACATTCAAAGCGCGGTTTAATCACCTGATCGTTGAAAATCACGTAAGACATATTCCCGCAGGATGCATCCAGTGCAAAGTCCATCTGTTCTGAAGCGGTGCAGTCAGGCAGCAGGATGTCAGCATATTTCGCCGATGAGGTCATGTGGCAGTCGATAACCACAATCAGCTCGCACTTCTTATCATCCTGAAGGATTTCATGGGTACGGTTGATTTCAGAATGCTGATTAATCAGGCAGTTACCGGCATAGTTCCAGATCATTTTGATCGGCACATCCAGCTTATCTTTCCCGCGCACACCATCACGCAGCGCTGTCATTTCCGGGCCACGTTCAATGGCATCGGTCCACATAAACATCGAAATGCTGGTCTGGATCGGGTTTTCGAGGGTCGGCATACGGACAAACGGTAAGCTGTATGAACCTTCACGCGCGCCGCTGTTGCCTCCGTTAATACCAACGTTACCGGTCAGAATCGCCAGCATCGAGATAGCACGGGTTGCGATTTCACCGTTAGCGTGACGCTGCGGGCCCCATCCCTGGCTGATAAACGCCGGTTTGGTACTACCGATTTCACGAGCCAATTTGATGATTTTGTCTGCCGGAACACCAGTGATTTGCGAGGCCCATTCCGGCGTTTTAGCCACGCCATCTGGCCCTTCACCCAGAATATAAGCTTTATAGTGACCATTTTTCGGCGCACTGGCTGGCAGTGTTTTCTCGTCGTAGCCAACGCAATATTTATCGAGGAATGCCTGATCCACCAGGTTTTCGGTGATCATGACATACGCCAGACCGTTAACCAGTGCGGCATCTGTTCCCGGACGAATAGGGATCCACTCATCTTCGCGCCCGGCACCGGTGTCGGTATAGCGCGGATCGATGATGATCATGCGAGCATTAGATTTCTGGCGCGCCTGTTCAAGATAGTAAGTCACCCCACCGCCACTCATTCGCGTTTCGCCAGGGTTATTACCAAACAGCACTACCAGTTTACTGTTTTCGATATCCGACGGGCTGTTACCATCTGCCCAGCCGCCGTAGGTATAGTTCAAACCTTCCGCAATTTGCGCGGAAGAGTAGTCACCGTAATGGTTCAGATAACCGCCGCAGCAGTTCATCAGGCGAGCGACCAGGGTATTTCCCGGCGGCCAGGAGCGGGTCATGGTGCCGCCCAGCGTACCGGTACCATAGTTCAGATAGATAGACTCGTTGCCGTACTCTTTGATCAGGCGCTGCATATTGGTCGCGATGATGTCGTAGGCTTCTTCCCAGCTAATGCGCTCGAATTTGCCTTCACCGCGCGCCCCGACTCGTTTCATCGGATATTTCAGGCGGTCCGGATTGTAGACACGGCGACGCATGGAACGCCCACGCAGACAGGCGCGCACCTGGTGCAGGCCGTCATAGTTGTCATCGCCGGTATTATCCGTTTCAACATATTTAATTTCACCGTCCACAACGTGCATACGTAGCGGGCAGCGGCTACCACAGTTAACTGTACAGGCGCTCCAGATTACCTTTTCGTCTGACTTTGCCGGAAGGGCACTATCAACAGCGTGCGCAATCCGACTAAAAGGTAATGTTAATGCGCTGCTGGCCATTGCCAGGCCGCCGATCGCTGTCGTTTTTACCAAACCACGGCGACTCACCTCAGCAGCCAATACCGCATCAGGGATTTTCGTTTTCATAATGGCTCACTCAAGCTTGCTCACGATTGATTCCAGTAACAAACCGTATTGTGTAATTATTTCTATAGCAGGTCGCTATATAGGCTTGTATATATCGAATAATTTGAAAATCAAAGAGATAGGTAGATTTTCACTCGAAAGTAGTATTACGTGTAAGTGAGGAGTAATTATTGTTCGGTATCAAAGGGAGACAAAAAAAGCGCCCGCAGGCGCTTTTTAGATTCAGAAAAATTGGGTATTAGCCAATATATTCCAGTCCGTTCATATACGGACGTAGAACTTCTGGTACTTCAATACGACCATCAGCCTGCTGATAGTTTTCCATTACCGCAACCAGCGTACGGCCAACAGCCAGACCAGAACCGTTCAGGGTATGAACCAGACGGGTTTTCTTGTCAGACTTGCTGCGGCAGCGTGCCTGCATACGACGTGCCTGGAAATCCCAGACGTTAGAGCATGAAGAGATCTCGCGGTAGGTGTTTTGCGCCGGGATCCATACTTCCAGGTCGTAAGTTTTGCAAGCACCAAAGCCCATGTCGCCGGTGCAAAGGATGATTTTGCGGTACGGCAGGCCCAGCAGCTGCAGGACTTTTTCCGCATGACCGGTCATCTCTTCCAGCGCCGCCATTGAGTCTTCCGGGCGCACGATCTGCACCATTTCAACTTTGTCGAACTGGTGCATACGGATCAGACCACGAGTGTCACGACCATATGAACCAGCTTCAGAACGGAAACATGGGGTGTGGGCGGTCATCTTAATTGGCAGATCATCTTCATCGATGATTTCACCGCGTACCAGGTTGGTCAGCGGAACTTCTGCCGTTGGGATCAGCGCATAGTTACTGGTGTCTGCTTCTTCTTCCAGCGGACGAGTATGGAACAGATCGCCAGCAAATTTCGGCAGTTGCCCCGTACCGTACAGCGTGTCCTGGTTAACCAGGTACGGAACATAGTTCTCACTGTAGCCATGCTGTTCGGTATGCAGATCCAGCATAAACTGCGACAGTGCGCGGTGCATGCGAGCAATCTGCCCTTTCATTACCACAAAGCGGGAACCAGTCAACTTAACTGCGGCTGCAAAGTCGAGGCCAGAGTGCATTTCACCCAGCGTCACATGGTCACGAACTTCAAAGTCAAACTCACGCGGGGTGCCCCAGCGGCTGACTTCAACGTTGTCATTTTCGTCTTTACCTACCGGCACTTCATCTGCAGGCAGGTTAGGGATGGTTAGCGCGATATCGCGAATTTCAGCCTGTAAAGCATCCAGCTCGGCTTTTGCTGCATCCAGCTCTTCGCCCAGTTTGTTCACTTCCAGACGTAAAGGCTCGATATCTTCCCCGCGCGCTTTCGCCTGGCCAATGGATTTCGATCGGGAGTTACGCTCCGCTTGCAGGTTTTCCGTTTTGACCTGCAATACTTTACGACGCTCTTCAAGAGCGCCCAGCTTATCTACATCCAGCTTAAAGCCCCGGCGTGCCAGTTTTTCAGCGACTGCGTCTGGCTCATTACGCAGCAGATTGGGATCGAGCATGCTTATCCTGTGCTTATCGAATTAAATGGGAGATGTGGCCACAGCCTGCGACCACAGGGATACAGTAACAACATTACCGCAACGATAACATTAACGGTAGCGTTTTATGGGGCTATTTTGATCCTGTTCAGCCAGCCAGGCGAGCTTTTCGCCAATCTTGCCTTCAAGGCCCCTGTTTGTCGGGAAATAATAGCGTGTTTGTGCTATTTCCGGCGGGAAATAAACCTCACCGGCAGCATAAGCGTTTGCTTCATCATGAGCGTAACGATATTCCTGCCCGTAGCCCATTTCCTTCATTAATTTCGTCGGCGCATTACGCAAATGAACCGGCACGTCATAATCGGGACGTTCGCGAGCATCGGCCAGCGCGGCTTTAAACGCGGTGTAGACAGCGTTGCTTTTTGGCGCGCAGGCCAGGTAAACAATCGCCTGAGCAATGGCGCGTTCACCTTCCGCCGGGCCAACGCGAGTAAAGCAATCCCAGGCCGCAATTGCCACCTGCATCGCCCGTGGGTCGGCATTGCCGACATCTTCGGAAGCAATTGCCAGGCAACGACGCGCAACATATAACGGATCGCCACCGGCGGTAATAATTCGCGCATACCAGTACAGCGCCGCATCGGGTGCGCTACCACGTACCGACTTATGCAATGCGGAAATCAGATCGTAAAAGCGATCGCCTTTGTTATCAAAGCGGGCGCTACGTTCACCGGCGATTTCGGTCAGTAATTCAGGTTTCAGGACCCGCTTACCGCTATCATCGACTTCGGCCATATCCGCCATCATTTCCAGCGTATTTAACGCCCGGCGCGCGTCGCCATTCACCAGTTCAGCAATGGCGCGTCGTGTTTCATCTGGCAGAACAATATCCTGACCACCATAGCCACGGGTTTTGTCTTCCATCGCCTGAGTCAGTACTTGCTCAATATCCTCTGTACTCAGGGATTTCAACAGATAGACACGGGCACGGGAAAGCAGTGCCGAATTAAGCTCAAACGACGGGTTTTCAGTGGTTGCGCCAATAAAAGTGATGGTGCCGTCTTCAATATGTGGCAGAAATGCATCCTGCTGGCTTTTGTTGAAACGGTGAACTTCGTCAACAAAAAGAATAGTGCGGCGACCTGCATTGCGGTTTTGCCGAGCGCGCTCGATCGCCTCGCGAATCTCTTTCACACCAGAGGTGACGGCAGAAATACGTTCCACATCAGCGTTCGCATAGCGGGCAATCACTTCAGCGAGGGTTGTTTTGCCGGTACCCGGCGGCCCCCAGAGGATCATAGAATGCAAATGCCCGGCTTCGATAGCGCGCGGCAACGGCTTCCCCGCAGCCAGCAAATGTTGCTGGCCGATATACTGTGCTAAATTTTCTGGCCGCATACGCGCGGCCAGAGGTTGAAAAGTATTATCCGAAAAATCGAGCGACAGATTGCTCACTCAGGTGCCTCTACTTACGTTGATCATCTACCGTGACGCCTTGCGGCGGGGTGAAGGTAAATTTCGCTGCATCCACAGCCCCATTTTGCTGGGATTTCAGCTGATAACTGCTGCGCTGATCGTCCTGCTCCACCGCGCTAAACTGATGGATTGTGCCATCACGTCCCACGTTAATGGTGAACTGCTTCAGATTGCCATTGCTGGCTTTCGGCGTCAGGACAAAGTCATCGCCATTCTGTTTGATATTGTACTGCTGCCAGTCGCTGGACTGGTTGCGGGCAATCAGCATAAACGGCGTATTACCGGTGGCATCTTTCAGCCAGGTTGCCGTAGCTTGCTCAACGAACGGGTTATAGAACCACAGTGTTTTACCGTCAGAAACCAGAATGCTTTCGTCAGGTTGAGTCATATGCCAGTTGAATAAGTTTGGACGTTTCACCCACAGATCGCCCTGACCTTCCTGCACCGCCGCGCCGCTACCGTCAGTCACTTTTTGTGTGAAGCTGGCGTGGAAGCTGCTGACTTTATCCAGGCGGCTTTTCAGATCGCTTGCGGCATCAGCCCAAACGCTGCTTGCTACTAAGCTTGAGAGTAATGCACAGGTGATAGCAATTTTTTTCATCATTATTCCTCAAATTACGTCACTCCCGACCGGGAGCTCCCTCTACTCTCTATTCCAGGCTAATAATCAGCTTGAGGAAAGAAGAAAATACTGAATTTTCAGTTGATAGAGTGCCGGATGCGACGCTACCGCGCCTTTTCCGGCATACGATGCATTAATTAGTCAAACGGCGGTGGGGCCAGCACTTCACGATTACCGTTGTGCCCCTGTTCGCTGACAATCCCCTGCGCTTCCATCTGTTCGATAATACGCGCTGCACGGTTATAACCAATGCGGAACTGACGCTGTACGCCAGAAATTGATGCTTTGCGTTTTTCAGTGACAAACTGCACCGCCTGATCGAACAACGGATCCAGTTCTTCAGCGCCATCGAAACCGCCCGCGCCACCTTCGCTTTCACTGTCGGAGGTGATGCCATCAACATACTGTGGGCGACCACGCGCTTTCCAGTCCTGCACCACGGCATGAACTTCCTGATCGCGAACAAAAGCACCATGAACACGTACCGGCAACGTGGAGTTCGGCCCAGAGTAAAGCATATCCCCCATACCCAGCAGTGATTCCGCGCCAGCCTGATCAAGAATGGTACGTGAGTCAATCTTACTGGATACGGTAAAGGCGATACGGGTCGGAATATTCGCTTTAATCAGACCAGTAATAACATCAACCGATGGACGCTGCGTTGCCAGTACGAGGTGGATACCCGCGGCACGGGCTTTTTGCGCCAGACGTGCTATAAGCTCTTCCACTTTTTTACCTACCGTCATCATCAGGTCGGCAAATTCGTCCACCAACACCACAATGTACGGTTCTTTTTTCAGCACCGGATGCTGGGCATCCATACTGTCACCCGGCTTCCAGTACGGGTCTGGAATCGGACGCATCATGCGATCGGCTTCAGCAATTTTTTCGTTATAACCCGCCAGATTACGCACACCCAGCGCAGACATCAGTTTATAACGACGCTCCATCTCGTTAACACACCAGCGCAGCGCGTTGGCGGCATCTTTCATATCAGTAACAACTTCCGTTAACAGATGCGGAATGCCTTCATAAACCGAAAGCTCCAGCATTTTCGGGTCGATCATGATGAAACGCACATCTTCTGGCTGTGCTTTATAAAGCATGCTCAGGATCATCGCGTTCACCCCGACAGACTTACCGGAACCGGTAGTCCCCGCAACCAACAAGTGCGGCATTTTTGCCAGATCGGCAACCACCGGCTCACCGGCGATATCTTTACCCAGCACCACGGTTAATGGCGACGGATTATCGCGGAATTTGGCGTTATCCAAAACTTCGCGCAGATAAACGGTTTGTCGTTTTTTATTCGGTAACTCCAGACCTACATAGGGTTTGCCAGGAATAACTTCAACGACACGCACCGCCACCGTCGAAAGTGAACGGGCAAGGTCCCGTGACAAGTTAGAAATGCGCGCCGCTTTTACGCCAGGTGCCAGGTTAAGTTCAAAGCGAGTGATAACTGGCCCCGGAGAGTAATTGACGACATCGGCTTTAATACGGAAATCAGCCAGACGCGCTTCCACCAGACGCGCCATTTGTTCAAGCGCAAAGGTATCTACCGGCTCCACTTCGCTCGGCGGCGGCGTCAACAAATCCAGAGAAGGCAGCGGCGTCGTCGGTTTATGCAACGGACGGCTGTCGCCATTACGCATCAACAGCGGATGAAGCAGGGTATCCTGCGGCTGTGGCGCAACTGGCTGTTGTGGCTGCTGATACTGCGGCTGCGGCGCAACTGGCTGTTGTGGCTGCTGATATTGCGGCTGTGGTGCAACCGGCTGTTGCGGCTGCTGATATTGCTGCTGCGGTGCAACCGGCTGTTGCGGCTGCTGATACTGCGGCTGCGGCGCAACTGGTTGCTGCGGCTGCTGATACTGTTGCTGCGGTGCAATCGGTTGTTGCGGCTGCTGTACAGGTTCAACAATTGGCGTAAACAGCGGTTCGTGTGGACCATCATCCAGCAACGCTTTCATTGGCGAAAATTCAAAATCATCCAGAGTGAACGGATTCGCCCCAGCCGGTTGTTCGCCGGAATAACGTTGTTGTTGAGTTTGAGCAAACTGACGAGCCAGTTCAGCCTCTGCCGCAGCATCTGCATCTTCTGCGTTCACGGGCACATCATGTTGATACTGTTCGCCGTAGCGTTGCTGCTGTGTCTGGGCGAATTGACGCGCCAGTTCATCCTGCTGCATCGCATCGATTTCATCATCGTTATACTGATCGCCAGAATCATACTGATTGCGCTGGGCTTCACGGGCTTTTTCTTCTGCCGCACGCTGTGAGGGCAGCTTAATACCGTAAGACGCCAGTTCACGACGAGTTGGCACGCGGATGCGTTTCGGTCGTGGCAACTGGGGGCCAATCCCCTCTTTGACCTGTGGACGCGGTCCACCGCTATTTGCCAGACTGAAGACTGGCGCGGCAACGGTTGCGGCAGCCCCCGTCGCCAGTGTCGCTTTTTTCACGCCAGATGCCAGCGGAGAAACGGCGGCAGCGGCTTCCACTGGAGGTACTGCTGCAACAGAAGGTGCTTTTAGCGAAGATTTGATCGGTTCTGGTTCTTTAACAGGTTCTGGAATCGGTTGATACCAGGCCGCAAGTTGTTCACGTTCACGGGCACGCTTCTCTTCCACTTCTTCAAAATAGTAAAGCGGCGGACGCGCGGGTTTTGTCTCTTCTACAACGGGTTCAGGCTCCACAACAGGCTGCTGTTCAACGGGTTGCGGCTGTTGGTACAACGGCTCCTGAGCGGCTGGCTGCTGATAAGTTTGCTCCGTCTGGTATGTAGACTGTGGAGCAAAAGTGGATTGCTGCTCTTCGGCTTGCCAGGCGTTACCTGCCACCGATTGTTCTGGCGCAGGGGCGTAATACGGCTGTTGCGCAGACTGTTCCGGCGCAGGAGCGTAGTAAGGTTGTTGCGCAGATTGTTCAGCTGCAGGTGCATAATACGGCTGCTGTGGCTGTACTGGTTGTTGCAGCGGCTCATTATATTGCACTGCAGGCTGCGCATATTGTGGCTGCTGTGGGTAACCTTCCGGTGCAGGAGCAATAACCGGCTCTCCCGTTTGTGGCCCCGGTACAGGCTGCCAGGCTACTGTAGGTTGTGCAGGTGGAACATCAACAGAGGCAACAGGCGGCGTCTGAGTCACAGGTTCAACCGGCGCAGCCCAGCTTTGTGTCGCCGTGGTAGCAGCAGCTGCTACAGCAACAGGTTCGGTAATTGGCGCACCGTTTAATAATGGATCGTACTCGTCATATTCTGGCTGCGTTGCACGATTGCCCGAAAAGAGGACGTCGTCAGGGTCGGCAGCCACACCGCGTGCAGTGTAGGTAATCTCTTCGTCATCATCCATCCGCTTACCGGAGAACAACGCAGCGTCTGTTTGCCGCCCCATCGGATTAATGAATTTTTCCGCCAACCGTTTACGACGCGCTAGCGCGCCGCGAAGAATACGGGCACGGCGTGATTCATGCTGTTTGCCGTGACTTTCATCTTCTTCATATTCTTCGTCGTCTTCATACTCATCTTCATCGACCCAGGTATCATCGCGACGGGTACGATTACTGGCGAAGGTAAGAATATTTAAAATCCAGCCGCCGAGTTTTTCAGCAATGGTCACCCATGACCAACCGGTGAACAGCGTCAGGCCCGCTGCCCAAACGCAGAGCAGTGCAATAGTTCCCCCGCTACTGTGTAGCAGTGGTTGTAGCGTAGTGCTCAGTAAGCTGCCAATGACGCCACCGGAGGCAAAATACCAGATATCGTCAGCGTTGATTGCCGCCAGACCACAGGAGGTAAGGATGAGCGCCAAAACGCCAATGATGCGTAGCGAAACGGCAAAATAATCAATGTATTCGTCGCTGGACTGATGACGCCAGGCAAACCAACAACCGCCGACAATAATGACGGGAATGGTGTAAGCCATCACTCCAAAAATAAAGAACAGCGTATCTGCCAGCCATGCACCGGGCATCCCACCTAAATTATGGATAGGTTCATGCCAGGCCGTTTGCGACCAGCTGGGGTCCGAAGGGTTAAAGCTTAGTAAGGCAGCCATCAACCAGACGGCAAACAGGACAATAAGGATCAGCAACGCCTCCAGAAGGCGGCGGCCGCTACTTAACTTTGTCAATGTGACTTCTTTGTCTTCAGTGTATTCCTGGCTCAAGAAAGGCTCTCCAGGTTACAGGCTTTTCCTGCCCGATGCTAAAACGGACAACAGTACCAGGTTACCCCAGTACTGTTGCTGTATGGATTAACAGGAGTGTAATCAAAATACGCCGATTTTGCACCTGTTCCGTGTTAGCGCGTCTTAATAACCAGACGATTACTCTGCTTGACTTCTTCCATAACAACGTATGTCCGTGTGTCATTGACGCCAGGCAGACGCAGCAGGGTTTCCCCCAGCAACTTACGGTAAGCTGACATATCCGGCACGCGTGTTTTCAACAGGTAGTCGAAATCACCGGACACTAAATGACACTCCTGAATTTCTTCAAGTTTTTGTACAGCGGTATTGAATTGTTCAAACACATCCGGTGCGCCACGATTCAGAGTAATCTCAACGAATACCAGAAGTGATGCATCCAGATAATGGGGGTTCAGCAGCGCCGTATAGCCCTGAATAAACCCTTGTCTTTCCAGCCGACGCACACGCTCAAGGCACGGCGTTGGGGAAAGTCCCACACGTTTAGAAAGCTCGACGTTAGAAATACGCCCATCCTTTTGCAACTCATTAAGAATGTTACGATCGATACGGTCGAGATCTTTGCCAGGGCGCTTCTTGCTATCTACCATTATTATTGTCTCTCTGTATTCCTTCCCTACTCCTGTCTGACCCTGAAACATCACTGTTCAGAGTCGCTACCCGTCACGATAGACCGAAATCATGAAGATTCACGGCGCGCAATGCCTGGGTCTACGGTGAGAAGACCGTTGCCTTGTGGCAGCTATCGACATCACGAATGGCGTCTGTCCACGCCATACGTAGATTTCACTAGCACGGTAAACATGGTATTTACATGCATGATTATGCGCATATAAGAATACTGTTTTTTTTCTTCCTAGAATGTTTTCGCAAAACACCAGGGGATTGTCAAAGCAAAACATCGATTTTTAGTACAACATGCCAGATATTCATTAACAGGGGCGTTTATTCATCATTTAATCGGCTTATAAAGCGGGAAATTTAAGTAGCAGAGGTGATAATGACGGGAGAATTTGACCTGCTTATCGATGCTGCCGATTGCACAAATTGTTAACAAAATCGTCATACTCTTTTTTTACGTCTGTAAATTCCCTACAATCCTGCCCATTGTCTGCCAACAACTATGGGGATCTCATGGGCACGACCAAACACAGTAAACTGCTTATCCTGGGTTCAGGCCCGGCGGGATACACCGCTGCTGTCTACGCGGCGCGCGCCAACCTGCAACCTGTGCTGATTACCGGCATGGAAAAAGGCGGCCAACTGACCACCACCACGGAAGTGGAAAACTGGCCTGGCGATCCAAACGATCTGACCGGTCCGTTATTAATGGAGCGCATGCACGAACATGCCACCAAATTTGAAACTGAAATCATCTTTGATCACATCAACAAAGTTGATTTGCAGAATCGTCCGTTCCGTCTGACTGGCGATAGCGGCGAATACACTTGCGACGCGCTGATTATTGCCACCGGAGCTTCTGCACGCTATCTCGGCCTTCCTTCTGAGGAAGCGTTTAAAGGCCGTGGGGTTTCTGCTTGTGCTACCTGCGACGGTTTCTTCTATCGCAACCAGAAAGTTGCGGTCATCGGCGGCGGCAATACCGCGGTTGAAGAGGCGCTGTATCTGTCTAACATCGCTTCGGAAGTGCATCTGATTCACCGCCGTGACGGTTTCCGCGCGGAAAAAATCCTTATTAAGCGTCTGATGGATAAAGTGGAGAACGGCAACATCATTCTACACACCAACCGTACGCTGGAAGAGGTGACCGGCGATCAGATGGGCGTCACTGGCGTTCGTCTGCGCGATACGCAAAACAGCGATAACATCGAGTCACTCGACGTTGCCGGTCTGTTTGTTGCTATCGGTCACAGCCCGAATACGGCTATTTTCGAAGGGCAGCTGGAACTGGAAAACGGCTACATCAAAGTACAGTCGGGTATTCATGGTAATGCCACCCAGACCAGCATCCCTGGCGTCTTTGCCGCAGGCGACGTGATGGATCACATTTATCGCCAGGCTATTACATCTGCTGGTACAGGCTGCATGGCAGCACTTGATGCGGAACGCTACCTCGATGGTTTAGCTGACGCAAAATAATTTTACAAATCAGTAACAAAAGTAAAGAAGGCGACACCATGCGACTATGGGTCGCCTTTATTTTTTCCTCGTTGTAACATTGCTCTGCAAATAATTCTGATAACTCACCTGCTAAGCGTGCAATGAATAAATCCCGTCAAAAAGAGTTAACCCGCTGGTTAAAACAGCAAAGCGTCATCTCCCAACGTTGGCTGAATATTTCTCGTCTGCTGGGCTTTGTGAGCGGCATATTGATCATTGCCCAGGCCTGGTTCATGGCGCGAATTCTGCAACATATGATTATGGAGAATATTCCCCGTGAAGCCCTGCTGCTTCCCTTTACGTTACTGGTTCTGACCTTTGTACTGCGCGCATGGGTGGTCTGGTTACGCGAACGGGTGGGTTATCACGCCGGGCAGCATATCCGCTTTGCCATCCGCCGTCAGGTTCTCGACCGTCTGCAACAAGCAGGGCCAGCGTGGATTCAGGGTAAACCGGCGGGGAGCTGGGCGACGCTGGTACTCGAGCAAATTGACGATATGCATGATTACTATGCACGCTACCTGCCGCAAATGGCGCTGGCAGTGTCGGTGCCGTTGCTGATTGTGGTGGCTATCTTCCCCTCTAACTGGGCTGCGGCGCTCATTCTGCTGGGCACTGCTCCGTTAATTCCGTTGTTTATGGCGCTGGTTGGAATGGGGGCTGCCGATGCTAACCGACGTAACTTTCTCGCTCTTGCTCGCTTAAGTGGGCATTTTCTCGATCGCCTGCGCGGCATGGAAACATTGCGTATTTTTGGTCGTGGTGAAGCTGAAATTGAAAGTATTCGTTCTGCTTCGGAAGATTTCCGCCAACGGACAATGGAAGTGCTACGGCTGGCGTTTTTATCCTCCGGCATTCTCGAATTTTTTACCTCGCTGTCAATTGCTCTGGTGGCGGTCTACTTTGGTTTTTCCTATCTCGGCGAGCTGGATTTTGGTCACTATGATACTGGCGTGACGCTGGCTGCGGGTTTTCTGGCCCTGATCCTTGCGCCGGAGTTTTTCCAGCCATTACGCGATCTCGGTACGTTTTATCATGCTAAAGCCCAGGCTGTTGGTGCAGCTGACAGTTTGAAAACGTTTATGGAAACCCCGCTTGCCCATCCGCAGCGTGGTGAGGCGGAATTAGCATCGACCGATCCGGTGACCATTGAAGCCGAGGAGCTGTTTATTACATCACCAGAAGGTAAAACGCTGGCCGGACCGCTGAACTTTACTTTGCCAGCAGGCCAACGTGCAGTGTTGGTTGGTCGCAGCGGTTCAGGTAAAAGCTCACTGCTGAACGCGCTTTCTGGTTTTCTCTCATATCAGGGATCGCTACGAATCAACGGGATAGAATTACGCGATTTATCACCAGAATCATGGCGTAAACATCTCTCCTGGGTTGGGCAAAACCCACAATTACCGGCAGCAACACTACGGGATAACGTACTACTGGCGCGACCTGATGCCAACGAACACGAGTTACAAGCAGCACTGGATAACGCCTGGGTCAGTGAGTTTCTACCGCTCCTGCCACAAGGCGTTGATACGCCTGTTGGTGACCAGGCTGCCCGCCTTTCCGTGGGGCAGGCGCAGCGCGTGGCGGTGGCCCGAGCATTACTGAATCCCTGTTCGCTATTACTGTTGGATGAACCCGCTGCCAGCCTTGATGCTCACAGTGAACAGCGCGTAATGGAGGCGCTTAATGCCGCCTCTCTGCGCCAGACAACGTTAATGGTCACCCACCAGTTAGAAGATCTTGCTGACTGGGATGTCATTTGGGTAATGCAGGATGGTCAGATTATTGAGCAAGGACGTTACGCGGAATTAAGCGTGGCTGGTGGTCCTTTCGCCACATTGCTGGCCCATCGTCAGGAGGAGATTTAAATGCGCGCTTTGCTACCCTATCTGGCACTGTATAAACGTCATAAATGGATGTTAAGTCTTGGTATTGTGCTGGCAATTGTCACGCTGCTCGCCAGCATCGGTCTGTTGACACTTTCGGGCTGGTTCCTCTCCGCCTCAGCGGTTGCGGGGGTTGCCGGACTGTACAGCTTCAACTATATGCTACCCGCTGCGGGCGTGCGTGGCGCAGCAATCACCCGTACTGCCGGGCGCTATTTTGAACGCCTGGTAAGTCACGACGCGACTTTCCGCGTGTTGCAGCATCTGCGCATTTATACCTTCAGCAAATTGCTGCCCCTCTCCCCTGCCGGACTGGCGCGCTATCGTCAGGGCGAATTGCTCAACCGCGTGGTGGCGGATGTTGATACGCTCGATCATCTTTACCTGCGCGTTATCTCGCCGCTGGTGGGCGCTTTTGTGGTGATTATGGTGGTGACAATCGGGTTAAGTTTCCTTGATTTCACCCTCGCCTTTACGCTGGGCGGCATTATGTTACTGACGCTTTTCCTTATGCCACCACTGTTTTATCGTGCGGGAAAAAGCACCGGGCAAAATCTGACTCATCTTCGCGGGCAGTATCGCCAACAACTGACGGCCTGGCTGCAAGGGCAAGCTGAGCTGACCATTTTTGGTGCCAGCGATCGTTATCGCACGCAGTTAGAGAATACCGAAATTCAGTGGCTGGAATCGCAACGTCGTCAATCTGAACTCACCGCATTGTCGCAAGCGATAATGCTGCTCATTGGCGCGTTAGCGGTGATCCTGATGCTGTGGATGGCGTCTGGCGGCGTTGGCGGCAATGCTCAACCCGGCGCGTTAATTGCCCTGTTTGTCTTCTGCGCGTTAGCCGCGTTTGAAGCACTGGCACCAGTAACGGGTGCATTTCAGCATCTGGGGCAAGTCATTGCCTCTGCCGTACGGATCACTGACTTAACGGATCAAAAACCGGAAGTCACCTTCCCTGATACCCAAACTCGTGTTGCCGATCGTGTTTCGCTGACATTACGGGATGTTCAGTTCACTTATCCAGAGCAATCCCAACAGGCACTTAAAGGGATTTCTCTTCAGGTAAACGCCGGAGAACATATAGCGATTCTCGGGCGAACCGGATGCGGCAAATCAACATTGTTACAACTGCTGACCCGCGCATGGGACCCGCAACAGGGCGAGATTTTGCTTAACGATAGCCCCATAGCCAGCCTGAATGAAGCGACTCTACGACAGACCATCAGCGTTGTGCCACAGCGAGTGCATCTGTTTAGCGCCACGCTGCGTGATAATCTGTTACTCGCCTCGCCTGATAGTAGTGATGAGGCTCTGGCGGAGATCTTGCGTCGCGTTGGTCTGGAGAAGCTGCTCGAGGATGCAGGTCTCAACAGTTGGTTGGGTGAAGGCGGACGCCAGCTCTCCGGTGGTGAACTGCGCCGTCTGGCTATCGCCCGTGCGCTGTTACATGATGCGCCACTGGTATTGCTGGATGAACCTACCGAAGGCTTAGATGCCACAACTGAAAGTCAGATCCTTGAATTACTTGCAGAAATGATGCGTGAGAAAACGGTGTTAATGGTCACCCATCGACTTCGCGGGCTCTCTCGTTTCCAGCAAATAATAGTGATGGACAACGGGCAAATTATTGAGCAAGGTACTCACGCAGAACTGCTTGCCCGACAGGGGCGTTATTACCAGTTTAAGCAGGGTTTGTAAGCTATTATTGAACGATCCGACTTGCGTGGAGTTTTGCGGTCATGCGCCTGGTTCAGCTTTCTCGCCATTCAATAGCCTTCCCTTCCCCGGAAGGCGCATTACGTGAGCCTAACGGCCTGCTGGCACTGGGGGGCGATCTTAGCCCTGCGCGCCTGTTAATGGCTTACCAGCGTGGTATTTTTCCGTGGTTTTCTCCAGGCGACCCCATCCTCTGGTGGTCGCCCGATCCCCGCGCGGTGCTATGGCCAGAATCACTGCATATCAGCCGTAGTATGAAGCGATTTCATAAACGCTCGCCCTATCGAGTCACGATGAATTACGCTTTTGGTCAGGTCATTGAAGGCTGTGCCAGCGATCGCGAAGAAGGAACCTGGATCACGCGTGGCGTGGTCGAAGCCTACCATCGCCTTCACGAACTCGGTCATGCCCACTCTATTGAAGTCTGGCGTGAAGATGAGCTTGTCGGCGGTATGTACGGCGTGGCCCAGGGAACGCTATTTTGTGGCGAGTCCATGTTCAGCCGGATGGAAAATGCGTCTAAAACGGCGCTTCTGGTATTCTGTGAGGAATTTATTGGTCATGGCGGTAAGCTTATCGACTGCCAGGTCCTTAACGATCACACAGCTTCGCTTGGTGCCTGCGAAATTCCCCGCCGGGATTATCTAAATTATCTCAATCAAATGCGCCTCGGACGATTGCCGAATAATTTCTGGGTACCACGGTGCTTGTTTTCACCACAAGAATGAATGTTTTCGGCACATTTCTCCCCAGAGTGTTATAATTGCGGTCGCAGAGTTGGTTACGCTCATTACCCCGCTGCCGATAAGGAATTTTTCGCGTCAGGTAACGCCCATCGTTTATCTCACCGCTCCCTTATACGTTGCGCTTTTGGTGCGGCTTAGCCGTGTGTTTTCGGAGTAATGTGCCGAACCTGTTTGTTGCGATTTAGCGCGCAAATCTTTACTTATTTACAGAACTTCGGCATTATCTTGCCGGTTCAAATTACGGTAGTGATACCCCAGAGGATTAGATGGCCAAAGAAGACAATATTGAAATGCAAGGTACCGTTCTTGAAACGTTGCCTAATACCATGTTCCGCGTAGAGTTAGAAAACGGTCACGTGGTTACTGCACACATCTCCGGTAAAATGCGCAAAAACTACATCCGCATCCTGACGGGCGACAAAGTGACTGTTGAACTGACCCCGTACGACCTGAGCAAAGGCCGCATTGTCTTCCGTAGTCGCTGATTGTTTTACCGCCTGATGGGCGAAGAGAAAGAACGAGTAAAAGGTCGGTTTAACCGACCTTTTTATTTTGTGATATGTATGAAGTACTTTGGAAGTATAAGTCCATAACTTGTCTCGATGTAGATATACTGCACAACTTGTTTACAGTATGAGCAAACAATAATTATCATTAAAATTCTTCTTGACCGTTTTACTCCAACTCCCTATAGTAGCGCCCCGTTGCCACCCATGAGGTTTGGCAGCAAAACAATTTGGTGAGGTGTCCGAGTGGCTGAAGGAGCACGCCTGGAAAGTGTGTATACGGCAACGTATCGGGGGTTCGAATCCCCCCCTCACCGCCATATTTAAAGAAGAGCTCGTACGAAAGTACGGGCTTTTTTTCGCATTTTATCTGCCTGTACGGCAGTGAGCTCAAATACTACACGTTTAGTCCGTTATTAATAAAGCAAAACCATCTCATTTTCCTGCTACCACCCTTTTTTATCCTTACCTTCCCGCAGCACTAATTATCAACAACTTACCATCATCATCAAAAAAAGGGTCTGAACCTCCTCCACCCTACAAACAAAAAGTCCGTAACCTCTTTCGAGATTACGGACTTCACCAACCTACCAGACAATCAGATTAATGCGCTGCTTCCGCCTTGTGCTTTTGTGCACTCTGGAATCCGTAAGTCAGCTCATTTTTCTCTTTATCCAGCGCAACCGTCACCTGACCGCCGTCCACCAGCGAACCAAACAACAGTTCGTTGGCGAGCGGTTTTTTCAGGTTGTCCTGGATGACACGCGCCATCGGACGTGCGCCCATTGCCCGGTCGTAACCTTTCTCGGCCAGCCAGTTACGCGCTTCCTGGCTCACTTCCAGAGAAACACCTTTCTGATCCAGCTGAACCTGCAACTCGACGATGAATTTATCCACTACCTGATGGATCACGTCGGTGGAGAGATGATCGAACCAGATAATGTTGTCGAGACGGTTACGAAACTCCGGCGTAAAGATCTTCTTGATCTCTTCCATCGCATCGGTGCTGTTGTCCTGATGGATAAGACCAATCGATTTACGCTCAGTTTCTCGTACCCCAGCGTTGGTGGTCATCACCAATACCACGTTACGGAAGTCCGCTTTGCGTCCGTTGTTATCGGTCAGCGTACCGTTGTCCATCACCTGCAACAGAATATTGAACACGTCCGGATGCGCTTTCTCGATTTCGTCCAGCAGCAGTACCGCGTGCGGATGCTTGATGACCGCATCGGTCAGCAGCCCCCCCTGATCAAAACCAACGTATCCCGGAGGCGCACCAATCAGACGGCTGACGGTATGGCGTTCCATATACTCGGACATATCAAAGCGCAGAAGCTCAATGCCCAAAGCTTTCGAAAGCTGTACCGTCACCTCTGTTTTCCCGACCCCGGTAGGACCGGCAAACAGGAACGAACCGACCGGTTTATGTTCGTGACCTAAACCTGCACGCGCCATCTTAATGGCTTCAGTCAGCGCCTCAATGGCTTTATCCTGACCGAAGACCAGCATTTTCAGGCGATCGCCGAGGTTTTTCAGGGTATCGCGGTCACTCTGCGAAACACTCTTCTCTGGAATGCGCGCAATACGGGCCACCACAGACTCAATATCCGCCACATTAACGGTTTTCTTGCGTTTGCTTACCGGCATCAGGCGTGCGCGAGCGCCCGCTTCGTCGATAACGTCAATGGCTTTATCCGGCAGATGACGATCGTTAATGTATTTCACCGCCAGCTCTACCGCTGCACGCACCGCTTTTGCGGTATAACGCACGTCATGGTGCGCTTCGTACTTCGGTTTCAGGCCATTGATGATTTGAACAGTTTCTTCGATCGACGGTTCAGTAATATCAATTTTCTGGAAGCGACGCGCCAGAGCACGGTCTTTCTCGAAAATGTTGCTGAACTCCTGATAGGTTGTCGAACCAATTACGCGAATTTTACCGCTGGAGAGCAACGGTTTGATCAGGTTAGCCGCATCGACCTGACCACCAGACGCTGCACCCGCACCGATAATGGTGTGGATCTCATCAATAAACAGGATGCTGTTAGTGTCCTGCTCCAGCTGCTTGAGCAACGCTTTAAAACGTTTTTCAAAGTCGCCGCGATATTTAGTGCCCGCTAACAGAGAACCGATATCGAGAGAGTAAATCGTACAGTCAGCCATCACTTCCGGCACATCGCCCTGAACAATTCGCCAGGCAAGACCTTCCGCAATCGCGGTTTTACCGACACCAGATTCCCCCACCAGCAGCGGGTTGTTTTTACGGCGACGGCAGAGAACCTGAATAGCACGCTCCAGCTCCTTCTCACGACCAATCAGTGGGTCGATTCCGCCCACTCGCGCAAGCTGATTCAGGTTCGTCGTGAAATTCTCCATACGTTCCTCCCCACCAGCTTGTTCTTCGCTGTTTGGCTGGCTGCCAGGATCAGAAGACTGTGTCGGCTCGTCTTTACGCGTGCCATGAGAGATAAAGTTCACCACATCGAGACGGCTGACTTCATGTTTACGCAACAGATATGCCGCCTGCGACTCCTGTTC
Organism: Escherichia sp. WS568; assembly: GCF_046486085.1. Classification (NCBI taxonomy): domain Bacteria; kingdom Pseudomonadati; phylum Pseudomonadota; class Gammaproteobacteria; order Enterobacterales; family Enterobacteriaceae; genus Escherichia; species Escherichia sp. WS568. Next base: position 35,173 of record NZ_JBJQMC010000029.1, read on the forward strand.
GCTAAAAATAGCGACCAGAACGTTTGCACCGGTAACCTCATTGCGACCGGAGGACTGGACATGGAAGACCGCACGTTGCAGTACACGCTGAAAACTCAGCGTCGGCTGTGTGTCGCGCTCCTCTTCACTGGCAGGCAGAACGGGTGTGGTTTGTTCAATAAAGGCTTCCAGTTCCTGACGGAGCGCAACCAAATCCACAGAACACGCTTCCAGCGCCTCCCGGGCAGATGGGTTACTGAGCAGCGCCAGTAACAAGTGCTCGACGGTCATAAACTCATGACGGTGCTCGCGCGCTCTGGCGAAAGCCATATTTAAACTGAGTTCCAGTTCTTGATTGAGCATAGGCACCTCCCCCAATTTTTATGCCTGCATTCAGGCTTTTTCTAGCGTACACAGCAATGGATGCTCATTCTCCCTCGCGTACTTGTTCACCATCGCCACTTTGGTTTCTGCAACCTCGGCGGTAAAGACTCCGCAAATGGCCTTCCCCTGGTAGTGAACAGCGAGCATCAATTGCGTTGCACGTTCTACATCATAAGAAAAGAATTTTTGTAACACGTCAATAACAAACTCCATCGGAGTGTAATCATCATTGACTAATATCACTTTATACATAGATGGCGGTTTTAGCGCGTCGCGAACTTTTTCTTCCGCCAGTTGATCAAAGTCCAGCCAGTCGTTCGTTTTACCCATTGTCAGTTATCATCTTCGGTTACGGTTATCGGCAGAACGCCCTGCCGCTGACAAGAGCTTATTTGCCTGACCAATCTACTCCACATGATAGATAACTATCATCTATCGTTGGCATCAGCGACATCTGTCACATTCCTGTCAATAGCGTTAACTGCTTCAAATTTTTGATTCATACCTGCCCCCTGTCCCCTGTCAAATGCTTGACGGCTCGCCCTAATTCTCTAAATTGTATTTCTAGAGTTGGCGAGGTTTTGAACAGCCCCCTCTCTGACCCCGGTTTATTCCATCTTACTTGTATAAGATTTGCGAAGGATGTCGAAGCATGGAAAAGGGTACTGTTAAGTGGTTCAACAATGCCAAAGGGTTTGGTTTCATCTGCCCTGAAGGCGGCGGCGAAGATATTTTCGCTCATTATTCCACCATTCAGATGGATGGTTACAGAACGCTAAAAGCTGGACAATCCGTTCAGTTTGATGTCCACCAGGGGCCAAAAGGCAATCACGCCAGTGTTATTGTGCCCGTCGAAGTAGAAGCGGCAGTCGCATAGCTCTTCTGTCTCATTGTGTACATCCTAAAGGCAAAATGCCAGCCCGATCGGCTGGCATTTTTATCTCAAAAATTACTCTCGTGCCAGAGCATCTACTGGATCCAGTCGTGCCGCATTTCGTGCGGGTAACCAGCCAAATAAAATCCCGGTGACCGTCGAGCAGAGAAACGCCAGCAGCAGTGCCAACGGTGAAAAACCAATCTCCCAGCCGGGTAAGAAAAGCTGCAAGGTGAAAGCAATTAACAGTGACAGTGTTATTCCCAACGCGCCACCGACCAGGCAAACCAGTACGGCTTCGATCAGGAACTGTTGCAAAACATCGCTTGCTCGCGCACCTACAGCCATGCGAATGCCAATTTCCCGCGTCCGCTCGGTCACTGACACCAGCATAATATTCATTACACCAATACCGCCCACCACCAGCGAAATCACCGCCACCAGCGTCAGAAACAGTTGTAAAGTACGTGTGGTCTTTTCAACGGTTTTCAAGACACCATCCATGTTCCAGGTAAAGAAATCCTTCTTACCGTGGCGCAGTGAAAGTAAACGCGTGAGTTGCTGTTCCGCCTCGGCGCTGTCAAATCCTTCTTTCACCCTGACAGTAATGGAGTTCAGCCACGACTGGCCCATAACTCGCCCGGACATCGTGCTGTAAGGTAGCCAGACACGCAGCACTTTACTGCTACCAAACATCGACTGTTTTTCTTCCGCCACACCAATGACTCTGGCGGGCATATTGCCGACCAGAATCACCTCGCCAACCACATCTGCTTTATGGGGGAAAAGCTGGCGGCGAGTATTACTGTCGAGAACCACCACCTGCGCACGACCGTTCAGCTGCTCCTGATTAAAGGTGTTCCCTTCACTGAAGGTCATGCCATAGACATTAAAATAATCGCCGCTCACGCCATTGGCACTGGCAGCCACATCAACATTGTTATAACGCAGGCGCAGGTTTTGCGAGACGGCAGGTGTGGCTGAGGCGACCCACGGTTGTTTTTGGATGGCGATTAAGTCGTCGTACTTCAGCGCCTGCTGATATTGCGGATCGTCATCGCCATAATCTTTCCCGGGATAGACATCAATAGTATTCGTACCAATAGAACGAATATCCGCCAGCACCATTTGTTTGGCGGCGTCGCCCACCACGACAATGGAAACCACCGACGCAATACCGATAATAATCCCCAGCATGGTCAGTAAAGTACGCATTTTATTCGCTGCCAGCGCCCGCCATGCCATCGTCAGCGCCTCGTTAAAACCGCTGACAAACTGCCGCCAGCCAGACGCCGTGTTGACAACAGGTTCCGTCCCGCCAGTAGCATTCACTTTTTCAACGGCGGGAGGATTGTGCACAATTTCGCCGTCACGAATTTCGATCACCCGCTCGGCCTGAGCAGCAACCTGCGGATCGTGGGTGACGATAATCACCGTATGCCCGCGATCGCGCAGCTGATGCAGGATCGCCATCACCTCTTCGCCAGAATGGCTGTCCAGTGCACCGGTTGGTTCATCGGCAAGAATTACCTGACCGCCGTTCATCAATGCCCGCGCGATGCTGACACGCTGTTGCTGACCACCCGAAAGCTGTGCCGGATAATACTCTGTACGGTCTTCCAGCCCCAGTCGTTGCAGCAACTCCTGGGCGCGAAGCAGCCGCTGTTTCCGCTCAAGACCAGCATAGACGGCGGGAACTTCAACGTTCTGCTCGGCGGTTAAATGCGAAAGCAAATGGTAACGCTGGAAAATAAAGCCGAAATGCTCGCGGCGCAGTTGCGCCAGCGCATCGGCGTCCAGCGTGGCAACATCCTGACCGGCGACGCGATAGGTGCCGCTGGTGGCCTTATCCAGGCAGCCGAGAATATTCATCAGGGTCGATTTGCCGGAACCCGAAGCGCCAACAATCGCTACCATCTCACCGGCATAAATATCGAGGCTGATGCCCTTCAGCACCTCAACCTGCTCATCACCGGCAGGATAGCTGCGACGAATATCCTTTAATTCGAGCAAAGGCGTCATTGTGCAGCTCCTGGTTTGGCCTCACCAATCACCACTTCATCGCCCGCTTCCAGCCCTTTGACAATCTCAACATCGGTATCGTTACGTGCGCCAATCGTCACTTCACGCTCGCGTGTTTCACCATTACGCAACAATTTGACTTTATAACGATTATCGCCAACCGGATCGCCTAACGCCAACAGAGGGATCGTCAGCACATTTTTCACATCGGTGAGCTGAATATGCACTTGCGCGGTCATATCCAGCCGCAGCAAACCATTGGGGTTGGGGACTTCAAAACGGGCGTAATAGAAAATAGCGTCGTTAACCTTTTCCGGCGTCGGTAGCACATCCTTGATTTGCCCCTCATAGCGCGTCAGCGGATCGCCTAGTACCGTAAACCAGGCTTTTTGCCCCGGCTTCAGGTGGATTACATCCGCTTCAGAAACCTGCGCTTTTACCAGCATGGTGCTCATATCTGCCAGCGTCAGAATGTTCGGTGCTTGTTGTGCGGCAATCACCGTCTGGCCTTGCAGAGTGGTGATTTGCGTGACTTCCCCGGCCATCGGGGCAACGATGCGGGTGTAATCGAGATTGGTTTTAGCCGTATCGAGTGAGGCCTGATTGCGCTTGATTTGCGCGTCAATGGTGCCAATTTGCGCCTGTTTCACAGCCATCTCCGTCGCGGCGGTATCGAGATCCTGCTGTGAAACCGCTTGCGTTTGTGCAAGACGTTGCTGACGGGAATACGTCACCCGCGCCAGTTTCAGCTCCGCTTCCGCCTGCTGCCGCTGCGCGCGTAGCTCCATCAGCGTTGCTTCCACCTCCTTGATCTGGTTTTCAGCCTGTTCAGGATCAATAACCCCTAAAAGCTGGTCTTTTTTTACTTTATCGCCAATCGCCACCGACAGCGTTTTCAACTGACCGCTGACCTGCGCGCCCACGTCAACCTTACGCAGCGCGTCCAGCTTTCCGGTCGCCAGCACGCTTTGCTGTAAATCACCGGGGCGCACAATCAGCGTCTGATAAGTCGGAACGGGTGCGTTAAGAATTCTCCATAACGTAATCAGTCCGGCGATGACTATCACCAGCGCAATAACGTAACGCTTCTTCACGGTTTTCCGCTTTTTCATAAATATTCTGAATACTCCATATGCCAATCCGGGTCATTAACTTCAACGAAATATCAACAAAACCCTAAAATTTACGTTAGTAATCACACTATTGATGTTTGGTTAAGATACGCAATGGTGAAATCGACGTCATGTATAACCATTGATTTCATGAATATGTCGCAGCTAACTGAACGGACCTTTACGCCATCTGAATCTCTCAGCAGCCTGTCACTTTTTCTTAGTCTGGCACGTGGACAGTGTCGGCCGGGTAAATTCTGGCATCGCCGTAGTTTTCGCCAGAAATTTTTGCTGCGCTCGTTGATTATGCCGCGTTTAAGCGTTGAGTGGATGAACGAACTTTCCCACTGGCCTAATCTCAATGTGTTGTTAACGCGCCAGCCGCGACTGCCTGTGCGTCTGCATCGCCCTTACCTTGCGGCGAATCTTAGCCGTAAGCAATTGCTGGAGGCGTTACGTTACCATTATGCGTTACTCCGCGGGTGTATGTCGGCGGAAGAATTCAGCTTATATTTGAATACCCCCGGGCTGCAACTGGCGAAGCTGGAAGGCAAAAACGGCGAGCAGTTCACACTTGAGCTGACCATGATGATCTCAATGGATAAAGAAGGTGACAGCACAATCCTGTTTCGCAACAGCGAAGGTATTCCTCTGGCAGAGATCACGTTTACCCTGTGTGAATATCAGGGGAAAAGAACAATGTTTATTGGCGGACTGCAAGGCGCAAAATGGGAAATCCCACATCAGGAAATCCAGAATGCGACGAAAGCCTGCCACGGGCTATTTCCCAAACGCCTCGTGATGGAAGCGGCCTGTCTGTTTGCCCAACGTTTGCAGGTAGAGCAGATTATTGCCGTCAGCAATGAAACGCATATTTACCGCAGCCTGCGTTATCGCGATAAAGAAGGCAAGATCCACGCTGATTACAACGCTTTCTGGGAATCGGTTGGCGGCGTATGTGATGCTGAACGCCATTACCGCCTTCCAGCACAGATAGCACGAAAAGAGATTGCCGAAATCGCCAGTAAAAAACGGGCTGAATACCGTCGGCGCTATGAGATGCTCGACGCTATTCAGCCACAAATGGCCACGATGTTTCGCGGTTAATCCGCGCGACCGCGCGCCAGCCACAGCACGCGTGAGAACATTTTTTTCAGCAGCGTCGGTACGGAATCCACACCACGACGTCCGGCCTCCATTGCCACTTCAATGGCAAGATCGGGTTTGGAAGAGCGATGGATCGCTTTCGAGATAATTTTGCGCAGATTCATCGGTACATTTTCCGGGATTTGCGCCACGCGGTGGAACACATCGGAAAATCCCTGGCGATACATAAAATGTTCCATATCCAGCGCCGGTAACGCCGTTAAATGTTCTCGTTCGGCTTCCCGATCGTTATTCAACAGGCTGCGTACCGTAGCGGCATATTTCTTCCCTGCTTCATCGCCATCGACCAGTACATGCCATTCAATCCCCATTCGCCGGGCAAATTTCACCAGTGGTTTTAGCCCGGACTGGGCAAATTCAATGACCTTAATCCCTTCGGCATCGAAATGGTGTCCACACTGGCGCGCCAGTTCGTTGATAACCCAGGTTTCTGTTTCCCCTTCCACCAGCAGCCAGCAGCGTGCAAACAGCGATGATGGACGATTAAAACGAATGTGGAAAGAGATGCGTCGGCTATCTTCGGTACTCAAACCACTCGGCCCCAGACGCCAGGCGGCAACGCGCGAGGACTCACGTACCAGTCGGCAAACATGCTCTACCGGCGTTAACGAAAGCAACTCTCCCGAGTTGGTAGTAGCGATGCGCTGCAATGGCAGAAGATTCAACAGATGCCAGGCAACTGAAAGCATAATGGGGTGTAAACGGGTTTCTGGATCTTCGATCAGCAACAATGGACGGGCGTCTTTATCCAGTCGCAATGTGCCTTTTGCCTGCAACAAAGTAGCAAACAGGCCGAGCAAAATAACCCGATACGAGCGCCCTCCAGGTCGGTCAATCATCCGGTTGATGATATCCAGATAGCGCCAGCTTCGTTGCTCATTGCTGGCTCGCCGCCGCATTAAACGATATCGCGCCTGTCCGGCCCCCTGCTCAGAGAAATAATGCTCAAGCAGCTGTACCATTGCGGAAAGTCCCTGACGAATCTGCCCATCAGAGAGATTTTGCGGATGTGAGGATAACTCACGGGCGAGGAAATCGAGCTGGCGCGCGGTGACTTCCACATTAGGGACATTTGGCACCGTGCCGTTACGAATACGGCGCATAAAACGGGCATCACGCAAGCGCAGCACCGGCATTAAACGCACCAGATGGCGTGCCTGATCGTTAATATCCTCGACATCAATCGGATGTCCGTCTTTATCGAGAAAACTGCGGAGTGTCATCACGCTGCCGTCTTCCGCACTCTCCCCTTCCAGACGATAAAAAATACGGTGATAGCCATCGGTGCATGGCGTCCAGCACGCTTCCAGTGGCCGATAGCGGCGTACCCGATGTCGGCCTGGCAGCGATTCGCGGAAGGTCAAAATAATATGCAAATGATGTTCCCGTCCGTTGATATCTCCCGGCGGGAACCAGAAATCGTCGCGCTCAAAATGGTAGAGATCTGATTCTGGCGATAGCAGCAGGGTTAAGGCGTCCAGCAAGCTGGATTTACCCCACGCGTTCTCCCCAATCAGGACGTTGTTTTGTTCCAGCATCAACGACAAACGGTTGATACCGCGAAAACCCACAATTTCAACGCGCTCAAGAATCATATCCCCTCCAGAAATATGTGACTTATCCTTTACGCTGGCAGTATAACGGGAAAGGCCATGCTAATACGTGATGACATCACATTTAAGCATGGCAAATGTCTGAAAAATGAGCGAATAATCGCGTTATACTCCCTCTTGCTGATAAGCCTGCAAAAACAACAAAATCAAATAATTAGCATGATAAATTATTTTTTATTACGCCTAAAGGATTAAATCTTTTGCTTGCACTACACTGTCAATCAGACAAATGACTATATGGGGCAACCCGCTGTTGCCCTAAATCAAATTTACTGGATTTATTTATCTGGTGAATGACTCGCCTTCGTTTTTAAAATAGCCGCGCATTATTTCCGTCGTCACTTTTTTACGACGACCCTATAAAACGACCATATTTTTCACAGGGTCAATTTTTAATTGAGGTGGATATGTTCAGAAAATTAGCAGCTGAATGTTTTGGTACTTTCTGGCTTGTTTTTGGTGGCTGTGGTAGTGCCGTACTGGCCGCAGGCTTCCCGGAATTAGGCATTGGTTTTGCCGGCGTGGCGCTTGCATTCGGTCTGACCGTTCTGACGATGGCCTTTGCTGTTGGTCATATTTCTGGTGGTCATTTTAACCCGGCGGTCACTATTGGTTTATGGGCTGGCGGACGTTTCCCGGCAAAAGAAGTCGTTGGCTACGTAATTGCCCAGGTTGTCGGCGGTATTGTTGCGGCGGCGCTGCTGTATTTAATTGCCAGTGGTAAAACAGGTTTTGACGCGGCAGCCAGCGGTTTTGCTTCTAACGGTTATGGCGAGCATTCGCCAGGCGGTTATTCCATGCTTTCCGCGCTGGTAGTTGAACTGGTATTGAGTGCGGGCTTCCTGTTAGTGATCCACGGCGCAACCGACAAATTCGCTCCGGCAGGTTTTGCGCCGATAGCTATTGGTCTGGCCTTAACCCTGATTCACTTAATCAGTATTCCGGTGACTAACACTTCTGTTAACCCGGCGCGCAGCACCGCGGTTGCTATCTTCCAGGGCGGCTGGGCGTTAGAACAACTGTGGTTCTTCTGGGTGGTGCCAATTGTCGGCGGTATTATCGGTGGTCTGATTTACCGGACCCTGCTGGAAAAGCGTAATTAATTAACGCAGAAGGCCTGGCGCAATGTCAGGCTTTTTTTAAAATGTTGTTATATGTTGATTCATCATCTTGTTGCGCTCCTTTCATGAGCTAAGCCACATATTGCCACTGACGCAAGGAGCGCGCAGGGGGCGGCCAATCGCCGCCGCCCCCTGCCCCCCGGGCTCTGGCGAACAAAATCGCCGCTGCGCGGTACCCTCGGCTTATCCCTTGCGGCTACCGGGTCGGGCGCGAGGTAACATATATGGACGCTCCCGGAATGCAATG
>NZ_JBJQMC010000030.1:0-43077 GCF_046486085.1 Escherichia sp. WS568
GGTCCTAAGACATCAATCATCTGCTCTCCAATGACTAGTCTAAAAACTAGTATTAAGACTATCACTTATTTAAGTGATATTGGTTGTCTGGAGATTCAGGGGGCCAGTCTACTTACACTACAGAATCCCATACTTGGGATAACAATATTAATGTCTCTAACTCAACCGTAACCACCGGTTCAAATACCGTGTTGGAAAGTTCTGGTTATGGTCATTTCGGTAACTCTGGTGAGCCGAGTGATTATGCTGGTCCGGGTGACGTTGCATTGTCTTTCACTGACAGTACTTCAGACTATGCAATGAAGAACAATGTATATTTCAGCAATTCTACTCTGGTGGGTGATGTTGCGTTTACCAGCACCTGGAATGCTAATTTTGATCCAAGTGGTCATGATTCTAACGGTGACGGCGTAAAAGATACCAATGCTGGTTGGGTTGATGATAGCCTGAACGTTGATGAGCTGAATATTACTCTTGATAATGGAAGCAAGTGGGTTGGACAGGCTACATTCAATGCTGAAACCATTTCTCCAGACACAATGTATGATGTTGCAACTAACAGTTTGACCCCTGGTGGAACAGCTGAAGCTAATGGTTGGAATCGCATCATCGATAATAAAGTATTCCAGAGTGGTGTATTTAACGTAGCGTTGAACAACGGTTCTGAATGGGATACTACAGGTCGTTCCGTCGTTGATACCTTGACAGTTAATAATGCTTCTCAGGTTAATGTTTCGGAATCTAAATTAACTTCAGATACTATCGATTTAACTAACGGTTCTTCGCTGAACATTGGTGAAGATGGTTACGTTGATACCGATCATCTGACTATTAACTCCTACAGTACTGTTGCGTTGACCGAATCTACAGGTTGGGGTGCTGATTACAACCTGTACGCCAATACCATCACCGTAACTAACGGTGGTGTATTGGATGTGAACGTTGATCAGTTCGATACTGAAGCTTTCCGTACTGACAAACTGGAACTGACCAGCGGCAACATTGCTGACAATAATGGTAATGTAGTATCCGGTGTATTCGATATCCACAGCAGCGATTATGTTCTGAACGCTGACTTGGTGAACGACCGTACCTGGGATACTTCCAAGTCTAACTACGGCTACGGTATTGTTGCTATGAACTCTGATGGTCATCTGACTATCAATGGTAACGGCGACATGAACAACGGCGACGAACTGGATAACAGCTCTGTAGACAACGTTGTTGCTGCAACCGGTAACTATAAAGTTCGTATCGACAACGCAACTGGCGCTGGCGCAATCGCTGATTACAAAGATAAAGAAATTATCTACGTAAACGACGTCAACAGCAACGCGACCTTCTCTGCTGCTAACAAAGCTGACCTGGGTGCATACACCTATCAGGCTGAACAGCGTGGTAACACCGTTGTTCTGCAACAGATGGAGCTGACCGACTACGCTAACATGGCGCTGAGCATCCCGTCTGCGAACACCAATATCTGGAACCTGGAACAAGACACCGTTGGTACTCGTCTGACCAACTCTCGTCATGGCCTGGCTGATAACGGCGGCGCATGGGTAAGCTACTTCGGTGGTAACTTCAACGGCGACAACGGCACCATCAACTATGATCAGGATGTTAACGGCATCATGGTCGGTGTTGATACCAAAATTGACGGTAACAACGCTAAGTGGATCGTCGGTGCGGCTGCAGGCTTCGCTAAAGGTGACATGAATGACCGTTCTGGTCAGGTGGATCAAGACAGCCAGACTGCCTACATCTACTCTTCTGCTCACTTCGCGAACAACGTCTTTGTTGATGGTAGCTTGAGCTACTCTCACTTCAACAACGACCTGTCTGCAACCATGAGCAACGGTACTTATGTTGATGGTAGCACCAACTCCGACGCTTGGGGCTTCGGTTTGAAAGCCGGTTACGACTTCAAACTGGGTGATGCTGGTTACGTGACTCCTTACGGCAGCGTTTCTGGTCTGTTCCAGTCTGGTGATGACTACCAGCTGAGCAACAACATGAAAGTTGACGGTCAGTCTTACGACAGCATGCGTTATGAACTGGGTGTAGATGCAGGTTATACCTTCACCTACAGCGAAGACCAGGCTCTGACTCCGTACTTCAAACTGGCTTACGTTTACGACGACTCTAACAACCATAACGATGTGAACGGTGATTCCATCGATAACGGTACTGAAGGGTCTGCGGTACGTGTTGGTCTGGGTACTCAGTTCAGCTTCACCAAGAACTTCAGCGCCTATACCGATGCTAACTACCTCGGTGGTGGTGACGTAGATCAAGACTGGTCCGCGAACGTGGGTGTTAAATATACCTGGTAATATTCTTCACTCTGAAGAAATAGGTTATTTAATCTAAATAATGCCCGTCAAGGATTTGACGGGCATTACTGCAAAGGACGCGCAAATGTTATCTGTAGTTAAACCTCTTCAGGAATTTGGTAAGCTCGATAAATGTTTGTCCAGATATGGCACGCGCTTCGAGTTTAATAATGAAAAGCAAGTTATATTTTCAAGTGATGTCAATAGCGAAGATACTTTCGTTATTTTAGAGGGCGTTATCTCTCTGCGTAGAGAAGAAAACGTACTTATCGGTATTACCCAGGCTCCTTATATTATGGGGCTAGCTGATGGTTTAATGAAAAACGATATACCATACAAATTAATATCAGAAGGAAATTGTACGGGATATCATCTGCCAGCCAAACAAACCATCACCCTTATTGAACAAAATCAACTCTGGCGAGACGCTTTTTACTGGTTAGCCTGGCAAAATAGAATTCTGGAATTACGTGACGTACAGCTCATTGGGCATAATTCCTACGAACAAATCCGCGCAACGTTATTATCAATGATTGACTGGAATGAAGAATTACGCTCACGTATTGGTGTGATGAATTATATCCATCAACGTACACGCATATCGCGTTCTGTCGTCGCAGAAGTTCTCGCTGCTTTACGTAAAGGCGGCTATATCGAAATGAATAAAGGCAAACTGGTCGCTATCAACCGTTTGCCTTCAGAGTATTAATCAGGACGCGGGGATGACCAACGGTTTATTCCCGCTCAGTTCGGTCACCAGGTCATTGATGCCATCGCTCATATTTTTAAAGCGCGTCAATGGAGAACGAGTGACCACCACAAATGCGCCAATATTCTTCTGCGGGATCATCGCCATATAGGTAATGAAACCGCCACCACCGCCTGTCTTCTGAATAATCCCCGGACGACCCTCTTTCGGGGCCATATATACCCAGCCTAAACCAAGCGCATCCGCTTTGCCGGGGACATCCATGCCAATCACTTTCGTAAACTGCGCGCGCTGATAAATCAACGTCTGCATGCGATCTGCCTGATTACTGCGCTGATAAAAATCAGATGACAAATACTGCTGCATCCAGCGCATCATATCGCCAGGCGTGGAATAGACGCCGCCGCTGCCAATTGCCGCCAGCGTGTTATTGCATGGACTGGCACCGCGCTCTGCCACCATTAAACGGCGGCACTGATCCGGCGAGGGGGTGTAGGTGGTGTCTTTCATCCCCAATGGACGGGTAATCTGCTCTTCAAACAACTGGGTATAAGGCTTGCCGGACGCATTCGCCAGTGCATCTGCCAGCAGATCGAATGCGAGGTTGGAGTACGCGGCCTGGCTGCCCGGCGCGGCTTTTAGTTTGGCAGTGGAAAGGTATTTCCAGCGTTGCTCGCGCGTTGGCCAGACAAATACCGGACGATGTGCCGCGCCACCGGGCTGTTCACGGGGCAGGGCGCTGGTATGGGTTGCCAGATTCACCAGCGTAATGGGCGTCCCATTGTAGGTTGGCACGCGTGCGCCTGGCGGAGCATATTTACTTAGCGGATCGTTTAACTTCACGGTCCCCTGGTCGAGCAATTTCACCAGCATTTCACTGGTCATTAGCTTGGTGAGGGAAGCAATACGCACTACCGAATCCAGCTGCGGGCGAACGTTATTACCAGGTCGCGTTTCGCCATAACTGCGAAAGACGCGCTGGTTACCGTCGATAACAACCAGCGCCATCCCCGTGGCACCGCTGCCGTAAAAAATATGATCGGCATAACGATCGACAATATCAGAGGCGAACTCCGGTTCAGTGATCGGCTGCGCCGCATGGACGGAGGTCAATGACGCCGCACACAGCACGGCAGAAAAAAGCAGACTACGTTTCAACGGTGGTGTCCATAAATTGAATGAAGGTAACTGAGCGTATTTATACTACTCATTGATGGATTGCAAAGGGCGAATTAGTGCAATAATAGTGTTAAAAACGTAACGGCGCGTAAACACGATCTTTTTCCTGCTCACCAATGCCTGCATTTGTGATCCTGCGCGTGTTAATCCGCTTATGTAAACAATCTTTGGTTTGTGAAATCCGTCGAAACAATTCTTATGCTCAGGCTGGCGAACTAAGCGCCTTGCTATGGGTCACAATGGGCGGTTTCATTTGGCTGACGCTTTGTAGCGGTCATGCGGTTAATACACAGCAGTTGTTAAAACGATAAGAAGTTAGCAGGAGTGCATATGTTTAAGTCTTTTTTCCCAAAGCCGGGACCGTTTTTTCTCTCGGCCTTTGTTTGGGCATTGATTGCCGTTATCTTCTGGCAAGCCGGTGGGGGGGATTGGGTGGCGCGTATCACCGGAGCTTCCGGGCAGATCCCGATTAGCGCCGCGCGTTTCTGGTCGTTGGATTTCTTGATTTTTTACGCTTACTACATTGTTTGCGTAGGACTTTTTGCATTGTTCTGGTTTATCTACAGCCCGCATCGTTGGCAATACTGGTCAATACTCGGTACTGCACTGATCATCTTCGTCACCTGGTTTTTGGTGGAAGTCGGGGTCGCCGTCAACGCCTGGTATGCGCCGTTCTATGATCTGATTCAAACCGCGCTAAGTTCGCCGCATAAAGTCACCATCGAACAATTTTACCGCGAAGTGGGCGTCTTTCTGGGGATTGCGCTGATCGCGGTGGTGATCAGTGTGCTGAACAACTTCTTTGTCAGTCACTACGTGTTCCGCTGGCGTACGGCGATGAACGAATATTACATGGCGAACTGGCAACAACTGCGTCATATCGAAGGTGCCGCACAGCGTGTGCAGGAAGACACCATGCGTTTTGCTTCAACGCTGGAGAATATGGGCGTCAGCTTTATCAACGCTATCATGACGTTGATCGCCTTCCTGCCGGTGCTGGTAACGCTCTCCGCGCATGTGCCGGAGCTGCCGATTGTCGGGCACATTCCGTATGGTCTGGTGATTGCCGCTATCGTCTGGTCGCTGATGGGGACCGGATTACTGGCAGTGGTAGGGATCAAACTGCCGGGGCTGGAGTTTAAAAACCAGCGTGTAGAGGCTGCCTACCGTAAAGAGCTGGTTTATGGTGAAGACGATGCCACGCGCGCGACGCCGCCTACGGTACGCGAGCTGTTTAGCGCCGTACGGAAAAACTATTTCCGCCTCTATTTTCACTATATGTATTTCAACATCGCCCGCATTCTCTATTTGCAGGTCGATAACGTTTTCGGTTTGTTCTTGCTGTTTCCGTCAATTGTTGCCGGTACGATTACGCTCGGCCTGATGACGCAGATTACCAACGTTTTTGGTCAGGTTCGCGGAGCTTTCCAGTACCTGATTAACTCATGGACCACACTGGTTGAGTTGATGTCTATCTACAAACGTCTGCGCAGCTTTGAACATGAGCTGGATGGTGACAAAATTCAGGAAGTAACCCATACCTTGAGCTAAAAAGGAGAAGTAATGTCGCGCGTCAATCATCTATCTTCGCTGTCATTGTTGGCGGTTCTGGTTTTAGCGGGGTGTAGTAGTCAGGCTCCGCAACCGTTGAAAAAGGGCGAAAAAGCGATAGATGTGGCGAGCGTCGTGCGGCAGAAGATGCCTGCGAGCGTGAAAGACCGCGATGCCTGGGCGAAAGATCTCGCCACCACGTTTGAAAGTCAGGGGCTGGCACCGACGCTGGAAAACGTCTGCTCGGTGCTGGCGGTGGCGCAGCAGGAGTCAAATTATCAGGCAGATCCGGCCGTTCCGGGCTTAAGCAAGATCGCCTGGCAAGAGATTGACCGTCGTGCTGAACGGATGCACATTCCTGCTTTTCTGGTGCATACCGCGCTAAAAATCAAATCGCCAAACGGCAAAAGCTATAGCGAACGGTTAGATTCGGTGCGTACTGAAAAGCAATTGAGCGCGATTTTTGACGATCTGATCAGCATGGTGCCAATGGGGCAGACGTTGTTTGGTTCGCTTAATCCGGTGCGCACCGGTGGGCCGATGCAGGTCAGCATTGCCTTTGCCGAACAGCATACCAAAGGGTATCCGTGGAAAATGGACGGTACAGTCCGTCAGGAAGTCTTCAGTCGTCGCGGCGGGTTGTGGTTTGGTACTTACCATTTACTGAATTATCCCGCCAGCTATAGCGCGCCGATATACCGTTTTGCTGATTTTAACGCTGGCTGGTACGCCAGCCGTAATGCCGCGTTTCAGAACGCGGTCAGTAAGGTCAGCGGCGTGAAGCTGGCACTGGACGGTGATTTAATTCGTTACGACAGTAAAGAGCCCGGGAAAACCGAACTGGCAACGCGCAAACTGGCGGGAAAACTGGGGATGAGCGACAGTGAAATTCGCCGCCAGTTAGAGAAAGGGGACAGCTTCTCTTTTGAGGAGACGGCGCTGTACAAGAAAGTTTATCAACTTGCCGAAGCGAAAACGGGTAAATCACTACCCCGCGAAATGTTGCCTGGCATTCAACTGGAAAGCCCGAAAATCACCCGCAACCTGACTACGGCCTGGTTTGCGAAGCGCGTAGACGAACGGCGGGCGCGTTGTATGAAACAGTGATCAAACAGGAATGTCATGCCAGATAAAGCGTTTTAGGTCCTATCTGGCAAGTAAATCTTACTGGCGGCGATGTCGCCAGTGCAGCCATA
Source organism: Escherichia sp. WS568 (assembly GCF_046486085.1). Classification (NCBI taxonomy): domain Bacteria; kingdom Pseudomonadati; phylum Pseudomonadota; class Gammaproteobacteria; order Enterobacterales; family Enterobacteriaceae; genus Escherichia; species Escherichia sp. WS568. The sequence goes on from NZ_JBJQMC010000030.1 coordinate 6,969, forward strand.
ACGCCACTACTGCAAAAATGAGGCAGCCTACTAAAAACGGGATCAGCCCGAAAATGGTGCCGACACCTAAACCAATTTCCACCCGTGGGCGACCTGTTTCCTGGACCTGCATTAAACGCTCATAGACGCCGGGCGCATGCACTAGCAGGTTCAGCAATTGCGCCCCAGCCCAAAAGCAAAACAGCACAAACAACGCATAGGCAATATTGCCAGGCGTTGAAGAGGCATTGCGATATTTTCCGCTAAACAGCGATTTTGACAGGGTGAAATCAGCCATAAAAACCTCCGGAAGTCATCTGCTTCTCTTCTGGTGTGATACCAGCGGCTTATGGCAAGTCTGACAGGTCATTAAGATTGTCAATATCAGAATCATGGTAAATTGATGTTGGGAATATTCCCGAAGCGTGAATCTTCGTCGTGAGTCACAAAATGACAACCTTAAGTTAAATTTATTAACAATTACGGAAATGTTGTCTACGCCACAGACGGATGTTGCAGAATATGCAAGGATGTTGTTTTTCGTTAACGGAGCTGCCATGAACTTGCCTGTAAAAATCCGCCGTGACTGGCACTACTATGCGTTCGCCATTGGCCTTATATTCATTCTTAATGGCGTGGTGGGTTTATTGGGATTTGAAGCAAAAGGTTGGCAGACCTATGCCGTCGGTCTGGTGACGTGGGTGATTAGTTTCTGGCTGGCGGGGCTGATTATTCGTCGTCGCGATGAAGAAACTGAAAACGCCCAATAAGAATATTACCGGGCGTTTGAATATTACATTGTGGTTTTCAGTGCGTTATCTGCAGCGTGACGCTCCAGCGCCAGCTCAATCAAACGCGTGATCAGGTCGGTGTAACCCAGACCGCTGGCTTGCCACAACTTCGGATACATACTGATGTTGGTGAAGCCAGGCAGGGTGTTGATCTCGTTGATCACCACTTCGTTCTCTGGGGTTAAAAACACGTCTACACGCGCCATGCCTGCGCATCCCAACGTTTGATAGGCCTGAACGGCAATCGCCCGGATCTTATCGTTGATTTCTGGCGCAATGGCTGCCGGAACAACCACTTTCGCGCCATCTTCGTCAATGTACTTGGTGTCGTAGGCATAGAAATCGCTGGTGAGTACGATCTCGCCACAGGTGCTGGCTTGCGGATTGTCGTTGCCCAGAACTGCGCATTCGATCTCACGACCTTTGATCCCTTGCTCAACGATCACTTTATGGTCGAACTCGAACGCCAGATCGACGGCAATTGCGTACTGTTCTTCACTGGTTACTTTGCTGACACCAACAGAAGAGCCCTGATTAGCCGGTTTTACAAACAGCGGTAACCCCAGTTTAGACTCCACTTCGGCAAAACTGATGTTGTGACGATTAGCGCGCGTCAGGGTAATAAATGGCGCAATGTTCAGCCCGGCATCGCGCAGCAGACGTTTGGTGACATCTTTATCCATACAGGCCGCTGAAGCCAGAACATCAGAACCTACAAACGGTAAATTGGCGACCCGCAGCATTCCCTGCAAGGAACCATCTTCGCCCAGCGTACCGTGGACAATCGGGAAAATGACATCCACCGTCGGCAACGGCTGACCGTTTTGCGCGTCGATAAGCTGATGTTCATGTTTACCAGGCACCTGCGCAAGGCTGGTCGCCGAAGGGCGCAACGCAATATGGGCAGGATCGTCTGCATTTAGCAGATAATTGCTGGCATCGCTGACGTGCCATTGCCCTTGTTTATCAATGCCCAGCAGCACAACGTCGAAGCGACTTTTATCAATGGCATCGACAATGTTTTTTGCCGATTGCAGAGACACTTCATGTTCCGCTGATTTACCACCAAAAACGATTCCTACCCGCAGTTTTTCCATCTTAAAAACCTATCCCGTCTAACACAAAGTGCATACATTACCACGACAAAACGGGGGATTCGCGGCCTTCTGACAGAATGTTGCAATCTTCTGCTGACAAAGCGTGCAACGTACTGGTGAAGAAAGTGCGTTATCTCAATGATGTGCGCAAGATCACAAAAATGATGAACGGGAAGCTAATTTATTCCTGGCTTGTATGGCCATGCAGTGAGTTTTTTTCTCTTAATTATAAGTTAACGAAGAGAATATATTTCATAACTTTTATTTATAATAAAGGTTGATAATTAAAAGCCTATATTTTGTGTGGGTAATTATTAAAATAAGAGAAACGTTTCGCTGGTAATCAAACAAAAAATATTTGCGCAAAGTATTTCCTTTGTCATAAAAATAATACTTCCAGACACTATGAAGTTGTGAAACATAATGTTAACTTCTCCATACTTTGGATAAGGAAATACAGACATGAAAAATCTCATTGCTGAGTTGTTATTTAAGCTTGCCCAAAAAGAAGAAGAGTCGAAAGAACTGTGTGCGCAGGTAGAAGCTTTGGAGATTATCGTCACTGCAATGCTTCGCAATATGGCGCAAAATGACCAACAGAGGTTGATTGATCAGGTAGAGGGGGCGCTGTACGAGGTAAAGCCCGATGCCAGCATTCCTGACGACGATACGGAGCTGCTGCGCAATTATGTAAAGAAGTTATTGAAGCATCCTCGTCAGTAAAAAGTTAATCTTTTCAACAGCTGTCATAAAGCTGTCACGGCCGAGACTTATAGTCGCTTTGTTTTTATTTTTAATGTATTTGTACATGGAGAAAATAAAGTGAAACAAAGCACTATTGCACTGGCACTCTTACCGTTACTGTTTTCCCCTGTGACAAAAGCCCGGACACCAGAAATGCCTGTTCTGGAAAACCGGGCTGCTCAGGGCGATATTACTGCGCCCGGCGGTGCTCGCCGCTTAACGGGTGATCAGACCGCCGCTCTGCGTGATTCTCTTAGCGATAAACCTGCAAAAAATATTATTTTGCTGATTGGCGATGGGATGGGGGACTCGGAAATTACTGCCGCACGCAATTATGCCGAAGGTGCGGGCGGCTTTTTTAAAGGTATCGATGCCTTACCGCTTACCGGGCAATACACTCACTATGCGCTGAATAAAAAAACCGGCAAACCGGACTACGTCACCGACTCGGCTGCATCAGCAACCGCCTGGTCAACTGGTGTCAAAACCTATAACGGCGCGCTGGGCATCGATATTCACGAAAAAGATCACCCAACGATTCTGGAAATGGCAAAAGCCGCAGGTCTGGCGACCGGTAACGTTTCTACCGCAGAGTTGCAGGATGCCACGCCCGCTGCGCTGGTGGCGCATGTGACCTCGCGCAAATGCTACGGTCCGAGCGCGACCAGTGAAAAATGTCCGGGTAACGCTCTGGAAAAAGGCGGAAAAGGATCGATTACCGAACAGCTGCTTAACGCCCGTGCCGATGTTACGCTTGGCGGCGGCGCAAAAACCTTTGCTGAAACGGCAACCGCCGGTGAATGGCAGGGAAAAACGCTGCGTGAACAGGCACAGGCGCGTGGTTATCAGTTGGTGAGTGATGCTGCCTCACTGAATTCGGTGACGGAAGCGAATCAGCAAAAACCCCTATTAGGACTGTTTGCTGACGGCAATATGCCAGTGCGCTGGCTAGGACCGAAAGCAACGTACCACGGCAATATCGACAAGCCCGCAGTTACCTGTACGCCTAATCCGCAACGTAATGACAGCGTACCGACCCTGGCGCAGATGACCGACAAAGCCATTGAATTGTTGAGTAAAAATGAGAAAGGCTTTTTCCTGCAAGTTGAAGGTGCATCAATCGATAAACAGGATCACGCTGCGAATCCTTGTGGGCAAATTGGCGAGACGGTCGATCTCGATGAAGCCGTACAACGTGCGCTGGAATTCGCTAAAAAGGATGGCAACACGCTGGTCATAGTCACCGCTGATCACGCCCACGCCAGCCAGATTGTCGCGCCGGACACCAAAGCGCCGGGCCTCACCCAGGCGCTAAATACCAAAGATGGCGCAGTGATGGTGATGAGTTACGGGAACTCCGAAGAGGATTCACAAGAACATACCGGCAGTCAGTTGCGTATTGCAGCGTATGGCCCACATGCCGCCAATGTCGTTGGACTGACCGACCAGACCGATCTCTTCTACACCATGAAAGCCGCCCTGGGGCTGAAATAAAACCGCGCCCGGCGGTGAATTTTCGCTGTCGGGTGGTTTTTTTGCTGTTAGCAACCAGACTTAATGGCAGATCACGGGCGCAAACGCTCATGGTTAAAACATGAAGAGGGATGGTGCTATGAAAATAACATTACTGGTTACCTTGCTTTTCGGACTGGTTTTTTTAACCACCGTCGGCGCTGCCGAGAGAACCTTAACCCCGCAACAACAGCGTATGACCTCCTGTAATCAGCAGGCGACGGCGCAGGCGTTGAAAGGGGATGCTCGTAAGACCTACATGAGTGATTGCCTGAAGAACAGCAAGTCTGCGCCTGGTGAAAAAAGTTTGACGCCACAGCAGCAAAAGATGCGCGAATGTAATAATCAAGCAACGCAACAATCTCTGAAAGGTGATGATCGTAATAAGTTTATGAGCGCCTGCCTCAAGAAAGCCGCCTGATACCTGATAGTGCTAACGGGTGAGCTACGAAAATGGCTCACCCGAAATTTCATACTTCTGCCTTTAGCCCCGTCTCTATAATTTGGGAAAATTGTTTCTGAATGTTCCCAAAAATAATGAATGATGAAAACTTTTTCAAAAAAGCGGCGGCGCATGGGGAGGAACCTCCTTTAACTCCTCAAAACGAACATCAGCGATCCGGGCTGCGCTTCGCTCGTCGCGTCAGACTACCCCGCGCGGTTGGCCTGGCTGGCATGTTCTTACCGATTGCTTCAACGCTGGTTTCGCACCCGCCGCCGGGCTGGTGGTGGCTGGTGTTGGTCGGCTGGGCGTTCGTCTGGCCGCATTTAGCCTGGCAGATAGCGAGCAGGGCCGTCGATCCGCTTAGCCGGGAAATTTACAACTTAAAAACCGATGCAGTATTAGCGGGAATGTGGGTAGGCGTAATGGGCGTAAACGTGCTGCCTTCCACCGCGATGTTGATGATTATGTGTCTGAATTTGATGGGGGCAGGCGGCCCCCGTCTGTTTGTCGCGGGTCTGGTGTTGATGGTGGTTTCCTGCCTTGTCACCCTCGAACTGACGGGCATCACCGTGTCGTTCAATAGTGCGCCGCTGGAATGGTGGCTCTCCCTTCCCATTATCGTCATTTATCCTCTGCTGTTTGGCTGGGTCAGCTACCAGACGGCGACTAAACTGGCGGAACACAAACGCAGGTTGCAGGTCATGAGTACCCGCGACGGTATGACGGGCGTGTATAACCGACGTCATTGGGAAACTATGTTACGCAATGAATTTGATAACTGTCGGCGGCATAACCGCGATGCGACATTACTGATTATCGATATCGACCATTTCAAGAGCATCAACGATACCTGGGGCCATGATGTGGGCGATGAAGCGATTGTGGCGCTTACCCGACAGTTACAAATAACCCTGCGCGGTAGCGATGTGATTGGTCGGTTTGGCGGCGATGAGTTTGCGGTAATCATGTCCGGTACGCCAGCTGAGAGCGCCATTACCGCCATGTTACGAGTGCATGAAGGGCTAAATACATTACGTCTGCCGAATACGCCACAGGTAACTTTACGGATTAGTGTGGGGGTTGCGCCGCTGAACCCACAAATGAGTCACTATCGTGAGTGGTTGAAATCGGCAGATTTGGCGCTTTACAAAGCAAAGAAAGCCGGACGTAACCGCACCGAAGTGGCGGCCTGACGTCCGGCAAAAGTCATCAGGATTTACTGAGTTTTTCTGATTTTTCCATACACTTCGTCATCGCTTCGATCACTGCGGCACGGAAGCCTTTCTCTTCCAGTACGCGTACCGCCTCAATGGTGGTGCCTCCCGGTGAGCAGACCATATCTTTCAGTGCCCCTGGATGTTCTCCCGTTTCCAGCACCATTTTTGCGGAACCCATTACCGCCTGAGCGGCAAATTTATACGCCTGGGCGCGTGGCATCCCGCCCAGCACGGCGGCGTCGGCCATCGCTTCGATAAACATAAAGACGTAGGCTGGCGAAGAACCGCTCACACCGACCACCGGGTGGATCATCGGCTCGGCAATTACTTCCGCTTCGCCAAAGCAGCGGAAAATATTCAGCACATCAGCGGTATCTTCTGGGGTTACCAGCGCGTTTGGCGTTACGGAGGTCATCCCGGCATTAACCAGCGCGGGAGTGTTCGGCATGGCGCGGATAATTTTCCGGTCATGGCCCAGCGCGCGGGCAAGCTGGTCGAGTGTGATACCTGCAGCAATAGAAACGACCAGAGAGTCTTTATTCAGGCTGGAGGTGATTTCGCTAAGCACTTTAATCATGATGCCAGGTTTAACGGCGGCAAAAATGATGTCGGCGATTTGCGCTACTTCTTGCGCCGATTCTGCGGCGTTGATGCCGAACTGGTCATGCAGGGCGGCGACTTTATCCGGGGAGGGGGTATATACCCAGATTTGCCCTGGAAGCACCTGACCGCTGGCAATCAGACCGCCGAGAATGGCTTTTCCCATATTGCCGCAGCCAATAAAACCGATTTTCTTTTCCATTGCCTCACTCCTGCCGTGAAATTCATTGTTTTGATAATCGCTGGCAGAAGCATAAACAGAACTATGCCGGAAGGCAAAAGCGCGACACAATAGAGGATTACCCAACAAAGGATGACTTTATGACAATTTGGGTGGATGCCGACGCGTGTCCCAATGTAATTAAAGAGATTTTGTATCGCGCGGCGGAACGTATGCAGATGCCGCTGGTACTGGTAGCAAACCAGAGTTTACGCGTGCCGCCATCGCGATTTATTCGTACGCTGCGCGTCGCGGCAGGTTTCGACGTTGCCGATAACGAAATTGTCCGGCAGTGTGAAGCGGGCGATTTGGTGATCACCGCAGATATACCTTTGGCTGCTGAAGCCATCGAGAAAGGCGCGGCGGCGCTTAATCCTCGCGGCGAACGTTACACACCAGCGACCATTCGTGAGCGCCTGACGATGCGCGATTTTATGGATACCTTACGCGCCAGTGGGATCCAGACCGGGGGACCAGATAGCCTTTCACAACGTGACCGCCAGGCCTTTGCCGCGGAGCTGGAGAAGTGGTGGCTGGAAGTGCAACGTAGTCGTGGCTAAATGTAATTTATTATTTACACTTCATTCTTGAAAATTTATTGGTATAGTAAGGGATGTATTAAAATTTTCACTTTAAGTGGAATTTTTTCTTTACAATCGAAATTGTACTAGTTTGATGGTATGATCGCTATTCTCATGACACCGGCTTTCGCCGCATTGCGACCTATTGGGGAAAACCCACGATGACACAACCTCTTTTTCTGATCGGGCCTCGGGGCTGTGGTAAAACAACGGTCGGAATGGCCCTTGCCGATTCGCTTAACCGTCGATTTGTCGATACCGACCAGTGGTTGCAATCACAGCTCAATATGACGGTCGCGGAGATCGTCGAAAGGGAAGAGTGGGCGGGATTCCGCGCCAGAGAAACGGCGGCGTTGGAAGCGGTAACTGCGCCATCCACCGTTATCGCCACGGGCGGCGGCATTATCCTGACGGAATTTAATCGTCACTTTATGCAAAATAACGGGATCGTGGTTTATTTGTGTGCGCCAGTATCAGTCCTGGTTAACCGACTGCAAGCTGCACCGGAAGAAGATTTACGGCCAACCTTAACGGGGAAACCGCTGAGCGAAGAAGTTCAGGAAGTGCTGGAAGAACGCGATGCGCTATATCGCGAAGTTGCGCATATTATCATCGACGCAACAAACGAACCCAGCCAGGTGATTTCTGAAATTCGCAGCGCCCTGGCACAGACGATCAATTGTTGATTTTCGAGCGCCTATACTTAACGTTCATCCCGTGAAATAAGGAAGAACGATGCCAACGAAACCGCCTTATCCTCGTGAAGCATATATAGTGACGATTGAAAAAGGAAAGCCAGGACAGACGGTAACCTGGTACCAACTCAGAGCCGATCATCCTAAACCAGACTCGTTGATCAGTGAACATCCGACCGCTCAGGAAGCGATGGATGCGAAAAAACGCTATGAGGACCCTGACAAAGAGTGACCGCATCAGACTGCTCGGAAGGGATTCTGAGTGCCACCACAAGGGATCTGCGTCACATTTTTCACAATTCATGTTTTTCAAATAATTAGAATATTAAACAATAACAATCCATTACTGGAATCATTTGGAATCTTTACATTATGCCGTGCAGGTCTGCTGCTACGCTTTTTGTCATTTGTAGCACAGGTAAGTGTCAGCAGTGGTGCTTAGCGCTTGCCCGGTAATTAACGACGAAATAAAAGTAAGGTGGAAGAACAATGAGTGCGTCGTTGGCGATCCTGACCATCGGCATTGTACCTATGCAGGAAGTTTTGCCGCTCCTGACAGAATACATTGACGAAGATAATATTTCCCATCATAGCCTGCTGGGGAAGTTAAGCCGCGAAGAAGTGATGGCGGAGTACGCGCCAGAAGCAGGTGAAGACACAATTCTCACATTATTAAATGACAACCAGCTGGCCCATGTTTCGCGTCGCAAAGTGGAACGAGACCTGCAAGGTGTGGTTGAAGTGCTCGATAATCAGGGTTATGACGTCATTTTATTAATGAGTACAGCAAACATTAGTAGTATGACTGCGCGTAATACGATCTTTCTTGAGCCGTCGCGAATATTGCCTCCGCTAGTTTCCTCTATTGTTGAAGATCATCAGGTGGGGGTTATCGTACCGGTTGAGGAGTTGCTGACCGTTCAGGCGCAAAAATGGCAAATTTTGCAGAAACCGCCAGTATTTTCATTGGGTAACCCCATTCATGATTCGGAACAAAAAATCATTGATGCCGGGAAAGAATTACTGGCAAAAGGTGCAGATGTCATCATGCTGGATTGTTTGGGATTTAACCAGCGTCATCGCGATTTACTGCAAAAACAGCTCGATGTTCCTGTCTTGCTCTCTAACGTATTGATTGCACGGCTGGCTGCGGAATTACTGGTGTAATTTTGCGTGACAGCCAGCGCCTCTGGCCCCTATAGTGAAGTAGATGTTCAACTACCAGACAGGGCCAGTTTATGCTTCAAAGTAATGAGTACTTTTCCGGCAAAGTGAAATCGATCGGCTTTTCCAGCAGCAGCACTGGTCGCGCCAGCGTGGGTGTTATGGTTGAAGGTGAATACACCTTCAGCACCGCTGAGCCTGAAGAGATGACGGTAATCAGTGGCGCGCTGAATGTGTTACTGCCTGACGCGACCGACTGGCAAGTGTATGAAGCCGGTTCGGTGTTTAATGTTCCCGGTCACAGCGAGTTTCATCTGCAAGTTGCCGAACCCACCTCTTATCTGTGCCGCTATCTGTAATTCCTCGCCTTCCCCTTGAACGGGAGGGCATTTTTCTGAAATGTCCTCTCTTTAACCCATAATAATATTTCCTTTGCTGGGATTTTTTCGATTTCCGATATATTCATAATTCATCAAGGTTGATATAAATATCAGCGAAGATCTCCAGATATTGTTGCGGAACTGGCGACGATAAAAGATAAATCAGATGATGAATGGTGGCGTGCATTGCTGCAAAGTCGCAATGTTCATTTGCGCCAAACGGCATTGCGCAACGCACATACCCCGGTGTTGTTAACGACATTGACTGAGTCTCAGGATCGGTCGCTGGCTATTAATAATCCACAGCTGGCTGCCGATGTGAAAACGGCGTGGCTAAAAGAGGAGCCATCATTACTTTTATTTGTCGATCAACCCGCTCTTTCGCAGTTACGGGATTTAGTGAAAATCGGGGCAACGCGGAAAATTCGCAGTGAAGCGCGTCACCGGCTTGAGGAAAAACAATGAAACAACGCCCCTGGAGCAAGTTACAGCGTAAAACGCATAATATTGCTGCGCTAAAAATTATTGCCCGCCGTAGCGAATGATTATATGCCTGGTGTGGATTCGTACGCCGGATAAGACGCCGCAGGCGTCGCATCCGGCATTAAAGGCAAATCAGCAATTAACGTTGTGCTTCGCCACCTAATCCTTCAATCAGGTTTTGAATTAACGCTGCCAGTTCACCAGTCATCAGGATGAAATCGGCATCAAAGCGCTGGGCGAAATCTTCACGGTCGATATCTTCGTTTTGATCGCGCAGCTCGTCGCAAAACTTCAGACGCTTGAGCGAACCATCGTCGCACATCACAAACTGAATGCGCTGCTGCCAGTCAAGCGCCAGTTTAGTCACCACTTTTCCGGCTTCAATGTGGTTGGTGATCTCTTCGCTGGTCAGATCTTGTTTCTTCGCGCGGATCACGCCGCCATCTTCCAGCAACGATTTCAGCTCGGCTTCATCAAGCAGCTGGAAACCCTGTGCCGTGCTGCCGGAACGTACCCATTCGGTCAGCGTCAGTTCAATCGGGTTTTCCATGCTCAATGGTACAACCGGTAACGACCCCAGGCTTTTACGCAACAGTGCCAGCGTATCTTCCGCTTTTTTGGCGCTGGCGCAGTCCACCATAATCAAACCGTTAACCGTGTCGATCCACATCATTGTCTGGCTAAAACGGCTGAAAGCACGCGGCAGCAGAGAGTGCAGCACTTCGTCTTTCAGCGAATCTTTTTCGGTTTTCTTCAGCTTACGCGCCTGTTCCGCTTCCAGTTTGGCGATTTTCGCTTCCAGCGCCTGTTTAATCACCGGAGACGGGAGGATTTTTTCTTCTTTGCGCGCGCAGATAACAATTTGACCATTGGCAACGTGCGTTAACGCATCGCTGTGCGATCCCATCGGAGGAACCCAGCCCATCTTCGCCATGTCCTGGCTGCCGCATGGGGTAAATGCCATTGAGGCTAGCTGTTTTTCCATCTCTTCTGCACGCAACGAAATCTCGCGGCTAAGACGGTAAACCATTAAATTTTTGAACCACAGCATGATAATTTCCACGGCCTTGTCGTTAAATTTAGCGGGCATGATAACGAATTGTCGGCGGCCTTGCATTGCCAATCCGGTTGTCCGTCTCTACGCTATTGATATTGAAAAAAATAAGGAGAGTACCGTGCGTATAGGTATCGATTTAGGCGGCACCAAAACTGAAGTGATTGCACTGGGCGATGCAGGGGAGCAGTTGTACCGCCATCGTCTGCCCACGCCGCGTGATGATTACCGGCAGACTATTGAAACGATCGCCACGTTGGTTGATATGGCGGAGCAGGCGACAGGGCAGCGCGGAACGGTAGGTATGGGCATTCCTGGTTCGATTTCGCCCTACACCGGTGTGGTGAAGAATGCCAATTCAACCTGGCTTAACGGTCAGCCATTCGATAAAGACTTAAGCGCGCGGTTGCAGCGGGAAGTGCGGCTGGCAAATGACGCCAACTGTCTGGCGGTTTCAGAAGCAGTAGATGGCGCGGCAGCGGGAGCACAGACGGTATTTGCCGTGATTATCGGCACGGGATGCGGCGCGGGCGTGGCATTCAATGGGCGGGCGCATATCGGCGGCAATGGCACGGCAGGCGAGTGGGGGCACAATCCGCTACCGTGGATGGACGAAGACGAACTGCGTTATCGCGAGGAAGTCCCTTGTTATTGCGGTAAACAAGGTTGTATTGAAACCTTTATTTCGGGCACGGGATTCGCGACGGATTATCATCGTTTGAGCGGACATGCGCTGAAAGGCAGTGAAATTATCCGCCTGGTTGAAGAAAGCGATCCGGTAGCGGAACTGGCATTGCGTCGCTACGAGCTGCGGCTGGCAAAATCGCTGGCACATGTCGTGAATATTCTCGATCCGGATGTGATTGTCCTGGGGGGCGGGATGAGCAATGTAGACCGTTTATATCAAACGGTTCCGCAGTTGATTAAACAATTTGTCTTCGGCGGCGAATGTGAAACGCCGGTGCGTAAGGCGAAGCACGGTGATTCCAGCGGCGTACGCGGCGCTGCGTGGTTATGGCCACAAGAGTAAAAAACCCAGGCAATTGGCGCATCATGCCTGATGCGACGCTTGCCGCGTCTTATCAGGCCTGCAAAATGTGCCGGAAACGCAGGCCGATAACGCGTTCATGCCGCATCCGGCAATAAGCAACGCGCAACGTGACAGTAATCTACCCCAGTGGTTTCGCCAGCACCGGACTATCCGCCGCTTGCTGGCGCTTATAGCGACCATACAGCAGCAACGACGACATCGCAGCAAACGAAAGCAGGGCGGCAGGCAGCGCCACGTAATTATATGCCAGCCCCAGCGTCAGCATCATACCACCGCAATATGCGCCGACGGCGCTACCGAGGTTAAACGCTATTTGCCCACCTGCGGCACCTAATAACTCTCCGCCTTTGGCGTTTTGCAGTAACAATATTTGCAGAGGTGCTGAAAGGGCAAATAATCCCGCGCAACAAATAAAAGCAAAAATAAGCGACGTTATTTTCATGCCGCCGCAGAAAAAGAGCATCAGCAGTGCCAGTACAATGATAAAGTCAGTCACTGCTGCAATGCGCAGTGGTGAATAACGTCCTGAAATTCGGCCACTTAGCACATTCCCCAGCACCATCCCTAGCCCCACTAACATCATAATAAAGGTCATCGCCGTTTCCGAAAAACCGGAAATAAACATCATGTATGGCTTTACGTAGCTGAACCAGGCAAATACACCTGCGTTGCCAAACATGGTGGCGGCGAAAATTAACCACGGGGCCGGGCTGCGTAAAAAGTGAAATTGTTCGCGCAGCTTTCCTTTCGCTTCGTCGCGAATATCCGGCACCCAAAAATAGACCGATGCCATCACCACAATATTAAAAACAGCGATCAATAAAAAGGTGTAACGCCAGCTAAATTCCTGACTTAAATACGTTCCCAGCGGAATGCCCAGCAAATTGGCGACTGTCATCCCGGAAACCATCCCCGCCACGGCGGCGGTGACTTTTCCGGGTTTGATAATTTTTGATAACACGATCGCGCCGACGCCAAAAAATGCGCCATGCGGAAAGCCGGATACCAGCCGACCAATGGCGAGCATCAGGTAAGACGAAGAGAGCGTGAACATGGCGTTGCCAATGACGCACAACGCCACCAGAAACAATAAGATATGTTTGAGTGAGTAGCGGCTGGAAAAGAGTGCGATGATTGGCGCACCGACCACCACCCCCAGCGCATAATACGAGATCATATGCCCGGCAGCAGGAATCGAAATTCCTACGTTATGCGCCAGCTCCGTGAGCACGCCCATAATGCCAAATTCGGCCATCCCCAAACCAAACGTGCCCAGAGCCAAAGATAAAATGACTTTTTTCATACCACCATCACAACCACCAGAACGGCTACTAATCACCGTAGCCAATAAAGTGATAGCTTGCAGGATAACGACCAGCGAGGCCAAGAGATAATTCGCCCCTCTGTATTCATTATCCTGCTGAATAGTTATTTCACTGCAAACGCACTTTCCAGTTTGCTGTAGCCCAGGCCGTTGATCTTTTTCACTTTGATCTGCACCGGAATACGCTCTTTCATCGCTTCAACGTGGCTAATCACACCGATGGTTTTGCCACTGGCATTCAGGGCATCCAGCGCATCAAGGGCGGTATCCAGCGTTTCGCTATCCAGCGTGCCAAAACCTTCATCAAGGAACAGCGAGTCAATACGCGTTTTATGGCTGACCAGATCCGAAAGCGCCAGCGCCAGCGCCAGACTGACGAGGAAACTTTCGCCGCCGGAAAGGGTACGGGTATCGCGTACCGCATCTGCCTGCCAGGTATCAACAACCTCGACTTCCAGCGCCTCGCTGGCTTTGCGCTGTAACAGATAGCGCCCGTGCAGCCGGGTAAGTTGCTGATTAGCGAGATGGACTAAATTATCCAGCGTCAGCCCCTGGGCAAACTTGCGGAATTTATCGCCCTCTTTGGAACCTATTAGCGAATTCAGATATCCCCAGTCCTCAACCTGCTGCGTCATTTGAGCAATTTGCTGCATTAAGGTTTGTTGTTGCTGACGGTTGTCTGCATCCTGCTTCAGCTGCTGGCGAATCTCGCCCTGACTGGTGGTATTTTCACGCAACTTTTGCTGAGTTTGCGCTAACTCTTGCTGAATCTGCTCCACCGTCACACTGAGATCCAGGCCGTCAGGTCGGTGTTGCTGATGCTGTGCCAGCGCTTCTGCTGTCTGAGTGACCAGCGTTTGCGCCTGACGGCGCTGGTTTTCCAGATTCTGCTTGAGCTGTTCCAGCTGCGTTAGTGTTTGTTCATCCATTAGCGCCGCAAGGAACGCCTGTTGATCGTCAAAGACGCTCGCCTGTAGCGCGGTGTCAAACTGCGCCTGGGCTTTTTGCAGACTTTGCGCCGCCAGAACGTCCTGTTGCTGTAACGTCTGTTGCTGGCTGTGTAGTGCGAGACATTGTTCATGTACCTGCCGCCAGTTTTCCAGTACCACAGTTTCTTCGCAGTGCGGGAGTTCATCACTTTGCGGCAACGTTTCCAGAATCGGCGTCAGTTGCTGAATACGGTTTTGCAGCGCGGTTAATTCGTTCTGGCGTTGCTGCCAGCGCTGCGCTTCTTGCTGACGCGCCGCCAACCAGCTCTCTTCTTCATCTTCCTGTGGCAATGTCAGCGCATAACCCGCCAATGCCGTTAAGAGTTGCTGCTGGCGTTGTTCAATTTGCTGTTGATACTGGATAATTTGCTGATTATGCGCGGCAATCTGCCCTTGTAATTCATGCCGTTGGCTGAGTAACCGCAGCTGGCGTTCGTGCTCATCTTGTGCATCTAGCCACGGTTGAATATCGTCCTGTGGCTGCAGGGTGATATTGAGGCTGGCCGTGACGGCTTGCCATTGTTGAGTAAGTGCTTGCTCATCTTGTCGGAGGCTTTGCGCTTCGTTTTCATCGCGCTGAAGCTGCTTCGTTAATGCATCCAGTTGCCCACGTAGCGCCGCACCTTCTTCGCCGAGCTTTTTCACTTCTTTTTCCAGCGTTAATAGCCGGGCCTGATTAACGCCAGGCTCCAGCGCCTGATACGCCTCGACCGCCGGGTGGCTGGTGGAACCACAAAGTGGACAAGGCTGACCCGCCTGTAACTGCGCGCGCTGGGCTTCCAGCGTTTTGATGCGTGCTTCCTGCTCGCAAATGGTTTTGACATCGGCAAGTTGCTGCATCTTTTCTTTATAACGCTGGCGCATTTCGTTAAGTGCGGCGTTACGTTGCGTCTGTTCCAGAGTGACATTCTGGATAGCGACCTGTAACTGCGCCAGACGTTTTTGTTGGGGAACAATCTGTCCATGCAGCGCGACCAGGCGCTGACGCAGTGGGCGTTGCTCGGCATGTTGCGCCAGGGCGCTAGCAACTTCATCGGCGGTTAACGTCAACGTAATCGCCGCAAGCGCATTAAGTTTTTGCTCTGCATGGGTTAACTGTTGCTGCCATTGCCGCAGATGCTCGCGATCGCTGGTTTGTTGGGAGAACTGCGCACGCCAACCCGCCAGTTCGTTGTTCCACTGACGGAAGCGGTCGTGTTCCTGTAACCAGGCATTCAGACTTTGTTGCTGCTGCTGTAATTCTGCTGACTGCTTCGCCGCGTGGTGGCGAATGCTCGCCCGAAGCGCCATTGTGCTCTGTAAGCGAGTATTTACTTCTTCAATCTGCTGGCGAGTATGCGCCAGCGCCGCGCTGTGTTCTGCGATGCGTTCCCAGTGTGGACGAAGATTTCGTGCCGGTTGTGCCAGACTGAGCGCCGCCAGTTGAGGTTGCGCTTTTTCTTCTTCGGCTAATGCCTGTTGCAAGGCCTGTTGACGGCGGCTGCCTTCTTGCTGCAATTCGTCCAGACGCGTTAACCAGTTTAGCGATTGTTGTTCTTGCTGCTGCGCGGTAATTAACTGTTTTTCTTCGTCAGTAAGTACCTGCAAACTCGCTGTCAGCGATTGCACTTGTTCTGGCGTGAGCAACGCGACGCCGCTGGCCTGCGCTTGCAGCTTCTCCAGCTCTGTGCGGGCCGATTTGTGCTGCTCAAAAACCATCGCAGAGATTTTCCCGTAGATTTCAGTGCCGGTTAACTCCTCGAGCAATTCCGCGCGTTCTTTGGGTTTGGCATTCAGGAAGGCAGCAAATTGCCCCTGCGAAAGCAGCATCGAACGGGTGAAGCGCCCGTAATCCAGTCCGGTTAACGTCGCCGTCAGTTCCAGCTTATCTTTCACTTTGTCGGCGAGAATTTTGCCGTCTGCGCAGCGCGCCAGCTCTACGCGTGGCACCTGCAAATTACCGTCCGGCTGGTTACGCGCCCGATTCTGGCTCCAGAACGCGCGATACGCTTCACCTTTGACTTCAAACTCCACTTCCGCCAGACATTCGGCGGTATCGCGAGTCATGAGATCATTTTGCGATTGTGAAACGTTAGAGAGGCGCGGGGTTTCGTGATACAGCGCCAGACAAATGGCGTCCAGCAGGGTGGTTTTCCCCGCACCGGTTGGGCCGGTAATAGCAAACAGCCCGTTGCTGGCGAACGGCTCGCGGGTGAAATCAATCTTCCATTCGCCTTTTAATGAGTTCAGGTTTTTCAGGCGCAGGCTGAGAATTTTCATGCTTCGTGTTCTCCGGCGAGGCTATGCAATGTCGTGGCGAAAAGATGCTGCAGACGTTGCTGCTGTGATTCATCCAGTTCTTCCAGTGCCAGACGGCGATTGAACACCTCTTCGACGCTGAGTTCGCTGAGGGTTTCACGCTGTTGGCTGGCTAACACACGCTCGCGCTGTTCACGACTCCGGCGTACCAGCAATACTTCAACGGGCAATGATTCGGTTAATGCCTGGATTTTGCGCTGAATATCATGCAGATACTCATCAGTAGTGATTTCGATATCCAGCCAGACAGGTGGCTCCTGTGATACATCGCGCCACTGTTCCAGCTGTTCGGTAATCGACGCCAGATCGCCTTTCAGCACCGCCATGGGTTGCGTTACCGGTACGTTCAGGTTTTCCACGCTCTCTAATTTGCCGTTTGAAAATGTCACCAGATGGACATATTTACTCTTACCGCATTCATCAAAACTCAGTGGTATGGGGGAACCGCAATAGCGAACATGTTCCATGCCGCCAATAATCTGCGCGCGGTGAATATGCCCGAGCGCGATGTAGTCGGCTGGTGGAAAGTTTTGTGCCGGAAACGCGTCCAGCGTGCCAATATAAATGTCACGCACGGCGTCACTTTTACTGGCACCCACGGTCGTTAAATGTCCCGTGGCGATGATGGGCAGAGGCTGATCGCCGCGCAGTTTGCAGGCATCGGCATAATGTTGTTGATAATAATCAGTAATAGCCGCCAGCAAATGCTGCTGTTTTTCAATACCGTTAAGCCCCGCCTGGCTGGTAATAATGTCACGCGGGCGTAAAAAAGGTATGGGGCACAGCACTGCGCCTGGCGTCCCGTCGCGACGAGGCAAGATTTGCGGCGCATGTCCGGCGCTGGCGACCACGGTAGTATTGAGGAACGCCATGATATCGCGCGATTCATTCAGCGTGGCGACCGAGTCATGGTTTCCTGCCAGTACCACCAGATGACAGCCAGTTTGCTGTAAATTGACAACAAAACGGTTGTATAACGTGCGGGCGTAACTGGGCGGTGAGCCGGTATCGAAAACATCACCAGCAACAATAATCGCATCCACCTGATGGGTTTGTGCTGTCTCCAGCAGCCAGTCAAGAAAAGCCTGATGTTCAGCTTCGCGGCTTTTACTGTAGAAGTTCTGGCCGAGATGCCAGTCTGAGGTGTGAAGGATGCGCATAACGGTTCCCTGGCGAAAAAGCATGGGCGCGATTATACCCAAACAGATGTGCCATTTGCTTTTTTCTGCGCCACGGAAATCAATAACCTGAAGATATGTGCGACGAGCTTTTCATAAATCTGTCATAAATCTGACGCATAATGACGTCGCATTAATGATCGCAACCTATTTATTACAACAGGGCAAATCATGGCGAGACGTATTCTGGTCGTAGAAGATGAAGCACCAATTCGCGAAATGGTCTGCTTCGTGCTCGAACAAAATGGCTTTCAGCCGGTCGAAGCGGAAGATTATGACAGTGCTGTGAATCAACTGAATGAACCCTGGCCGGATTTAATTCTCCTTGACTGGATGTTACCTGGCGGCTCCGGTATCCAGTTCATCAAACACCTCAAGCGCGAGTCGATGACCCGGGATATTCCAGTGGTGATGTTGACCGCCAGAGGGGAAGAAGAAGATCGCGTGCGCGGCCTTGAAACCGGTGCGGATGACTATATCACCAAGCCGTTTTCGCCGAAGGAGCTGGTGGCGCGAATCAAAGCGGTAATGCGCCGTATTTCGCCAATGGCGGTGGAAGAGGTGATTGAGATGCAGGGGCTCAGTCTCGACCCGACATCTCACCGGGTGATGGCGGGCGAAGAACCGCTGGAGATGGGGCCGACAGAATTTAAACTGCTGCACTTTTTTATGACGCATCCTGAGCGCGTGTACAGCCGCGAGCAGCTGTTAAACCACGTCTGGGGAACCAACGTGTATGTGGAAGATCGTACGGTCGATGTCCACATTCGTCGCCTGCGTAAAGCACTGGAGCCCGGCGGGCATGACCGCATGGTGCAGACCGTGCGCGGTACAGGATATCGTTTTTCAACCCGCTTTTAACGCCTTGCTCATCGGACGCAGAGCAGGGCTTATGAATTCTTAACTGGAGTATCTTACGTGCTGGAACGGCTGTCGTGGAAAAGGCTGGTGCTGGAGCTGCTACTTTGCTGCCTCCCGGCTTTCATCCTGGGTGCATTTTTTGGTTACCTGCCCTGGTTTTTGCTGGCATCGGTAACGGGACTGCTTATCTGGCATTTCTGGAATTTATTGCGCCTTTCATGGTGGCTGTGGGTGGATCGTAGTATGACCCCGCCACCGGGGCGTGGTAGCTGGGAACCGCTGCTATACGGATTACACCAGATGCAGTTGCGAAATAAAAAACGCCGCCGCGAACTGGGCAATCTGATTAAACGCTTTCGTAGCGGCGCGGAGTCGCTGCCTGATGCGGTGGTGCTGACCACGGAAGAGGGCGGTATTTTCTGGTGTAATGGTCTGGCGCAACAAATTCTTGGTTTGCGCTGGCCGGAAGATAACGGGCAGAACATCCTTAATCTGCTTCGTTATCCGGAGTTTACGCAATATCTGAAAACGCGTGATTTTTCTCGCCCGCTCAATCTGGTGCTCAATACCGGGCGGCATCTGGAAATTCGCGTCATGCCTTATACCCACAAACAGTTGCTGATGGTGGCGCGTGATGTGACGCAAATGCATCAACTGGAAGGGGCGCGGCGTAACTTTTTTGCCAACGTGAGCCATGAGTTACGTACGCCATTGACCGTGTTACAGGGTTACCTGGAGATGATGGATGAGCAACCGCTGGAAGGCGCGGTACGTGAAAAAGCGTTGCACACCATGCGCGAGCAGACACAGCGGATGGAAGGGCTGGTGAAGCAATTGCTGACGCTGTCGAAAATAGAAGCCGCACCGACGCAGTTGCTCAATGAAAAGGTTGATGTGCCGATGATGCTGCGCGTTGTTGAGCGCGAGGCTCAGACTCTGAGTCAGAAAAAACAGACATTTACCTTTGAGATAGATAACGGCCTCAAGGTGTCAGGCAGCGAAGATCAGCTACGCAGTGCGATTTCGAACCTGGTCTATAACGCCGTGAATCATACGCCGGAAGGCACGCATATCACCGTACGCTGGCAGCGAGTGCCGCATGGTGCCGAATTTAGCGTTGAAGATAACGGACCGGGCATTGCACCGGAGCATATTCCGCGCCTGACCGAGCGTTTTTATCGCGTTGATAAAGCGCGTTCCCGGCAAACCGGTGGTAGCGGATTAGGGTTAGCGATCGTGAAACATGCGGTGAATCATCACGAAAGTCGCCTGAATATTGAGAGTACAGTAGGAAAAGGTACACGTTTCAGTTTTGTTATCCCGGAACGTTTAATTGCCAAAAACAGCGATTAATTCGCCTTTGTCATCTTTTATTGCCATAAGCCAGCCGATGCTGGCTTATTTTCTTTGCAGTCGAAATACGGGCGTTAGATTTTACAATGGTTGGTGATTTTTTGTTCGCATGATTAGCCATGTCTTTTTCATTGAAATAGTGTTTTATACTGGTTGGTGATTTCTTATCGCTATATACCTCTGGTTTTTAGATCCCTTCTTGCTTTAAAACGTTATAAGCGTTTAAATTGCGCTTCAGGTGCTGTCATACTGACTGCATTTACGCGGTAAATCGAAAAACTATTCTTCGCCGCGCCTGGTTGGGAGTATTTCCCGCTAAAATTGTTTAAATATACCGCTGTATCATCCCCAGGGATTGGCACAAAAATTTAACGTTACAACACCACATCCACAGGCAGTATGATTTATGACCCATCAATTAAGATCGCGCGATATCATCGCTCTGGGCTTTATGACATTTGCGTTGTTCGTCGGCGCAGGTAACATTATTTTCCCTCCAATGGTCGGCTTGCAGGCAGGCGAACACGTCTGGACTGCGGCATTCGGTTTCCTCATTACTGCCGTTGGCCTACCGGTGTTAACGGTGGTGGCGCTGGCGAAAGTTGGCGGCGGTGTTGACAGCCTCAGCACGCCAATCGGTAAAGTCGCTGGCGTACTGCTGGCAACGGTGTGTTACCTGGCGGTGGGGCCGCTTTTCGCTACGCCGCGTACAGCTACCGTTTCTTTTGAAGTGGGCATTGCGCCGCTGACGGGTGATTCCGCGTTGCCGCTGTTTATCTACAGCCTGGTTTATTTCGCTATCGTTATTCTGGTTTCGCTCTATCCGGGCAAGCTGCTGGATACCGTGGGCAACTTCCTTGCGCCGCTGAAAATTATCGCGCTGGTCATCCTGTCTGTTGCCGCAATTATCTGGCCGGCGGGTTCTATCAGCACGGCGACTGAGGCTTATCAAAACGCTGCGTTTTCTAACGGCTTCGTCAACGGCTATCTGACCATGGATACGCTGGGCGCAATGGTGTTTGGTATCGTTATTGTTAACGCGGCGCGTTCTCGTGGCGTTACCGAAGCGCGTCTGCTGACCCGTTATACCGTCTGGGCTGGCCTGATGGCGGGTGTTGGTCTGACTCTGCTGTATCTGGCGCTGTTCCGTCTGGGTTCAGACAGCGCGTCGCTGGTCGATCAGTCTGCAAACGGTGCGGCGATCCTGCATGCTTACGTTCAGCATACCTTTGGCGGCGGCGGTAGCTTCCTGCTGGCGGCGTTAATCTTCATCGCCTGCCTGGTCACGGCGGTTGGCCTGACCTGTGCTTGTGCAGAATTCTTCGCCCAGTACGTACCGCTCTCTTATCGTACGCTGGTGTTTATCCTCGGCGGCTTCTCGATGGTGGTGTCTAACCTCGGCTTGAGCCAGCTGATTCAGATCTCTGTACCGGTGTTGACCGCCATTTATCCGCCGTGTATCGCACTGGTTGTATTAAGTTTTACACGCTCATGGTGGCATAATTCGTCCCGCGTGATTGCTCCGCCGATGTTTATCAGCCTGCTTTTTGGTATTCTCGACGGGATCAAGGCATCTGCATTCAGCGATATCTTACCGTCCTGGGCGCAGCGTTTACCGCTGGCCGAACAAGGTCTGGCGTGGTTAATGCCAACAGTGGTGATGGTGGTTCTGGCCATTATCTGGGATCGTGCGGCAGGTCGTCAGGTGACCTCCAGCGCTCACTAAATCACTGAACATTTGTTTTAACCACGGGGCTGCGATGCCCCGTGGTTTTTTATTGTGTTGATGGGTTAGGAATTGATGGAAAGTAAGAACAAGCTAAAGCGTGGGCTAAGTACCCGACACATACGCTTTATGGCACTGGGTTCAGCAATTGGCACCGGGCTGTTTTACGGTTCGGCAGATGCCATCAAAATGGCCGGTCCAAGCGTGTTGTTGGCCTATATTATCGGTGGTATCGCGGCGTATATCATTATGCGCGCGCTGGGGGAAATGTCGGTACATAACCCGGCCGCCAGCTCTTTCTCGCGTTATGCGCAGGAAAACCTCGGACCGCTGGCAGGTTACATTACCGGCTGGACCTACTGCTTTGAAATCCTAATTGTCGCCATCGCCGATGTGACCGCTTTTGGTATCTATATGGGGGTCTGGTTCCCGACGGTGCCGCACTGGATTTGGGTACTGAGCGTGGTGCTGATCATTTGCGCCGTAAACCTGATGAGCGTGAAGGTATTCGGTGAGCTGGAGTTCTGGTTCTCGTTCTTTAAAGTCGCCACTATCATCATCATGATTGTCGCCGGTTTCGGCATCATCATCTGGGGAATTGGCAACGGCGGGCAACCGACCGGTATTCATAACCTGTGGAGCAACGGCGGCTTCTTCAGTAACGGCTGGCTTGGTATGGTGATGTCGTTGCAAATGGTGATGTTTGCTTACGGTGGGATCGAAATTATCGGGATTACCGCCGGTGAAGCGAAAGATCCTGAGAAATCGATTCCGCGTGCGATTAACTCCGTGCCGATGCGTATTCTGGTGTTCTACGTCGGTACGCTGTTCGTCATAATGTCTATCTACCCGTGGAATCAGGTTGGCACTGCCGGTAGCCCGTTCGTGCTGACGTTCCAGCATATGGGCATTACCTTTGCCGCCAGCATTCTTAACTTTGTTGTGCTGACCGCTTCGCTGTCGGCAATTAACAGTGACGTATTTGGCGTAGGCCGTATGCTCCACGGTATGGCAGAGCAGGGCAGCGCGCCAAAAATTTTCAGCAAAACCTCGCGTCGCGGTATTCCGTGGGTTACGGTGCTGGTGATGACTACCGCGCTGCTATTTGCGGTGTATCTGAACTACATCATGCCGGAAAACGTCTTCCTGGTGATCGCTTCGCTGGCAACCTTCGCCACGGTGTGGGTGTGGATTATGATCCTGCTGTCGCAAATCGCCTTCCGTCGCCGTTTGCCTCCAGAAGAAGTTAAGGCGCTGAAATTTAAAGTGCCGGGTGGGGTAGCAACGACCATCGGCGGTTTGATTTTCCTGCTCTTTATTATCGGGTTGATTGGTTATCACCCGGATACGCGTATCTCGCTGTACGTTGGTTTCGCGTGGATTGTTGTGCTGTTGATTGGCTGGATGTTTAAACGCCGCCACGATCGTCAGCTGGCTGAAAACCAGTAATCCTTGCGTTCTGTAAGCCGGTTCAGGAGGAAATCCTGATCCGGCTATTCCGAAAGTTATCCGCCCCCGTCCTCCTCCCCCAAATATCCTTCAGATGATGAGTGATCCTGCATTAGGCTATGGCAAGGTGATCAGATTTTCATCACAGGGGAATTATGATGTTAAATGCATGGCACCTGCCGGTGCCCCCATTTGTTAAACAAAGCAAAGATCAACTGCTTATTACACTGTGGCTGACGGGCGAAGACCCACCGCAGCGCATTATGCTGCGTACAGAACACGACAACGAAGAAACGTCAGTAGCGATGCATAAGCAGCGCAGTCAGCCGCAGCCTGGCGTTACCGCATGGCGGGCGGCGATCGATCTCTCCAGCGGGCAACCTCGGCGGCGTTATAGTTTCAAATTACTGTGGCACGATCGCCAGCGTTGGTTTACACCGCAGGGCTTCAGCCGAATGCCGCCAGCACGACTGGAGCAGTTTGCTGTCGATGTCCCGGATATCGGCCCACAATGGGCTGCGGATCAGATTTTTTATCAGATCTTCCCTGATCGTTTCGCCCGTAGTCTTCCTCGTGAAGCTGAACAGGATCATGTTTATTACCATCACGCAGCCGGACAAGAGATCATATTGCGTGACTGGGATGAACCGGTCACGGCGCAGGCGGGCGGATCAACGTTCTATGGCGGCGATCTGGACGGTATCAGCGAAAAACTGCCGTATCTGAAAAAGCTCGGCGTGACGGCGCTGTATCTTAACCCGGTGTTTAAAGCCCCCAGCGTACATAAATACGATACAGAGGATTATCGCCACGTCGATCCGCAGTTTGGCGGCGACGGAGCGTTGCTGCGTTTGCGACACCATACGCAGCAGCTGGGAATGCGGCTGGTGCTGGATGGCGTGTTTAACCACAGTGGCGATTCCCATGCCTGGTTTGACAGGCACAATCGTGGCACGGGTGGTGCTTGTCACAACCCCGAATCGCCCTGGCGCGACTGGTACTCGTTTAGTGACGATGGCACGGCGCTCGACTGGCTGGGCTATGCCAGCTTGCCGAAACTGGATTATCAGTCGGAAAGTCTGGTGAATGAAATTTATCGCGGGGAAGACAGTATTGTCCGCCACTGGCTGAAAGCGCCGTGGAATATGGACGGCTGGCGGCTGGATGTGGTGCATATGCTGGGGGAAGCGGGTGGGGCGCGCAATAATTTGCAGCACGTTGCCGGGATCACCGAAGCGGCGAAAGAAACCCAGCCGGAAGCGTATATCGTTGGAGAGCATTTTGGCGATGCACGGCAATGGTTACAGGCCGATGTGGAAGATGCCGCCATGAACTATCGCGGCTTCACATTCCCGTTGTGGGGATTTCTTGCCAATACCGACATCTCTTATGATCCGCAGCAAATTGACGCCCAAACCTGTATGGCCTGGATGGATAATTACCGCGCCGGACTTTCTCATCAACAGCAACTGCGTATGTTTAATCAGCTCGATAGCCACGATACTGCGCGATTTAAAACGCTGCTCGGTCGGGATATTGCGCGCCTGCCGCTGGCGGTGGTCTGGTTGTTCACCTGGCCTGGTGTACCGTGCATTTATTACGGTGATGAAGTGGGGCTGGATGGTAAAAACGATCCGTTTTGCCGTAAACCGTTCCCCTGGCAGGTGGAAAAGCAGGATACGGCGTTATTCGCGCTGTACCAGCGAATGATTGCGCTGCGTAAGAAAAGTCAGGCGCTGCGTCGTGGCGGCTGTCAGGTGCTGTATGCGGAAGATAACGTGGTGGTATTTGGCCGCGTGCTGAATCAGCAGCGTGTACTGGTGGCAATCAACCGTGGAGAAGCCTGTGAAGTGGTGCTACCCGCGTCACCGTTGCTTAATGTTGCGCAATGGCAACGCAAAGAAGGCCATGGGCAACTGACAGACGGGATTCTGGCTTTGCCTGCCATTTCGGCTACGGTGTGGATCAACTAAAGCATCTGTTTTATTTATTACGTCGTAGTCACCAGCCCTGACACTACGCAGCGCAAAAAAGCTGCTCAATGTCAGGGCTGAGTTTGTTAAATATTTGTCCCGTTCGATATGAGCGATTTTTGGTATTCTTTGCCAATGAGGTTATGTACAACATGCTCCAGGATAACCCTGTAGTGGAGCAAAGATATGACAATTTCAAATTCGAATTTATTGAAACCGTTTATTCCTGGTACTGAGTTGCCACCTTTTAAAGAGGATGTTTTTTCTAAAACAGAAGAACAATTTAAAAAAAGCCCCCATGGCAAATTGCTTTTCATTTCCGGAAATGAAAACTTAGTAAACATTTCAGCGGAAAAAATCGATGAAATAAAAAATAGCAAAGATTTCTTTTCAAACATTGTAAATATAATAATTTTACTCATTAAGCATCCTGATAAAATTCTGCCCATTCTTCATGGTTGTCCTGCAGAGTCCATCGAACTCATTAAGAATGCGAAACGAACGGGGCAATGGTCATATGAGATGACTGATAAGAACGGGCAGAATATTGAAGTGTCCTATATTTTCACTGATACCATAGATGATAAATCTGATGGAAAATTATGCTTAAAAATCTGTAACTCTTGCAACCAAAATGATTCTAGTACACATGAATATAAAATAGATCATCAACAGTTGAAAAATCACATAAGGCAACTTGAGGAGTGGGCCCTTCTTGAAAAGTTTTATGATAACAACGCTTATTATTCTAAACGTACAAAACAATTAGAGAAGAAAATTGCCGATGCGGGGTTTATAACAGGGAAGGTTAATGCCGATAACTTTAATGTAAAAGAGTTTAAAGACGATATAGCCTCGATGCTTTGTGAACAGCCCCCCATGCGTACACACCAGATTTCTTCATCCGGATACTTATCTGCCGATAAAGTGCCTGATCTCTATAAGACAAATTTGAAAGACGCGCAGAGAGATCTGAAAACAACATCGGTTGACATCGATGGTGTTAGTCTAAAATCAAAAACTCGGGAAAAAATTGCGGAAAAAATTGCGAAAAAAACTGAGGAAAAAATTGCGAAACAAAATGCGAAGACCATTGAGGAGAAGAATAGTGAAAAAAACAAGAAAGAAACAAATCCTGAGGATAATTTTGTCTTAAAATTCTCACCGGAAGAAATCAATGAGATGCTCCTGGATTACAGCGATGAAGAACAAAAAAAATTAAGACCTTTTTTCACTAGTGATCACATCTATTGTTTGTTTGATGCTTTTAGTCAGGGTTTGCATAATGTTGCTCGTAATGGCAGTCCACGGTATGCAGGTTTACTACATCAAATAGCATCCAACTCTGAGATATTACAAGATTTTGATCAACAATTGTTCTGGCGCACGTTTTCAGGAGGAGTCTTCCATCGACGTATCTCTGTGAACAGCGAGCCAGAAAAGACAGATGTATGGCGATTCAGTACACAATTTGATTTTCCACATATAAATGACAACGGAGAGTTGTCCAGAACGGTACTCATGTTCGAGGGGGTTGCTGAAAGCAACTTTAAAGATATCGCCAATCATTCCAGCGAATGTTTTTCTTACAGTTGTTATGCCGCTCCGCTGGATGCGAATGCTAAAAAATAGTGACGCCGGAGCTTGAAGTTTCAGAGCGCCTTGCGTGACGCCTGCGCCATCATCCGCGGATAAAACTGCCAGAAGCGGGTTTCGAGAGCATCGTAATGGGCGTCTAAATCGTACCAGGAGTCACGCAGGGCATCCAGACGTGGGCGACGGCTTGCCATGCCGTTTAACACGTTCTGGATGAAATCCATATCGCGATAGCGCACCAGCCACTGCTCTGACCACAAGTAATTGTTCAGATTGATAAAACGTGGCGGTGAGTCCGGCAAAATCGTCATCACTTGCTCGCGGGCATAACAGACAAATTCCTGTAGCGGAAAGTCCGGCGACAGCTGCGACCAGTGGCGGGAAAGAAAGTGATCCCACATGACATCCAGCGTAATAGGCGCAACGCGGCGAGTTTCACTACGAAACCATTCCCGTGCTTCGCGGACTTCCGGCAGATTGTCGGTTAGTACGTCGATACGCCGATGCATATGAATGCCAGCCACGACGTCGGGCGGAAAACTTTCTTCAGGATTTCCGCGTACGAAATCAGCCAGCAAATTGCCGGAAAGCGAGCTTTCCGCGAGATGGGCTAAATGCAGGTGAGCTAAAAAATTCATCGATTATATTCTATCCAAAGGGGGGTAAAGGTTGCAGGGAGAGCGCCCCGGCACTAGACTACCCGCCTCTTATTTTAGTCTGAGTCAGTGTCATGCGCGTTACCGATTTCTCCTTTGAATTGCCCGAATCCCTGATTGCCCACTATCCCATGCCTGAACGCAGTAGCTGTCGTTTACTGTCGCTGGACGGGCCGACGGGCGCGCTGACGCACGGTACTTTCACCGATTTACTCGATAAGCTCAACCCCGGCGATCTTCTGGTTTTTAATAATACCCGCGTGATCCCGGCGCGTCTGTTTGGGCGTAAAGCCAGCGGCGGCAAGATTGAAGTGCTGGTTGAGCGGATGCTCGACGACAAACGCATTCTTGCGCATATTCGCGCCTCGAAAGCGCCAAAACCTGGCGCAGAACTGTTGCTGGGCGATGACGAAAGTATTAACGCAACAATGACCGCGCGCCACGGCGCACTGTTTGAAGTCGAATTTAATGATGATCGTTCGGTACTGGATATCCTCAACAGCATCGGCCATATGCCGCTGCCGCCGTATATCGACCGTCCGGACGAAGACGCTGACCGCGAACTTTATCAAACCGTTTATAGCGAAAAACCGGGCGCGGTTGCAGCCCCGACCGCTGGTCTGCATTTTGACGAACCTTTGCTGGAAAAATTACGCGCCAAAGGCGTGGAGATGGCGTTTGTCACCCTGCACGTTGGTGCGGGCACCTTCCAGCCGGTGCGCGTCGACACCATTGAAGACCACATCATGCACTCGGAATATGCAGAAGTGCCGCAGGATGTGGTTGACGCGGTACTGGCGGCGAAAGCGCGTGGAAATCGGGTGATTGCGGTTGGCACCACCTCGGTACGTTCGCTGGAAAGCGCGGCCCAGGCGGCGAAAAACGATCTCATCGAACCGTTCTTTGACGATACCCAAATCTTTATCTATCCCGGCTTCCAGTACAAAGTGGTCGATGCGCTGGTGACTAACTTCCACCTGCCGGAATCGACGTTGATTATGCTGGTTTCGGCCTTTGCCGGTTACCAACACACCATGAATGCCTATAAAGCAGCGGTAGAAGAGAAATATCGCTTTTTTAGTTACGGTGATGCGATGTTTATCACGTACAATCCGCAGGCAATTAATGAGCGCGTTGGGGAGTAATTCCGCGGCGCTGGTTTAAACGTTGGACTGTTTTTCTGACGTAGTGGAGAAAAAATGAAATTTGAACTGGACACTACCGACGGTCGCGCACGCCGTGGCCGCCTGGTCTTTGATCGTGGCGTAGTGGAAACGCCTTGTTTTATGCCTGTTGGCACTTACGGCACCGTAAAAGGGATGACGCCGGAAGAAGTTGAAGCCACTGGCGCGCAAATTATCCTCGGCAACACCTTCCACCTGTGGCTGCGCCCGGGCCAGGAAATCATGAAACTGCATGGCGATCTGCACGATTTTATGCAGTGGAAAGGCCCGATTCTTACCGACTCCGGCGGCTTCCAGGTCTTCAGCCTTGGCGATATTCGTAAAATCACCGAACAGGGCGTTCACTTCCGTAACCCGATCAACGGCGATCCGATTTTCCTCGACCCGGAAAAGTCGATGGAGATTCAGTACGATCTTGGTTCGGATATCGTCATGATCTTTGATGAGTGTACGCCGTATCCTGCTGACTGGGATTACGCAAAACGCTCCATGGAGATGTCTCTGCGTTGGGCGAAGCGTAGCCGTGAGCGTTTTGACAGTCTCGGAAACAAAAATGCACTGTTTGGTATCATTCAGGGCAGCGTTTACGAAGATTTACGTGATATTTCTGTTAAAGGTCTGGTAGATATCGGTTTTGATGGCTACGCTGTCGGCGGTCTGGCTGTGGGTGAGCCGAAAGCAGATATGCACCGCATTCTGGAGCATGTATGCCCGCAAATTCCGGCAGACAAACCGCGTTACCTGATGGGCGTTGGTAAACCAGAAGACCTGGTTGAAGGCGTGCGTCGCGGTATCGATATGTTTGACTGCGTAATGCCAACCCGCAACGCCCGAAATGGTCATTTGTTCGTGACCGATGGCGTGGTGAAAATCCGCAATGCGAAGTATAAGAGCGATACTGGCCCACTCGATCCTGAGTGTGATTGCTACACCTGTCGCAATTATTCACGCGCTTACTTGCATCATCTCGACCGTTGCAACGAAATATTAGGCGCGCGACTCAACACCATTCATAACCTTCGTTACTACCAGCGTTTGATGGCGGGTTTACGCAAGGCTATTGAAGAGGGTAAATTAGAGAGCTTCGTAACTGATTTTTACCAGCGTCAGGGGCGAGAAGTACCACCTTTGAACGTTGATTAATATTAATAATGAGGGAAATTTAATGAGCTTTTTTATTTCTGATGCGGTAGCGGCAACGGGTGCACCGGCGCAAGGTAGCCCGATGTCTTTGATTTTGATGCTGGTGGTATTCGGTCTGATTTTCTATTTCATGATCCTGCGTCCACAGCAGAAGCGCACCAAAGAACACAAAAAGCTGATGGACTCCATTGCCAAAGGTGATGAAGTTCTGACGAACGGTGGCCTGGTTGGTCGCGTAACCAAAGTAGCGGAAAACGGCTACATTGCTATCGCGCTGAATGACACCACTGAAGTAGTTATTAAACGTGACTTCGTAGCTGCCGTCCTGCCGAAAGGCACCATGAAGGCGCTGTAATTAAAATTTTTCCCTAAGGGAATTGCCGTGTTAAACCGTTATCCTTTGTGGAAGTACGTCATGCTGATCGTGGTGATTGTCATCGGTCTGCTGTATGCGCTTCCCAACCTGTTTGGTGAGGATCCGGCTGTTCAGATCACTGGTGCGCGCGGAGTCGCCGCCAGTGAGCAAACGCTGATCCAGGTCCAGAAAACGTTACAAGAAGAAAAAATAACTGCTAAGTCTGTGGCACTGGAAGAGGGCGCTATTCTTGCGCGCTTCGACTCCACTGACACCCAGCTGCGCGCTCGTGAAGCATTAATGGGCGTTATGGGTGACAAATACGTCGTGGCGCTTAACCTTGCCCCGGCAACGCCGCGCTGGCTGGCAGCTATTCACGCTGAGCCGATGAAGCTCGGCCTTGACCTGCGTGGCGGCGTTCACTTCCTGATGGAAGTGGATATGGACACCGCGCTTGGCAAACTCCAGGAACAAAATATCGATAGCCTGCGCAGCGACCTGCGTGAAAAGGGCATCCCGTATACCACCGTTCGTAAAGAAAACAACTACGGCCTGAGCATCACTTTCCGCGATGCTAAAGCTCGTGATGAAGCCATTGCGTATCTGAGCAAGCGCCATCCGGACCTGGTGATTAGCAGCCAGGGCAGCAACCAGCTGCGTGCGGTAATGAGCGATGCTCGTCTGAGTGAAGCGCGTGAATATGCGGTGCAGCAGAACATTAATATCCTGCGTAACCGTGTAAACCAACTTGGCGTGGCGGAGCCGGTGGTTCAGCGTCAGGGTGCTGACCGTATCGTTGTTGAACTGCCAGGTATTCAGGACACCGCGCGTGCGAAAGAGATTCTGGGTGCGACGGCAACGCTGGAATTCCGTCTGGTAAACACCAACGTTGATCAGGCCGCTGCGGCATCCGGCCGCGTACCGGGCGACTCTGAAGTGAAACAGACCCGCGAAGGTCAGCCGGTTGTGCTGTACAAACGCGTAATTCTGACCGGTGACCATATCACCGACTCCACTTCCAGCCAGGACGAATACAACCAGCCGCAGGTTAACATCTCGCTCGACAGCGCAGGTGGCAACATTATGTCTAACTTCACCAAGGACAACATCGGCAAACCGATGGCGACCCTGTTTGTGGAGTACAAAGACAGCGGCAAGAAAGATGCTAACGGTCGTGCGGTTCTGGTGAAACAGGAAGAGGTGATTAACATCGCTAACATCCAGTCTCGTCTGGGTAACAGCTTCCGTATCACCGGCATCAACAACCCGAACGAAGCCCGTCAGCTGTCACTGCTGCTGCGTGCCGGTGCGTTGATCGCGCCGATTCAGATTGTTGAAGAACGTACAATTGGCCCGACCCTGGGTATGCAGAACATTGAGCAGGGGCTGGAGGCTTGCCTTGCCGGTCTGCTGGTTTCTATTCTGTTCATGATCATCTTCTATAAGAAGTTTGGTCTGATTGCGACCAGTGCTCTGATTGCCAACTTGATCTTGATCGTCGGTATTATGTCGCTGTTGCCAGGCGCAACGCTGAGTATGCCAGGTATCGCGGGTATCGTCTTAACCCTTGCGGTAGCGGTCGACGCGAACGTACTGATCAACGAACGTATTAAAGAAGAGTTGAGCAACGGACGTACTGTTCAACAGGCAATTGATGAAGGTTATCGTGGCGCATTCAGTTCCATCTTCGATGCGAACATCACCACGCTGATTAAAGTCATCATCCTGTACGCAGTGGGTACCGGGGCAATTAAAGGGTTCGCGATTACTACCGGTATCGGTGTGGCGACGTCGATGTTTACCGCGATTGTCGGTACGCGTGCCATCGTAAACCTGCTATATGGCGGCAAGCGCGTCAAGAAGCTGTCAATCTGAGGAGTGCGATGTGGCACAGGAATATACTGTTGAACAACTAAACCACGGCCGTAAAGTCTATGACTTTATGCGCTGGGACTACTGGGCTTTCGGCATCTCTGGTCTGCTGTTAATCGCCGCTATCGTTATTATGGGCGTGCGCGGCTTTAACTGGGGGCTGGATTTCACCGGTGGTACGGTTATTGAAATTACGCTCGAAAAACCGGCTGAAATTGACGTAATGCGTGATGCATTGCAAAAAGCCGGTTTTGAAGAGCCGATGCTGCAAAACTTTGGTAGCAGCCACGACATCATGGTCCGTATGCCGCCTGCTGAAGGCGAAACCGGCGGTCAGGTGCTGGGCAGCCAGGTTCTGAAGGTGATTAACGAATCCACCAATCAGAATGCGGCAGTGAAGCGTATTGAGTTCGTCGGGCCGAGCGTGGGGGCAGACCTTGCGCAAACCGGTGCGATGGCGTTGATGGCGGCGCTGCTGTCTATCCTCGTGTACGTAGGTTTCCGCTTTGAGTGGCGACTGGCGGCAGGGGTTGTTATTGCGCTGGCGCACGACGTTATCATTACGCTGGGTATTTTGTCGTTATTCCATATCGAGATTGACCTGACCATTGTGGCATCGTTGATGTCAGTTATCGGTTACTCGCTTAACGACAGTATCGTGGTATCGGACCGTATTCGTGAAAACTTCCGCAAGATCCGTCGCGGTACGCCTTACGAAATCTTTAACGTGTCCTTGACCCAGACGCTGCACCGTACCTTGATCACATCCGGTACTACCTTGATGGTTATCCTGATGCTGTACCTCTTCGGTGGTCCGGTACTGGAAGGCTTCTCGCTGACCATGCTTATCGGTGTTTCCATCGGTACTGCATCTTCCATCTACGTAGCATCGGCGCTGGCTCTGAAACTGGGTATGAAGCGCGAACACATGCTGCAGCAGAAAGTGGAAAAAGAAGGGGCGGATCAGCCGTCAATTCTGCCTTAAGGGTGTTTTAAATCCGTTCTGTTAAAAAAACCGTGGCGTATTTGCGCTGCGGTTTTTTTTGCCTGTTTCACATGCAACTGAATACGGTTTGGTTGTAGAAAGAGTTCTGACATATACTTTGTATTAATAGTTAATACATGGAGATCGCTTATGCGCAAAATTACCTCAGTAAGCGTTGGCGAACAATTAGATAGTTTTATTACACGGATGGTCCAGTCTGGTCGTTATGGCTCGGCCAGTGAAGTAATGCGTTCAGCGCTTCGTCTATTGGAACAACAAGAATCCAGGGATGAAGCTGTCAGAAATGCTGTTATTGAAGGTCTTGAGAGCGGTGAAAGTTCGATGACGCTTCGTGATATCGCAGCAGAAAGGAAGCAAAAACATCGTGTATAAGCTTAGCGGAAAAGCTGTTGAAGATTTCAGAGGGATCTATGACTACACGCTGGGAAAGTTTGGTGAGGAGCAGGCGGATCGCTATACCGACTCTCTCGGCATTTTTCTGGATACACTCTCTCAAATGCCCGAGATAGGGCAAGACTATGATGCGATTCCAGAGGTAAAGAAGATCGCATTTAGGTTTCACACTGTTTATTACGTTATAAGAGTCGATGACATTCTCATTGCGCGCATTCTTCATCAGCTGATGGAACCTCGCCGTCACTGGTAATGTGAGAATTTCTTGACTCAGGATTGCGAAAATCCCCGCATCTTGGGAAACTGCGCGTAACCCTACATTTCATCCAGGTAACTTTTCATGGCTATCATCCCAAAAAACTATGCGCGGTTAGAAAGCGGCTATCGCGAAAAAGCATTAAAAATCTATCCGTGGGTCTGCGGTCGCTGTTCCCGTGAGTTTGTTTATTCCAACCTGCGTGAACTTACCGTTCACCACATTGATCACGACCATACCAATAACCCGGAAGATGGCAGTAACTGGGAATTGCTTTGTCTCTATTGCCACGATCATGAGCATTCGAAATATACCGAAGCGGATCAGTATGGTACGACCGTTATCGCAGGGGAAGATGCGCAGAAAGATGTCGGTGAAGCGAAGTACAACCCATTCGCTGACCTGAAAGCGATGATGAACAAGAAGAAGTGATAAAAAATGCCGGATATGAAATCCGGCATTCTCACAATTAGAAGTTGTAACCTACTACCAGGTAACCACCCCAGCCGGTAGAGCGAACGTTGAAGTTGCCGTTGCCGAAGTTCAGTTCTGCATCGTCGTTCCACTGACCACCGTCGTGCCAGTAACGAGCTACGACAGAGTAGTGCCAATGATCGTAGTTCAGAGCCAGAATATGGCTGGAAGCGATAGAGTTATTAGTACGGGTCTTAATACCGTTGATTGCGTTACCGCTGTCATCCCCTAAATCGGAACCCCAGTCGAAGTTGGTGAAGCCGATGTAGCTCAGCTGACCGCCCCACAGATCGGTAATCGGCACAAAGTATTTAATTTTGAAACGGTAACCGTCCCACTCGTTTTCGTTCGCTGCGCCATAGTTCTGCCACTGGTATTTCGCATAGACGTTCATGGACAGGCTCATCGGCAGACCAGTATCGATGTCGGTACCCAGACCCATGTACCAGGTGCTCTGGCGACCATCTTTATTACGACCCATGTCGTAAATGTAGTTGTTCGCGAAGTACCACTCTTTGAACGGACCGAAGCTAAGGTCAGTATTGGTCAGTTTGTCGATGGAGAAACGCGGTTCGATTTCCATAAACAGCGGAGAACCGTGGTTCCAGATACCTTTTGCATCGGAGTTACCGCCGAAGAATACCGGCGCATCCGCATAACCATAGAAGTCGAACCAGTCTTTTTTAGCGAATGCTTCGTACTCAAGGTAGGTATCGTTGCGGATCTGCGGTCCGAAACGGGTGTGATAGCTTCCGACAACGTTAACGCTCTGGTGCCACCAGTCGGAAAGATACTGCGGTTTGTCGTTTTCAGCTGCGTTGACAGTAAAAGACGAAGAGAGCGCCAGTACCGCACCGGCTGCCAGTAATGTTTTTTTCATATGTATGCCACTGTTTGAAAATCCCTTGCGGGAGTGAAAAAGGCGCAAATTGCGTTTCTAAATATTTCGTATACAGAGGAGCCTATTATAAAAATCATTGCTCACAAAAATATGTTTCGTTTCACAGTTCTATCATTTACGTAATCGATTGCGTTCACGTTTACACACATTCGGGCGGGGATTGTACTGACTTTCACCCTTGTTGCAAACTTTTACTATCAATCCAGGTGATGTAAGCGGAGTAACAAAATGACGGGAAAAGATGTTGCGGGACGCACAAAATCGCCCCGCTATACGTTTACTGCATAACAGGTTGAATGTCGTGGATACGTACAAAGTCTAACTGTTCTACAGAAATCCCCTTTAACTGTAACGGAATATCAACATCGCTGGGGACGAGGACGCTGGCAGGGGCATTAATCAATTGATTCTGCAAATTGATTTCCTGAAAGTTGTCTATTGTTCCCTGAATTTGCCCATATTCAACAGTTCCGCTGAATGCGGGCAAGGGGTCATTCGACTCGCCCTGAATACGTAGCGTCAGGGTGGTGCCATCTGTATCATGCGTAATATTCACTAGCGACATACGTAAAGTACCGATCTGGCTTTCCAGTCTTGCCGGTGTTTTCGCTCCAGGCAGAAGGTAAACCCCACTGCTGGATTTTGCATTCAGCCTGTTTTGCTGAGTGATTTTGACGGTTTCTTTATCCGGTGCGCCGTAAAACCCCGTCCTTCAGGGCGGGGATATAAGGCGCGGTTTTCCACCTGACCAGGTGTTTGCTGTTGTTCAATGTATTGGCGGATGACGGATATTGGCGCACCTCCGCAGCTACTGGCAAAATAGCCAGGACTCCACAAAACGCCTTTGTAGTAATACCTGACTGCAATATCTGGTCGATCTCGTCGCAGTCACCTACCCGATACACCTTTGAGGCTGTTTACCAGACTGGATATCGCCAGTTTGGGAGGATAGTTAATTAACAAATGGACGTGATCTGGTTCGCCATCCATTTCAACCCGTTCAGCTTCAAAATCAGCACATACATTTGAAAAGTAAGTGCGTAGTTTTTCTGTCGCGTCATGGTCAAAAATCTGGCGTCGGTATTTGGGACAAAGACCAGGTGAACATG
>NZ_JBJQMC010000031.1:0-39166 GCF_046486085.1 Escherichia sp. WS568
CACAGAATGATGTCACGCTGAAAATGCCGGCCTTTGAATGGGTTCATGTGCAGCTCCATCAGCAAAAGGGGATGATAAGTTTATCACCACCGACTATTTGCAACAGTGCCACGCAAAGACGTAATGAGCAGTGTATCCCCTGCCACAATACCCTCTTCAGGGATGCTGTCAGTGGACGTCCAGTACTGACCCGCCAGCAAAGAATGAAATCGCTCTAAACGGTCAATGCTATTTTTGCTGACCAGGTCACCCATATACTTTTCCTTCCAGATTCGTGTGTTAGGTGAATCATACCAGATTGCCCTTGCCGTCTAATAACGCAGAAAACTGTGAATCCAAAATTCCTTAAATTCAAACCTGTCCAATATAAAAGATGGCTCTTTTTCTTATCCAGTGTTAAGCGATAATGCTCAATTTTATTTCATTATTGTCAGAATCAAAATAATCTGAAAATAAAAAAGGCTTCAGAATTGAAGCCTCTATATTATACAACGTGAATGTATTTTATTTATCTTTCACCGGGTTCATTTCCCAGTATCTTTCACGTACGTTTTCTTGGCAATGGTCCGCTCGCTCCGGCGTGTCCCTTTTACGAGTAGCAAATGCTTCAATTACGGCATTCAAGTCTTTTTCTTTGATTTTAGATCCAACAGGCAAGTTTTCTTCAAACTCAGTCCTTACCAGTTCTTTCGTTTTTTTATAATCGGTTTCACTTTGGATTTCAGGTTTTAAACAAATATCGGCAACCATCACATCTGATTTGCCCGGGATCGGTTTTTTCCCGTTTTCAGATGCAAGGACCGCAGAGGAGGTAAAGGCGACAGACAGAGTTGCACATAACAGAAGGTATTTTAATTTCATGACTCACTCCATGATTATCAATGATGGTTGCTCAGACACATCATTTATACCATGCCTGTCACCGAATACGAGATCCCCATATTTTGGCTTTAAATATTATCCAATAGGGTTTCATACACCTGGCTTCTGAAAGCAAGGTTCAAGGAGCTTCAGGGGGAAATCAGATTGTTGTCGACCCAGTACTTGTGCAAACCTACCACCCAATTCCTGGAAATGGACGAAAGTTCATGCGCCAGTTCACGACAGCATTCAGGCGTAAAAATACGTATGGGTCCTGAAGTACCGATATCAACAGACATGATAAACTCCAGAATGTTGCCATGGCATAGGTTGTTTCTCAGCCTGACAATTTCTGCTTCAGGTGTTCTCCCGGCTGCTACCTTAACCAACATATCCTGCTCGGCTGGAAATGAAAGTAATTCTACCGGCACCCCTTCCTGCTTGGCCTTTCTCAGTAAGGCATTACTCATTACGGAGATACCCTCCAAGTCCACCAGCTCAGGAGCTGCATGCTGATCGTTAACTGTTGGTTTCAGCATCAGCGACTTCAACGTAACCATGAGTGATGTTTCAATCCCGTTCAGGAAGCTCGTACAGGCCGGTATCCATAGTTCGTGATGCAACGCCTCGGTTGCTTGTTTAAAGAACCAGTCAATCACGGGGACAGTGTGATAATCATAATAGTGATTTATCTCGCTGAATCTTGACATATAAGCATCGTACTCAGCCTGGTCTTCAGGAGATAAAAAATTTGGTGGGAGGGGCATCAGAATCCTTTCATCCTAGCTTGTATACCTTCTTCGTAGGCCAGCTCGCCATTATCGGTAAAAGATGGTTTTTGGTGTTTGTGACAAAGCTTAATTTTTCGTCAGGCTCGATAGCGTTACCGGAGAGATTTGATCTTTTCTCTGTAACTCGCAATACTGTTTATACATACAGTATGAGAATTCGAGTGTAGCTATGTCTGTTATCCTTGAGCACATTAGCAACAAGCCTTACGAAATGGCACCTTTTTTCAGTGATTTACTGAGCTGTGGAGTGATGAGTCCGTGCGCCGGGCATGAAGATAATGAATTAAATTTGCATGAATATGTAGTCCGTAACCGCCCCTCAACCTTCTTTGTCAGGGCGGCGGGCCTCAGTATGATCAATGCCGGTATCAATGATGGCGCTATTCTGGTTGTGGATCGGTCTTTAACGGCACGACACGGCTCTATCGTCGTTGCGCTGGTGGATGGAGAGTTCACGGTAAAGATCTTACACACGTATCCTGAGCTGCTTTTGATGCCTTCTAATCCAGCCTATAAGCCGATACGTGTAAATCCCGAATCCCTTGAGATATGGGGCGTCGTCACCTTTGCACTGAATCAGTTTAGCCATGTACATGCACGTTGATATTAACGGGGCCTATGCGGCATTTGAGTGTGCGATGGATCCCAAGCTGGCAAAAAAGCCGCTCATCATAGCCAGCAATAACGATTCGTCCGTCATTGCAATGAATAAACTGGCTAAAAGCGTTGGTATTAAGCGTGGGACCCCAATTTTTAAGTGCAGGGATTTGATTCAGCAACACCAGATCGAAGTCCGGAGCTCTAACTTTACTTTGTATGAAGACTACTCAAATCGCTTCCATGAAACGCTGGAAAGCTTCGCGCCTCAATCGAGTCGATATAGCATAGATGAAAATTTCATGTTATTGAAAAACATGAACAAGATAATAGATTATGAAGATTACGGCCGGTTGATCAGAAGTACACTTCTTCATAATCTGTCCCTTACCTGTGGTGTGGGGTGTTCAAGCACCAAAACCCTGGCTAAATTATGCACCTATGCGAGCAAACGATGGGCAGCTACAGGCGGGGTTGTAGTTTTGACTGATCAGGCCAGGATCAGGAAGCTCCTGGGCCTTATCAGTACCAGAGAAATATGGGGTATTGGTCAAAAGATCAGTGAACGCCTGTCGGCTTTCGGGATCATCACTGCCGGTGATTTTTATAATAGCGACGTTCGCTTTTTACGTAAAAGCTTTGGCGTTGAAATCGAGCGTACCTGGCGGGAACTGCATGGCGAACCATGTTTCCGGCTGCATGAATCCCCTCCTGTCCGGCAACAGATTATCGTTTCCAGAAGTTTTGGTCAGCGCCTTAATGAGATAGGCAAGCTACATGAGGCAGTTTCATTTTTTACCGCCCGGGCGGCAGAGCAGCTGCGCAAGGATGGCTCGTGGACCCGTCAAATCACAGTCTTCATTCAGAGCAGCAATTATGCGCAAGGTGAAAACCGCTACAGCAATTGTGGTATCGAGCCGCTTACCGCTACACAGGACACCCGCGATCTGGTTGATGCAGCCATGACCATCCTGAACCGCATTTACAAACCCGGGATAGCGTATGCGAAAGCTGGGGTAATGCTCTCCGCTATGACTGACGGCACAGAGCAACTCAGCCTGTTTGATGAGCGCCCGGCCAGGCCTGGCAGTCAGGCACTGATGAAAGTTATGGACCGGTTCAATAAAGAAAAGCGCGGAGCTCTGTTTTTGCTGGGGGAAGGCATTCAACAGGATTTTCGTATGAAACAGGCCATGCTATCACCGAGATATACGACCCGCTGGGATGAATTACTCGTTGTAAAAGCGTAGCGGCCATGACCGGCATGGCCGTACTCATCAAAAGTGAAAGTAACTTTAGGCCCCGCGAGCTTTTTCGATTGCGCCCTGCAAAGTTGCTGCGTCCATAGCCCCGGGGATAAATGTGGTAGTCGCCGCATTCGGCTTTTTCATATTCATAATGATGAAGCCGGGTGTGCCGGTGATCCCAAGCGCTTCGCCCAGCTGCATGTTGCCGGAGATCACGTTTTCATATCGGTTTTTTTCCCTGTCAGAAAACGTGCTGTTAAACCCTGACTTATCCACCACAGTATTAAAGTCGCTGAGTTCGAATTTGCGTTGAGAGGTCATGAAGGTATGAGCCACAGCCATCAGGTTGTTGTGGTATTTACGATAGGCTTCAGCACCGAAATTCTGATAGACGTGCAGACCCGTAGCGGCCCCCATGGCAGATACAGGTTTTGAACCGGCAAAAATCGGGAATTCTTTAAAGAAGAATTTTACATCTTTGCTCTGATTCATTACCGATTCAACAACAGGTGTAACCCGCATGCAGTAAATACACTGATAGTCGAAGAACTCGATTACCGCGACGTCGGCGTCATCCGGGCCGATGTTTGGCGTCTCCTTGGTATCCAGCAGAGCTGGCGCATATGGAATTATTCGTTCCACTGAGGCACTTACGTTCTGATTTTCCAGCGCCTTACCTGCTTCCACTAAATAATGGGGATTTTTTACCAGGTAAGTAGCGGCAATTTTGCCAATTTCTTCCTCACTGAGCACCTTCGGTTTAAAATAAGTTGCCGCGATTAACGCCGAGGCAGCGGTAGCAATTACCGCAGAAATTAAAATCGTGGCCATCGGTTTTAAATAAAATTCTTTAGACATAGCTACCTTTATGCTTTTCAGCCTGTTAGTTATTAACCTGCGATGGATTATACTGGCCCGGTAAATCGGAATTATTCGTGAAACAATGCTTTTTGGAGATTAAAGGATGATTAGGCAGGGCTTTATACTCACAACCGCAATGCTTTTGAGTGGTTGTGGATATCATTTCGCAAACCAGGTAGATGCGTACGATCTAATGCCTCGTCCTGTTACAAATAAAAGGTTTCAGATAGTCCCTCCGGACGAAAGTATTCAGTCCAGAATGTTTTCAGGCCGTTTTGCTGATGGATTAGCAAAAAAAGGAGTCATTATTTCCACTCACCAGCCAGATTATGTGCTCAGGTTCCGAATGAGCAGCTCACAGGAGAACATGCAGTATAGCGAGCAGCTTCTTACTGGGGTGACAGGCTACGTTGTAGATAAAAAGACAACGAGAACTGACAAGCATGGCGAATCGCATACTGACTATGACTACAGGCCGGTCGATGGGGTAATAGGCACTGAGACGATGTCGCAGATGCACTATATGCGACAGCTGGATGTCGAGGTATACCCGTCAGCGAAAGGAGCAAAGCAGGTTCTGAAAGTGAGTATGCAAAGCAATGCACCTGTGCCGTCAGACAGCATTGCTTATTCAGCAATGATCGACGCCTTTACTGATAAATTTGATGCGCCGCTGCGTTCCGGAAATTATGTTGCAGTGATCCCCTGGAACTGAAAGCAGACGGCGGGAAGAGAATGTTCAAAAGTGACTTTTGGACACGCACATAAACGTGGCTATCGCCCTCCCCCATTAAAATCATAAAGTCGGTAAAGATCGCCCATCGTGATGGAATTGGGCTTATTAA
Organism: Escherichia sp. WS568; assembly: GCF_046486085.1. Taxonomy (NCBI): domain Bacteria; kingdom Pseudomonadati; phylum Pseudomonadota; class Gammaproteobacteria; order Enterobacterales; family Enterobacteriaceae; genus Escherichia; species Escherichia sp. WS568. Next base: position 5,203 of record NZ_JBJQMC010000031.1, read on the forward strand.
TGATTAGATACTGTAACTGTTCTTTATGTTGAGTACTGGCGGCTGCATTCATAAGCACTTCCAGGTAGAACTTGTAGCCTATGCTTCGCTCTGAATACATATACTGGAACTGCATCAGTAAAATGCCTGACATAACATACAACAGCAGCAGACTGAGTAACACAGTGCTATCAGGCTGTTCCAGTGCCATACTGACATACCCTGAACCCAGAATGCACAGAAGCCAACCCGTCATTAGAGCAGGCACCCTACGACTCAGACGTTCATAACAACGTTTTATTACGGGATCCCGGAGATACTTTTTGTCAGGTATCCCCGTTGCCCTGATGACGAAGTTACTGAGTATCGACATCTTTTTTCCTTCTGGACGCTCTCAGTCAATAAATCAGGCCAGGCGCTCATTGAAAGCTACCACGAGCTGCGAATCGGGATTTTTTACCAGTTCGGGCCGGATAACTTTTAGTTGCCTCGTTGGGGCGAGCTCATCTGTAGGCCTGATGGTGGTATTACCCGGCCCCTTGCGGGTACTGTCGGTGTTTACCTTGAGCTTTTTATTTCCCAGGTAGCTTTCCATCTTTTTAGAGATGGTGTCACCTGTGGTCGCAACACCAGAGAGTTCCTTTAGTTGTTCACCTTGATCCATTTGTACCGATGACATCAGAAATACGATTCCTGGATCGTTTTCCGTTCCACAGGCTCCGTACTGACATTGTGCAGCGAAAACGGGCTGTACACCTACAGCAACCAGCATTAACGTACTCAGTAAAGTAGATTTCATACACACCTCTTACAGTCGGAAAAGTTACTTTTGCGCAGCGCCCATTTGGGTCACCAGGTTTTCCGGGCTCAGCCACCCCGTAAATAACTGCGGTTTGCCGCTTAGTGTCACCATGGTAGGAGTACCTTGCAGCGGGATTGTTGAGGCCACCTGGAAATGCGATTTGATAATGTTTAAGCAAGCCTCATCAGGACGTCCTTCCGGGATAGTTGAAACCGGATTCATCGCTGCATCCAGAGCTTCGTTTGGCTTTGCTGAACACCAGATTTTGGCCATGTTCCCGGCTACTACCGAGTTCAGTCCTGCACGTGGGAATGCAAGAAACTTAATCGAAATACCGGCATCAAGATAAGACTTCAGATCATGATGCAGTTTTTGGCAGTATCCACAGGTTATATCGGTAAAGATAGCAAGCCGGTATTTTTCGTTTGGTGATTTGTAGTCGATGGATTTTGTTTTGGATGCGAATTCCCGGACGCCCATTAAAATGGCCTGCTCAGTGGTGTTTACCACATCTTTACCTTTCACGTGGAATAAGCTTCCGGTAAAAATGTAATCTCCGTCTTTGCTCACGTAACTTACCCCCTCCCTGGAAATCACCGTAAAAATATCTTTTACTGGCGAGGGTTCGACGTGCTCGATTGAAAGCCCAATGGCTTTGAGCTTATCCCGGGCTGCATCTGGCAGTACCATTGTATTAACCGGCTCGGCATTCATCGTGAAGGCGGTACTTAATGAAAGAAGTAATACCGATGCCTTAATAATTTTTTTCATTTATGCTCCTTGAATCGAGCACTAATATTATCACGCCCAAAAATTCCAGAATTTTGCTTAAACGCTTAAATCAACGGGTAAAGCCGAAAGAAAGTCGATAGATATATGGGAGAATAGATAAAACGTAGATTCAGTGGAGAAATCGTTGTGTTTACACCACCAGCAGATGATGTGAAACCTATTCCCGTTCCTGATGAGATTTACACTCAGTGCATTACGGATGCCGCCCGCTTCTTCGGAATTGATGCCGAACTGGTTTTTACGTTGTTTGACAATGAAGGCGGTAAGGTTGGTACTTTCAGCAGGAATACTAACGGCACTTATGATATTGGCCCGATGCAGATCAACTCATCCAATCTGCCTGAAATAAAAAAGCATTTCCCGACTGTAACGTGGCGGGTTCTGGCTTACGATGCTTGCGCTAGTTTCTGGGTTGGAACATGGTGGCTCTACAGAAAAATTGTTGATCGCAAGGGCAATGTGTTTGAAGGGATTGCAGATTACAACAGCAAAACCCCAAAGGTACGTGCAAAGTACATATTTAACTTCATGGTAAAGTACAATCGCCGGATCCAGCAGCGTAACGGGATGGGTGAGCTTTATCAATGGACCCAACAACCTCCTCGATACAATGGCCATATAGCTAAAAATGTCCCGGAGCAAAACCCGACTCCTGTTGTTAAATAAATTCAACCTGATATTACAGAAGATCATCGAGTAGCTTGGGTACCCCCCCGCAAAAAATTCGCATAGACTCAGGGGTAATAAATTGTCTTTTTCTGCAAGAAATATATTTAAGATTCTCTCTTCTTTCTTGATGCAGAAAAGCCCTCTTCATGAAGAAGTATGTGTTCCTGAAGAAACAACAGCTGGTTTATGGGGCCCTCTCCCTGATTCGCATGTCGTGCTTTTCTTAGATTTCGATGGGGTTTGTCACAGGTGCAAAAATGAAACCTTTGAGCGAATGCCATTGGTGGAAAAATTACTGGATAAATGCCCTTCCATGGTGATTGTCATCTCCAGTTCGTGGCGTGAATGTGCCAGTATAACTTACCTGAAATCTCTTTTCCGGCTACCTTATAGAGACAAAGTCATAGGTGCTACCGATTCGGTATATTTAAAACCTAATCAGTCAGGTGTGCGGGCTGCTGAGTGTGAGGACTTTGTATTTTCACATCGAGTTAAAGCATTTATCTGCCTTGATGACGACGAATCATTATTCCCGGTCGGTTATCCACATTTGCAAAAAACCAATTATTACACCGGCCTCACCGAATCTGATCTTGCAGCTCTTAACACCAGGTATCATCTGCTTATGAAACGTTGGGCTTCCTGAATTAAAGTAACTTTTACGGAGAGCATGCCCGCATTATCAGTTCTATGCTTCTCCATTTCTGCCCCGGGTCAAAGCATTGCACAGTTGGAAGAAAACATGCCGGTCTCTTAAGCTTGCTGCTCAGTTTGGTTCCGGTGCTGAAAAACCTGCCAACGGTGCTTTAGGAATTCAGTATTGATGGGTTTACGCAGCGGCTTAATAAACTCTCCTTGATATGCCGCTAAATCATGATCTACCGCCAAAGCTTCAGCGAGAATGTTAACCTCCAACGTCACCGGATGAATGGCAATCATGTTTGCGTCGAAAAGATCGTGTATATCATGGCGTAAGAGCAACCCATTTGTATAATGGTCTACTCCTCCGTTACGATGCTCCATCAGATGAGCAGCCTCAGTGCGCTGGCGCAGTCTAGAGCCTGTAATCACACATTGGTCATAACAGTTGTTGCGGACGGCTTCTGCAAATGAGGCCTGATCTGGTCGTGTCTCGACAGTTGTCTTACTACCCTTACGCTTACCCGGTACAGTAGTTTCATCAGGAATATTCGGCTGAAGCTCCTTTTCTTCTATACCATCAGTCTTCATAGCGACCATAATCGCGGCCGGTGGAGATTTAGGCTGATCTTCCTGCGATCTTTCGCGGCCACCAACTGGATACCCTAGAAAACCCTCAATGATCTCTAGTGGAGGTAATGTAGCGTTTGAACGTGCATAAATAGCGAACTCTGCGGCACGTCCGCCGGGAATATATCTACGTACCAGTATTGGAAGAGAGGCTTCTTCATCTGGTTCCTCTTTTTCCGACAGGATTATTCGTTCGGTGAGACGGGCTGAATTTTTTTTCATTTCACTCAACAGTCTATTGCGTTCTTTTACCTTTCGGTCATTATCCTCCAACATCTTACGATGACTAACCTTAGCCAGATGGTCTTCCAGTTCCTGTATATATTCGGGATCGATAGTGTCAATTAGACCGAACGCCATCAACCGCTCCCCCCTTGTTTTACAAGATTCTAGCCGAACGCGAATGTACTCCTTACGCTTGGCCATCAAATGTTCTTTTTGTTTTTTTTCTCGAATTACACGGAGCTGAGTATTGTAATTAGAATAAACGGTTTCGCTATTCTGCTCTGTCTCTAGAGCAAATTTTTGTAGGTGTTCACGTAGTTTTTTACGGGTATTTTTGGGGGCATGCATTACGGTACGCTCAATGTATGAGCCTGTGCAGCGTAAAGAAAGTACAGTTTCAGCATGGGAATAACCAGCATTGAGACGATAGCGGGCAATTTTAAGCAAATTATTAAAGTGTGCACCATTACATATACCTAGTTCTTCCAAGACACGACGTTCTCTATCATTAATAGATGGATGGTTAATATCTTTTACTTTGTTTGCCATGTCCTGTGTCTCAGTGCCTATTCAGCCGGAACATCTACTACATAAAGAACGAGATTGTACAGAAATCAGCTAAGTTTATGAATAAAAAAGGCCGCAAATTTATACTTTGCGGCCTTCACTGTTTAACACCATATTTTAGTAAATACGTTTAATTTTCATTAGGTTATATTTGAAACTCACCTACCTTTTATTTTCATTAAGCCACTGATCCGCTTTATCGACACGTGACTGGTAAGGCTCATTTGTGTTGCTCAGCTCTGACTTCATGTACTGAATGAATTCATCTGCTTTCTGAGGCCCAAAGCGTGGGTCATCCGTCAATTGCTGCCGGATAGCCCTTTCAGAGTTCTGCGCTGCATTCGCATAAGTCGAAACGCCGTCGCTGCTAATACTCTGATACCGGTCACTTACAGCTGCGACGCCATCAGACATCTGCATGTGATTAAGGACTTTACCCTGGAGAGAATCAGGCATATTTGCAGGGTTAGAGGCATCATTTGCTATCGATGTCTGGGTTTGAAGGATGCCCGCTCCCGTAAGCATCTCATTTACCGGTTTCGCCCCAACGCTGGTTAGCGTATCCGAAACAAATTGCTGGCCCCCGAGTAGCGCACCAGAAATCGCGCCCCGCTCAGTGTTGGCCTCTATCTTTTCCCCAACCAAGCGATCTGTGACGGTCTGAGTGCGGTTACCAACGAGACCACCGCCCGACCCACCCTCTCCTAGGTTTGCCCGTACGACTGACTCAAGTGAACCATCAGCTCTGTTATGAGTGTTGAAACTGCTATGGATGCTCTGAACGTCATTCATACTCCAGTTAACGTTATAGTTACCCAGTTCATTAAGGATCTTCTGGGTATCCGCTTTGAGCTGCTCTCTTTCGGCACCGGTAGCCATGGTGCTGGCACCATAGGTAAAGACAGCTTGCTGTGCCAATTCAGCTCGCTTATCGTCCCGGCTTAAGTTCGGGTTGTTGGCAACACGACTAAAGTAGTTATCAGTGTTATTAGATAAGCCACGAACTTGACCGCTCTGATACATACTGTTCAAAGCAGTGGCTCGTTGATCCATTCCATCACCAACCACCCGACCTCCGGTAGCCTTTTCCAGATCGTTAAATGTGCCTTCTGCATTTCTGACATCCTGACCTGAATTGACGACTTTCTCTACACCCTGATTATTCAGTACAGGGCCATTCGTTTTGAGAGAATTGAGCACATTCCTTTCTTCATCAGAATAAGTGCGGCCCACGTTGTTGTTATGTATTCCCTGAATATCGCCTTTGCCCGCGTTATCAAGGTTATACGGAGTAAAGCCAGCTTCACTTTTTCCAGGGACACGCTGAGTCGCGTCCTGAGCGTTGGAGGAAAGACCGAGTTTAGCCTGCGAATCAACACTTCCACCCAGTTCCCCTACGCGTGACGCACTCATCACGCCAGACGTATTTACGCTGTCAGGAGTTCTATCCTGTGCCTGAGTGATAGTATTAATTCCTGACCCTTCGCCTGAAATTCTGTCGAGCTGATTGGTGATAGGTAGCAGCTGCTGTGCATTACCACCGAAGTCGGAAACCAGACTTTTAAGCAGGCTGGAGGTTTCACGGAGATCCTGTTTATTACTTTCGGCCGTCTCTCCCCGGGCGGTATCAATCGCAATTTTTTGCTCACTGAAATCTCGTGTTGCAGCCACAAGCGCGTCAGTACGTTGAAGCTGCGAACCAAGCTGATTACTGGCCTTGAAGGTATCGTTATAGGAGTTGAATTTCTCCATAAACGCATTCTCATCCAGCCCATTCTTACGAGCAAAATTCCTTACATCATCATCACTGAAGTTTTTGTTGCGAATAGAATCGGAGAACCTGTCCAGGTTAATGCTTTGTTTAGAATCAAGGCTCATTCCACTATTGGAGCTGGCGTTAGTCGATACCGATGTAGAAATGTTTTGCGCCATCGTCTGTGTCGCCTGGTTCATTTTCGACGATGCTTCTTTAAACGCATTAGTATTGGATATCTGATCGCTGCTTACCTGAGACGCCGCTTTACTGAACTGGTCAGTCAAAGCAGAATCCTGGCTAAGCTGATTCGTGATTGCTTTTGAAAGGTCATTTGAAAGCGAGTCACTGCCTGTATTGGTCTTAGATGCGCCGCTACTCAATTGCCCTGCTACAGCTGCTTTCAGCCCGGCTCCGTTGCCAGTTCCAGCACCTCCATTAAGCCCAGCGTTTAGAATAACATTTGAAGCAATGCTGGCCATCTGAGACGCACTCACCCCATGTTTCGTTGCAATACCTTCTGCTACAGAGGCACCAATCTTATCCGAGATCTGCTTCATTGTTTGCAGGTTGGTTGAGAACTGCTGGCTCGACTGTCCTGACCTTCCAATTTCACTCATCTGACTGTAACCAGCCTGGAATGAATTACTTGCCGCACTCATAACTGATGAGGTTACAGCTGATCCTTGCCCCTGGCTGTTAGCGATACTTGAACCAGCATTCCACATTCCAAGACGGAAATTACTTGAATCAACTGCGCCGCCATCGCTGTATCCCTGACCGGTACTGGTCAAGGCGGTTCGTGTCACGTCACCAAATGAAGATTTACCGCTGTTAGGGCCATCCCATACTTTGGGCGTTACATGACCAGTATCCACCGGCGCATCGGGGGTCACTCCCTTAACCGCATTCATCATCGGGTGAATCGACTGTGTCATCAGGAATAATGTGAGTACCGGAATCAGAGCATAAAGCGCGGAAGCAACAGACAGGTATGAACTGTATGTTTCCGCAAGCCCTGGGAGCCCCATCCACGTGACGGCATTATTCTGGCTGTTGAGGGTGCTCCAGGTATCCAGATCGGCCGTCGCGACTTTCTTCACATACGCGTTGACCATTACTGCCGTAAGCGGCCACATATTCACGAAGAGAATAAGTTGCAAATATTTCGCCGCAGCGGCAACACCATTACCACCTAACGCCAGCAGCATAAGCAAAGCAAATGGAGCAACCATGTAAGCAAACATCTCAAGGAATGCGATTGCTGCTCCAGACAGTTGTAACCACAACTGGCCCTGTGAAGCCATTGTGTTGGTTCGCTTCAGAGAAGCCTCAAACAACTGCATATCGGAAGCCAGACCGAGTGGGGTCTTATATTTGCTTGCGCCATTTCTGAGCTCATTCATTATGAACAGGTTCAGGGTGGCGTCATACGAACCAATAGCCTTACCGTACATACCATTTGCTGACGCCATAACATCAGTAAAACTTGCGCCGGTAGGTGCACCATTTGCTTCGTCTGGAGTAAGGATGCCGTTTGTCTGTCCTATAAGGGAAATAGTCTGGCGAGCTTCAGCTGTACTGGTAACCTGTTTCACAGTTGACCAGACCTCATCACACGTACCAGATTTTGAACCGTTAGCGCCAACAATACTGGCAGAGGCATTCTTCAGTGCGCCTTTCATCGCCTGATTAATCCGGTCCATGCTATCTGCCAGATTAGCTGAGAAAATATCGTTAAAAATAGTTTCTTTACCGGCAATATTTGCGCTTGAGTTTTGGGTAGCCTTCAGGCAGTTGTATGCAAGAGACTGAACGGTAGCACATACGTTCATTGGCCCTAGCCCGCTGGCCGGTTCAGGAAATGCAGAACAGTAGCCCTGGCTATCGCCGCCCCATTGCAAAAACTTCACGAATCGGATCATCGGACCGAGGGTGATGTCATCGTCCAGAGTTGTTGCAGACAGGTCCACCGGAGAAAGCGGATCAAACGCAGTTTTATAATCCTTCAGCAAACCCTGGCTTAAGTTAGTGGTGACGGTGGCCATCGCAGCAATAAAAATTGGAATTCCGTCGACGTTTCTGACCTCTCCCGACTTTACAGATTCAATAGTTACATCCACTCGAACCATTGCCATCATGAAAAGGATCAACCCCAAAAACCAGGAGAAAAACGGTAATTCATTTTTGGTCGGAGCCTGAAGCCATAGCCACGTTTTATAGAATAGGCTCACACCTGCTACAACGGCGGCCGTGGTCAGGAACTCTTTTACACCAGTATATTGAGAAAAGATTAGGGCAATACCGGTAAAAGCCGACCAGACAAAATCAATATCACCCAGGGTATATATGTTGTAATCCATGTCAGACCTCAGTTACGTGTGCCACGAATACTTTCAGTGAAAGCCTTCCGTTGCAGGCGACGGTTATCCCAGGTTGAAATGACGTCCGAGCTGGTACCGACCTGGCTGTGCGATAGCTCATAGGCGGCTTTAACCTGTTTTGAGAGATTGTCTGTTAATCGGTTGAGATCATCCCTTTTACCCGACAGCGACTCACTCGGTATGCTCATGGTTGAAATTTTGGCCTCAACCTGGCGCAACATGTTGATTACGAGGCTCGTCGCAGCAATAGTGCTTATGTCCTGAATGTATGCGTACCCTTCCGGTGCTTCGAATGTTTGCAAAGAGTCGATAATGGTCGGGATGCCGATATAGGAGATAATGCGTAATTCATCATCTGAAACACGAACGTCGTTGATGATTTTTTTCTGTACGTTTAAAAGAAGATCAGAAATGGTATCCTTCAATCCCTTAAAACCACCGTCATTAACTTCTGACATGACAAGGCACTGAGCCTTTCGTGGGGATGATGGATCTGGTGCCGGAGAACACTTGAGCATTTTAATTGATCCGCCAGCTGGTGGCCCCATGATGTAATCCGTGACAGTCATGGTAGACGGGCGGACTTCCATTCCCGCTTTTTCGCCTTTGCTATCCCAGTTGATAATGACAGTACCCACGAGAGACATAAGTTGTTCTGCCAATTTATAACCGGATAACTCCGTTACCCCTCCGATGTTCATTGTTCCCTTATCAATATCCATGAACGACATATAGAAGAGGTTACCACTGAATTTTTCAGCGAACTCTTCGGGATCCTTTGCTTTAACCTGAGAAGTGACAGCTTCAGGTGACTTTGTCATCGATGAGCCAAAATCAGGAATGAGACCATTAATCGATCCCAGAATTGAGGCTGGTCCAGAGCTAACTGAGTTAGCGAACTGGCTTGGCGTACCCACGTTTTCAGAAAGGAAAGAGTAAGTTGCATTGCATGAATCTTTCGCAAATTTATTTAGCGCTTGCAGTTTGTTTTGGATGTCATTAATCGTTGCAGCACAGTCAGCACAAATAGCTGAAACAGCAACGTTAAAAGCATAGATAGCCGCACCCTGGGCAATACCACGGGCCACCTGCACAAGCTGGTCCCCGTTGATCATGCTGAAGGACCCAAGAAAAACGTCAATACCATTACAACCGACAGAAGCTTTTGGAAACGACATGGAAACAAGGTTGGTATTAACGTTTGTTGTTCGGTAAGACATTGACCCGCCAACTATGCCTGTACGGGTTGCTGTGGAAAAGGTGGCCGGGCTGGTAGACGTCATCATGCCATTGAAAATGTTACGCATTGCGTTGTCTGCATTTGCAGTCGGGGCTAAAATTGCAGCACAAACAGAAAGAGACAAAAGTAACTTTTTGAAGTTGAAAACGGCATTACTGCGCATAAGTGCCTCCAAAACTGCCGCCAGCATTGAGATAATTGACCGGATCGGCCGTAGGCATGTCATAGCCTTCGAGTTTTTGGTCCATTATTTTTTGAAGTAAGAATGGGTCTGATTCCATTTCGGATTTATTAACGGTAATAACGCCATCATCACCGATGGTATATTGCCTTTTAATATCTAGAGTTGACTGAAACGAAGCGTCATCGATCAGATTCATGCCCTTCGCGGCAAGTATAATAGTGTTCTTTAATTCATCAGCGGAGATCATGCCTTCACTAATGCGCTGAGCTGATGTCCCATCCTTTGAAACCAGGAAAATTGTAGGTACCTCTCGAATTTTAAATTGATCAATAATTTGTGCATTGGGGATGTTAAAATCCTGAAAAAGGCCATTATGCAATGGCCTTCCATCCATACTGATTGGAAGAATATCTACCGAATAATAGTTCTGCATAAATTGAAGTATTTGGCTCTCTTCGTGGCAAAACTGGCAAGTACTCTGGAAAAAGAAAAATAAACCTGACTTAGTAAAGATATCTTTCATTACCGTTTGCTGATTTTTTTCAACAACAGTGCGGTGAGCATCCAGTGCCACCTTTTCCACTGGTTGCCTGCGTTTTTCAGACATCATCGGGTTTTTAAGAAAATAATCTTTTGATTTGTCAGAAAAACGCGTACTGATATCCAGCATTAACCTTTGCGCCGTGTAATAACGTGATAGATTTTCTGCGGTAGGGTTATCCATTGCCTGCGTTAACAGTCGAGGCATATTCTCTTTTAGCCATTTTGAATTTAAATCTACCTTTTCCTCTTTTGAAGGCGAGCTAGCAGCACCGGTTGGTGGCAAAACCTTTTCTTCTTCAGCTTCGCTTTTTTTAGCAGGATCGTCATACCAGAAGAAACCCTTCTTATAAGCCTGGCCTGATACAAAGGGCGTATCTTTTATTAGGGGTTGCTCAGGGCTGGCGTGGGCACCAGTAATTACCAAAGACATAAGCAAAACCATCTTTGAAGGCGCTAATGCAATACGAGTCATAGACCGTTCTCCTTTTCTGATGCGGTTATGATGGCATACAAAAAAAAGGTTAGAGCTCGTATAGCATGGTCGTTTTTATGTTGAAAAGGACGGAAAAGGAGTGCTGACTAAGAAGATAGTCTCGGTGATGGAAAGATCATCCATCTTGCACATTGTGAAAAATCCGGTGTAACAAAAACATGGTTTTATCGAATATCTAAAAGCAAATATTGCTTTGAAAACAGGTGTATTAAGAGCTGAAAAAAATCATCACCAGTAACGCTGTTTCTATATTTCAAAGAAGGAATAGCTAAGGATCAAAGAAGCGAACTTAGGCAAGAATATAAAATATATTAATTGAAAGCGATTAAGAAGTCGTCATGCATAGAAGGTTTTAGAGAACCTAAGTAGTTTTACGTTTTCAACAGAAAAAAAGGTGAACATTTTTTGGAACGAAGAAAGACTGTATAAAGAAAAATCAAATTATATCTTTACTTGTCAAGAGTTAATATTTAAGTTGTAACTAATATTTGATTGTAAAGCAAACAACAGAATTTGACTTAAGTCAATATTTAGATTCAGACAAGGCAAGTTTCGCGATATCTTTTTTAAATTTAATCTAATTCTTCTTGAGAATACCTCTCTATGGCTGAAGCAGTTGAAGATAATCTGCAACGTGGACAATAAGCATCATTTGTCACTGGCACAATGTATGGGCGTTTACATTTTTCGCAGGCACCTAGTTCTTCAATTTCTTTCATAGAAGTAAGGATTTCTATTATTTTATTAACTTCCGGTGCGCATACAAAGTATCCCAGATTATGAAGGACACTCATTATTCGGTTGAAGTCAATTTGCCGAAAACTCGCTTCCGGATTTATTGGATCAAAACCAAAATAGTTAACTGCGACATCAATAACAGCAGAAAAAGCTCGGCGGTTATCTGTGCGTTTGCTCCAGCCCCGGATACCTTTTTTGAGTTTTGTTTTTGCACCAGGCTCAAAATCGATATTTTCAGCAACATGATTACCGTACAAAATTCGTATTGTATTTTTATTTGCCCCAAGCGACATAGTCCTTGCTGCTCGCAATAGAGCATTAGCTTTTGTTTGATCGACCTTTGCCATATTAATAATCCTTTAACATAACTTTATTTGTTAAAGTGTTGAACACATCCTGACGGTGACTGGTGAACATAGTGTCATAACGTAATAGTTCCATCAAATCATCACTAACTTTTCCTAACCGGATGTCAGCAGACAATTCATAAGCCCAGGCAAAAACTTTCGTTTTAAGTGAAACACTCTCTTCAATATGCCCTTGTGAGAAAGCAATTGTACGTGGGAAAAGAACGACATCGTTAATTGTTTTTAACGATGAATAACCAATGTCTTTAATAGCATCAGCTGTAGTTGGTTTTAAACCAAAGAAAACACTTACAAACTCTGGTGCGAGCATTGAGATAAAGAACACCTGCATAAAGTAGTCATTCTGTATATCAACACATTTAGAACGCAACTCATGAATCTTCTTGGGATTATAGATATCCACTGTACCATTCAGAAAAGTCACTTTTTCACCGGCATCGTAAATACCATAGTCAATATCATTTGTATCATATTCACGAATTACATTGGAATCACCGTCCAAGACCGCAGAAAAAAACCTCTCCCATGTAATTTCCTTTCCGAGTGTACGCGGAACCAAAAAACTACCTGGACGTGTTTCCACTTCAAAAGCTAAATCAGCGGCTGTACTAAATCCTTTCCCAAATAGGCGACGCTGGAGAAGAGGAGTCCCAGTTTGATATGCAGAAGATCCATGCACAGGCAATAACATTAAAAATGCACGGTAACTACGAATAAGCGAAATCTCAGTGCGGAAAAGTTTACCGAGTAAGCTACGAGTTAAATTATCAGATTCTGACATGTGCTGATTGTCCTTGCGCCATTACAATTGTTCAAATCTTCAACATGGATTTTTTGTTAGGTGTTCGGTAGGGTGAAAAGTAACTTTTAGTATTTTCTTAAGGCTTGAATAAGCCTTAAATCTATCCCTTCAACCACACCGCTTACTTGTAACACTTTTTAACCAAACTGACCAGAATTTTATCAAAATTTCTTCGCATGCTAACGAAATGTGAAGCGATTAAAAAAAAACCTAAATCCAGCCCCTCCCAACGTTGGATTAGAATAACGACGTCTTTCACTGACCGTCATAAACTGACATTTTTACTTTTCATCAACCTCATGCTTACATAGGATCACTAAACAAAGAAAAGTGACCCTATGAATACCTCACATAGGGTCACTTATGTTTGAAAAGTGACCCTATGTAATGTCGTCATAGGGTCACTTTTTATAAAAGTGTCACTATGGACAAAGTTCCATAGGGTCATTTTTTTTGGAAAAGTGGCACTAGATATATGTATAACTTTAATAGAGCAATGCACATTATCAAAAGCAATAATCCACAATGGTCATTCCCTCAAAAGTAACTTTAGAGGGTAGCGATGGAAGTGAGGCTAAACTCGCTGTTACTGTTTCTGAAGGCCCCTCCCGAATGGGGGAAACAGCGAGTGCATTACATCTGTTCAATTCCCTCATCAAAGAGCATTCAAAAATCTTCTGTTCGTGAAAAAAAACGGAAATTTCCTCCGGTATAGTAATTTCACATCAGGAGGCGTCATGAGTAATTCGAATCTTATAAGTTCTATAGAGCTAACACGTAAAAATTTACGTGCTCAGATTGAAGGTTTGCGTGTTGAGGCTGAAGATCTCATTACAAAATACTGGATCAAGTGGAAGGAACGAAACCACCAAGAGATTAACCTTACCCGACATAGCAAAGTTCCAAAGAGGGAGTATCTGGGTTCTTACGCACCAAAAGTTGAGCTAATTGGTAATGCCAGAAAAGTAACGATCACTTGGCATCAGTTCAGCCCTTATAAAACAAGAGCGCCTAGTCACATGTCAAAACGGGTGCAACCAATGAAAAGTGGAAAATATTCTAAGAACTGTTTTGTAAACCATGCCAGCTGGGAATACGAAATGATTTCTGAAACGGAAGCATTGCTGGAGCCTTACAGAGAAATGCTTGAGCTCTATCATTCAGCATATATCGAACTTGGACGAAAAATCCGTCAATACTCAAAAACTAAGGTGGCACAATGACCGACGCAATTATCACGGACAATGAGCGTATTAACATTGAACCAAAAGATGTAATGGTAAAAGGTTCAAATAAAAAGCAAGGCGTAAACGCTCAAACTTCTACTCAACGTAGACCAGAGCACCAGGGTATGGCCAAAGTTATTATTAACCCCGGCACCCCAGATTTTAACCGGTTTTTAACTGCCAGAAATGGAGCAGTCATCAGAGGTTTTGATGATGTGAGTATCGCTATTTCCTCTCTCTTTAAAACGGTTGATGCAGTTAAACATCCTGACCTTGTTCAGGCTATTCAGGATTGGTTCAACGAGCTGCATGAAGAAAACAATAAGATGAAAGAAAATCTTGTTGCTTATATTAAGTCAATTGAGTTCGACAAGAATGACTCATTCATGTCATCAACTCAGTTTGTACCTTTCAGTTTTGAACCAGTACAACTCAACTTCAATAACCACAACACCATGAGGTTTTACAAGTACATCTTCGAGATGAACCAGCTCATGAACACAATGTATGAGTACAACTCATTGGGTTTACTGGCTGTAAGCGACTATCCGGTTATGTCTCACAACATTATAAAGAGTATTAATTTATATGTTGAGAATGTGAAAAAGACTCTGAATGTTTCTCGCCGTAAGGATGGGCCATACAGTCCAGCAGAGTTCATCACCAAAGTAATGCAATATAAAAGTGTGCAGGCATACATTGCAGCCGAACTGTCAGGCAAACGTCGATAAGGTATGATGATGAATTTCAGGGCGCTGTATTTATGTATTAAACGGATTTTGGGGATATTCTCATCTCAGGAGAATGATGCAACCTCTGTAATGATTGAGGATATATCAAGCCTCTCTCCTTTTGCGCAGATTCTAGGAGATCAGAAGTACACTGTTCCTGATCATCCAAATCCAGAAGTCCTGAAATTCATCGAGTATCCAACTCGTCCGACGGGCATACAGACATTTAATGAACAGTCAATCCTGTCTCTGTATCGGGAAAAGCTGCACTCAATTTCAATGATGTTAGCTATCAGCGATAGCGACATCAGGGACGATGCATATACATTTACTAATTTAGTATTAAAGCCCTTGGTTGAATATGTTCGCTGGATACATCTTTTGCCAGCTTCCGAAAATCATCATCATAATGGTATTGGTGGGTTACTTTCTCACAGCCTGGAAGTGGCCATACTCTCTTTAAAAAATGCGCATCACTCAGAACTGAGACCAATCGGATATCAAGATGAAGAAGTAGTCCGTAGAAAAGTATATCTCTATGCTGCGTTTATCTGTGGTTTAGTCCATGATGCCGGAAAGGTTTACGATCTCGATATTGTAAGCCTGAATTTAGCTAGTCCGATCATTTGGACGCCAAGCTCACAAAGTCTTCTTGACTGGGCACGTGAAAATGACGTGGTTGAATACGAAATCCACTGGCGAAAGCGTATTCATAATCAACATAATATCTGGTCCAGCGTTTTCCTTGAGCGAATCCTAAACCCGGTATGTCTTGCATTTTTGGATCGGGTAAATAAAGAACGTGTTTATTCAAAAATGATCACCGCCCTAAACGTTTATACTGATGGGAATGACTTTTTGTCTAAATGCGTGAGGACCGCTGATTTCTATTCTACTGGTACAGACCTTAATGTTTTACGTGACCCTATCATGGGTCTGCGTTCTAATGATGCAGCAGCAAGGGCCATTAGTACCATCAAGCACAACTTTACCAGTATCAATATCAACAATTACAATGCTAAGCCTATGCACATCATTATCGTAAATGGTGAGGTATACCTTAACGAGAACGCATTCCTTGATTTTGTTCTCAATGATTTCGAATTACATAAATATAACTTCCCTCAGGGAGAGGCTGGTAAGACGGTATTGGTAGAATCCCTAGTTCAACGTGGTTACGTCGAGCCCTATGATGATGAGCGTGTCGTTCACTACTTCATTCCGGGTATCTATTCGGAAAACGAAATATCAAACATCTTTAGAAATGGGATAGGGAAACTAGAATTCTATAACCTTCTTAAGCTAAGGTGGATTGGTTTAATCTTTGATTCCTATAAAATCCCTGACTCAGTGCCGGGTCTTTTTAGCGTTAATGCCAATAAAGACTTTATTTACATTGACGAGCAAAAAACAGTTACTGAATACAGAAGACCAGTGCCCGGTCGGGACGCTATAACTAAAATTACTGATACTGTTGAGACGGCTGTTCTTAAGGTTAATGATTTAGGCCGCTCCACTGCCTCTATTGATGTTGATATACATTCTAAGAAAAATGAAGGCTCATCCGACGATTTTGAGAAGAAAGCCGAAAGTGATAATGAAATTGATAATGACACGCAGATAGTTAAATCTGAGGGTGAGGAAGCAGCTGATCCTGTCATTCCTGATATAGAAGAAAGTGAAGATGAATCGGCAAAGGACACGGAATCCCATGTCCTGGTCAACCAACTTCATGAACTCCTTTTAAGCGCTCCACTTTCCAATGACTATATAGTGTGTGTAGATGCTGTCCCCTACCTCAACATAGATGCCACTATGGCATTGCTGCCGGGATTAGATGAAAAAGCATTTAGTGAAGAGCCCTATTTCCAACTGACATTCAGAGAAGGCTCTCTCGATGGAATGTGGATAGTAAGGGACATTGACGATCTGCGTTTAGTCCAGCTCGGCGATAACTGCGCCGGGTTCCAGCTCACCTATCATGAGCCAAGAAGGCCAACAACTTTAAAGTCACTTTTCAATACTTCTATGTATCAGGCATTAGTGATTAATGATGAGTCTTCTGTTGAAAACTCTGCCCCACGTCCAAAGCAAACGCTTGAGCTGCCTCCCCCACGTGTAAATGCAGTCGAAGAACATTCTGGCGACGTGGAATATCATGGAACCGATAGTGCATCCGCGACTGGTCCGCTGAAAACTGAGGCTGTGGAATATGAACATTATCAACATCTTTTTGAGGAAGAAGATGAAGAGCATGAGATCATTGATTATACCGATTTCACACAGCTTAGTGTTTCTCGGCCAGAAGTCGGTAGTTGTGCAACAAGCTCTTCGGTCCATAATGAAAAGCTTCTCCCCGAGCCGTCAGAATTACCAGAACTTAACCGAGAACAGAACGCTGATCCCCAGGGTACGATTGAACGCTCTATGGATGTTTCTGTAGGACAAGAAAACTCAGAACCAGATACTGAGGGTAACTGCCCACCACCAGCTGAAGTTGTGTATTCCCAGACCGAAGCAGCCGCAACCAGTGTGATGGCAAGTGAAGAGCCCGCCTTACCTCCTGTACTTGAAGAATCAAATGGAGAGCATGCGCCCACAGACGCTAAGGGGCATCATCTTTCGCCAGCACTGGCCAGACTGTTCGCCCCAACAGCACCGGTAGAAAAACAAAATCCCAAGCGCAACCGGAATAAATCATCGGACAAAGCAGAAGTACAAAAACCAGCATCACCTGTTTCTGGTCACAATCTGAACAGTAAAGTCTTTGCAACTACTGAATCAGACCAAAATGGTGAATTCTCGCTTATAAGCGAAGGTGACGTTACAGAGCTTGAATTTGTAGAAATTGCGTCAGTACTGCATCAAATTCTGTCCAAAATGGAGGTGGCGTTTAAAAGAAAGCGCAAAAACAGATTTATGGTAAGTACTCCTAATACTCTCTATCTGACCCAATCTTGCGTGGAAAAATTTGGGTCGCAGTTAGAGGCTCAAGATCTTTTCAATAAGCTTCCTCAGTACCTCGTTAATTCTGGTGCTGTGATCAATACAAAATGCCATGCATTTAACATGCCTACTTTGCTGGCCGCATCAGACCGGGCGAAAGTGGACATTGAACGAATTATCAATAACCTGAAAGAGGCTGGGAACCTATAATGTCAGATTCGAAGAGGACTAACCTCCATGCACAAGAGAATTTTTATCGGCCTATTCTTGAGTATCGTAGTGCCTCAATACTTTTGATTTGTTCGGTTTCTATGCTTTATATGGGACTTTCTTCAGACGGACTGGACATCGCCCCAATAGTTCTGTTCACCTCAATATTGCTTTTTTTGCTGTGCCTTTATCGTTGCAAAACAGCAGCGCCATTCTTGATGGCTCATTGGCGTGTATTCAAGCGACATTTCATGTTCGTTAGTCTTGATTCACTGCGTGTAATTAACAAAAGTAACTTTTTCTCCAATGAGCGAAAGTATCGTCAACTGGTTCAGGATTATCAAAATAAAAATAAGGATATACCCGAGCGAAAGTCCTATTTTTGTGATGGGTTTGAGTGGGGCCCGGAACATGCGGATCGGGCATATCAA
The DNA here is from genome assembly GCF_046486085.1 of Escherichia sp. WS568. Classification (NCBI taxonomy): domain Bacteria; kingdom Pseudomonadati; phylum Pseudomonadota; class Gammaproteobacteria; order Enterobacterales; family Enterobacteriaceae; genus Escherichia; species Escherichia sp. WS568. Next base: position 23,555 of record NZ_JBJQMC010000031.1, read on the forward strand.
ATAGCTAACCTCTCCAGTGATAAACGTGAGATCGAGTTGCCATTCGTCTTCAACCCAATTAAGAGACATTTTGACGCAATGGCTCGTAAGATGGGCGGCAGCAATGCAATTTTTGCTGTGGAACGTAGGGAACCCATATTTGTAACTGAAGACAATTGGTTTGGTCATACTCTGATAACCGGAAACGTGGGTACCGGGAAAACGGTGCTACAGCGTTTACTAAGCATTAGCATGCTTCATCTTGGTCATGTTGTTGTTGTCATAGATCCAAAGAACGATGCAGAGTGGCGAGAATCTCTAATGGAAGAGGCTAAGACCCTCGGTCTTCCTTTCTATAAATTTCATCCTGGCCAGCCAGCATCTTCGGTCTGTATTGATGTCTGCAACACCTATACTAATGTTTCTGACCTAACATCTCGTCTTTTGAGCTTGGTGACAGTTCCCGGTGAGGTTAACCCATTCGTTCAGTATGCCAAGGCTCTCGTTTCCAATGTGATTTCCGGGCTTTCTTACATAGAGAAAAAGCCTTCTATTTATCTGATTCACAAGAACATGAAAAGCCACATGTCTATTGTGAATCTTACAGTCAAGGTAATGGAGTCATGTTACGCGAGATATTATGGTTACGATGTCTGGACCGAAAAAGTTAAGTACGTCGCTAACGAAACCTTGCCGGTACGTTTCAAGCGTCTCGCTGAATGGTTTACGGCTCATTTCATGAATTACGAGGGGTCCGAACAAATAGACTGGTTAGATACTGTTTCCCAGCTTATTGATTACTCAATGTCCGACCCAGAGCATATGGCTAAAATGACCGCAGGTATTATGCCTGTTTTCGATATGCTCATTGAAAAACCTTTAAATGAGCTTTTATCTCCTAACCCGAACTCAGTATCATCAAGAGAAATTGTAACAAGCGAAGGGATGTTCAGCACTGGCGGGGTGCTATACATTTCGCTTGATGGCCTTTCAAACCCCGATACAGCAGCTGCTATTTCTCAATTAATAATGTCAGATCTGACCTCCTGTGCCGGTAGTCGCTACAACGCTCAGGATGGTGATATGTCAGCTAATTCCAGGATAAGTATTTTTGTTGATGAGGCACACTCAGCCATTAACAACCCTATGATTAACCTTCTGGCGCAGGGTCGTGCAGCGAAAATTGCACTGTTTATTTGCACCCAAACCATCTCCGACTTTATTGCTGCGGCAAGTGTTGAAACTGCCAATCGAATTACGGGGCTCTGCAACAATTATATAAGCTTGCGAGTCAACGATACTCCTACTCAGACGCTTGTTGTAGAGAACTTTGGTAAGAGTGCGATAAGCACAAATATGGTCACTTATACGACCGGTTCAGAAACATCTTTGCCGCATAATAACTTCTCAGGTTCAATCTCAGAAAGAAAGCAGACAACTTTAGAAGAGAGTATTCCAAAGGATCTCTTGGGTCAGGTCCCTATGTTTCACATAGTTGCCAGGCTTCAAGATGGCAGGAAGGTTGTAGGCCAAATCCCTATTGCTGTTGCTGAGAAACAAATGAAGCCAAACACAACTCTGTCGGAAATGCTTTTCAAGAAGGCCGGAAAAGTTACTTTGCGTCAAAATCTCGATATCAAAAATCTTAATAAATTTCTAAGGAAGTTGCATTGATGGATGAAAAAATTGTCCTGACGCGCCAGCAAATTTTAAGCTCTGCACTAAAAGTCAGCAAATGTCGCTCGCTCGTAAAAAGGCGCTTTCAGTCTTTGGGTTTAAAGTACGCAGATTCTCAGGAAGTTCGAGATCGGCTAACTAAGATAGAAAAAAACGCGTTTCATCATTTGGGAAAATTTTGTCAGAGCAACGATATCGATTCCCTATTCTCCATGGCAAATACCCTGTCTGAGCTTTTCCTTTTAAAGGGAGAGTTGATCACGACTGATCCCTTTGGGGACCGTGAAACCAGCTACTGGTCGGTACCACAAGGTTCATGCCATGAATGGATTCAATCGCTGACCACCAGCGAAGGTCCTGAACGTAAATTCGTTAGTTTCCGTATTTCTTTCGATAACAATGACGAACGGTGTGATCTTGTAAAGAAGAATGCCCGTATGCTTGGTTGTTATCTTTTGCCTTATTTCGTCGATTTGACACGCACGGTGGGCGCATTCATTAATTTGCCAGGTAGTGTCTCTTTTAAACAAGTACAGCGCATCAAACCCCAGATTCATCCAGAAACAACACATAGTCATATAGTTACTATTGAGGACTCTCCCTTTCTTTCTCGGTTAAAATTTAAAATCATTACTGCCATAGATCGGCTTCCTGACCCTAATGGCCTTTATACAAACACCTTTAACAGCATTATTGACCGTGCACTGCTGACTCATCTCAAAACCGAACAGGAAAAAATAGATAGTCCAAGAGTCTGCAAAAATGTGATTTCGGCTTTTGCCGACTCAACTCTTTCTCTGCCGGTGTTTAACATCGGCCTAAACGAGCAGTACAGATACTGGACGCCGTGGGGCATCAACTTTATAGAATTTTCCCGCCAGGCCGCAAAAGCAAGGACCGCTGTATTTGTTCCTGATGTGGGACAGATCGAGTGGAAAAGCGCAGAGCATAAAGAACTGGCGGAGTTAAGCCTCATCGACCAAATCATACCTAAACAGTACCACTGGCTCCTGGGTATCCCGACGATGTGGCGTAACAACTATTGCAATCACGATCAGAGGCTAGCTCTTTTTCGTGAATGGAGGGAAAGCAATGGCTGCGGATAATACAAGCAGAGCAGCAGTGCTCAGAACAATGCTTTTTTTTGGCATGGTCATTTATTTTGGTTACAGCCTGGCTTTCCAGAATACTGAGGAGCTCAAATATCAGATTACTCAGGAGGTTAATGCAAGCCGGTCCATCATATCAAATGACCGTTGGAAGTCTGTTATTGCAAATAGTGAAGCGACTTTAAATTGGTTGGTACATGACTATAAGTTAATTGACTATCTGAATACTATTCTGATCCCTGACACCAAAAAACCAGCCAGAGGTATTAACATTGTTGCTGAAAAATTTACCTCTATTAATTACACTATGGCCAAAAACATACCCCTCTTACTTTATCAGTCCATTTTCCGGTGGAACTTAATCCTGGGGTGGCTAATCGTTTTTCTGCCCTATCTATTTGCCATGCTAGCAGATGGAATGTACCAGTGGAAATTGAAGAGGTACGTATTTGGTAAGGTTACAGTTCAGTTTTATCGTATTTGGTTTCGAGCATTTTGGGTGATCAGTGCTTTAACGATGGTCTACCTGGTCATGCCGAATATGTCACTATTTAACAATATCGCTCAACTTTTCCCACCAGTCGCTTTATTGATACTGGGAATTGCATTGAATCGCTTGTGGTCTAACTTTCAAAAACTCATGTAAAGGTGGTCAGATGTTAAGCAGTAAAAAAAGGAAGTCCCCTACAAATATCAAAGAATCGCTCAATGATAACGCTGACCGTTTTTATAAGATGTTTCGCATTCATACCACGGCAAAAGTTGCTATGTCGCTAATTGCCATGACCGCTGTAGGGTTTTCTTTCTACAATCTTTACGAACAATGGCAGGACGCTGAAGGGAAGAAAGACCATATAGCTGTAATACGGATTTCTGGCGAGATGGGTACCGGCTCGGAAACGGGCGATGGAACAGTGATCGCAACAGCTCTTGCCAAAGCTTACAATAATCCCCATGCCAAAGCAGTTATTATCGAGGCAGAGTCAGGTGGTGGTGGTCCCTCTGACGCCATCATTATTTACCGCCAGATAAACGCGCTTAAAAACCACCAGCCACAGATTGAACGCGTATCAGATGCCGGTTGCTCTCTTTCATCTGTAGCCGCTGACAAGAGTAACAAAACCGGGAGCACAGAACGTGGCGATGAAGCACGGTCGAAGCAAAACTCCCTCGAAGTACTCTCCAGCGGTACCGGTCGTTTTTTCTCTGATATCGCAGACTCATATAAACCAATCATCGTTAGTGTGAAAGGCATATGCGCATCCGCATGCTATTACGCGGTATCGCCCGCTGATGCAATTTATGCCGACAGTAATGCCCTGATCGGTTCTATCGGTGTGCGTATGGACCACTGGAATCTGTCAGAGATCATGAGCACAGTAGGCGTCAAGAATGAGCCCCTTACGGCCGGTGAGTTCAAAGATGCTCTTGACCCCTTCCACCCATTGTCCGATTCAACGAGGGAGTTCATGCAGAAGGAGATCCTGAACACGATGCATGAAAAATTTATAACTGATGTTGAACTTGGACGGGGTAAAAAGCTTCTCTCGCGTCATGATGCCGATGCTGTTTCTCTCTATTCAGGCCGTGTATGGCCAACACCTCAGGCAGTTAAGTACGGCCTGGTGGATGGAGATCTTACGTCAGTAGAGATCCGTACACGTCTTTCAAAAATGTACTCCACTGACACGTTCAAAAACTACAATGAGCCTCATCGTAATCTCCGTTCTGCACTCGGCATGCTGATGAGCCTGTCTTCAAATATTGAGAGCCTTACCGGTACCACTACCCGCTTGGTAGAATCTGTTAATGCCACCAGCTACCCCTCTGTGAGGTAACATGGATGCTTTCAATCTGCTGTGGAGCATTACGGGGGTAGCTTTCATTATCCTTATTTTCGTCGTGTTGCTGTGTCTGTTGGGTTTTATGACCTCTGCCATAGCGGAACGGCGGACTGCAAAGGCAATTGAATCTGGGCTTCCTGAAGAAGCTCAGGGGCTACTTAGTGATCTCACCTTTCAGTTGTCGGCTCATAGCACTACTCAGGTTGATCACATTCTCGTAGCCCCACATGGTATATACGTCATAGAGCAGAAAAACTACGTAGGCAAGCTCTACGGTACTCTGGAGGAAAGCCACTGGCGGAAATGGACTCAGTCCCGAACCCTCAAGTTGCAGAACCCGTTTAAGCAAAACCAGGGGCACATCAGGGCTATTCAGTCTGCTCTTAAGGCTAGAGAACTGGAATGTATCAATGTCGTCATCATAAACGGACGTTGTAAGTTTGATGGCATCAAGCCGGAATGGTTATGTATGGGGATGGACGATTTTATCCATAAAGTCAAACAACGACGAGGGCTACGGTTGTTCACACCGGAGTCTGTTCAGCACATCTGTTCGGTGTTGAAGTCAACAAGGAAGTCGCCAGGGCTCTATACGGACCTTACTCATATTCACAACATAACGACAAAGTACAAAGCCCCGATGAAATTCGAGCAACGAGTAACATACATTCTGCTCAACTTTATCCATTATCTGTGGGCAAGTCTGTTCACTAAGCAGAAGCCTTAGCGCTCTATCATTGGTAAGGCTGTAAAATGTCTGCAAAAGGCCCCATCGGTAAATTGTTGGGGCTTTTTCTTTGCGTAGTTCTGATACGGTTTATCCTGTGGAGCATTATGGCCACCAGCCAGCTGGTGACTGGCCAACGCTTTGTATGACGTAGCCTACTCAGGGCAGGCTATTTTAGAGGGACCGATTTTTATCCGGGCTAATTTAGAAAGAGATAATTTGAACTTAGGCGGGCTGACCACCAGCAGAGAGGTAAATCACTAGCCGGTGATATTGACAGAAGTCGTCAGGGGTTTAACGCCGGAATATTTTGCCAGGCCTCCTGCAAGGTCTGCAAGACTTCTACAAGTGATAGTGACGGCCACAGGACTGTTTCCGTCATTATCACTCCAGGTGGCTCGCACTCTACTGGTACCAGAATTAAAACAACACGAGTTCCTTTTACCTGGTAGGCAAGGTTTACTGCCGGTTGGCGGTAGGAGGCCAGTACACCCTCACCATATTGAGCAGGGTTACTTGCCCAGTTCCGCACCATTGCATACACCTGAGGCATATACCGACTATCCAGATCCCCTTTGGGCCGTCTGAACGGCACGATTTCTTCTGAGCGGTAGGTGGTCGTTGTTGTATTGGTTGTCATCTTTGTCACCTCCCCTGTTCGTCCATTTAGAGTTTTAAGCTGCTTTACACATCACACTCAACTGATTATTTAAGCTGGTCATCGTCTCTGGCCAGCATAGCCCAACCATTCGACTGGTTTTCGCGGGAGTAAGGATTCATTTCAAAATAACTATCTACCGCGTCGCTGTCCGCAACAGAACTGTTGTTAGCTCTCTTTGAACCCTGAACCACTACAGCATCAACCTCTGCGGCTTTCCCGTTGCGCTGTACCAGGATTTTAACCGTCTTGGGCTTACGTCTTGCGAGCAGTTTGTTGGCGATAAAAAGCACAACAATCCAGGCCAAAAGCACGTATAAAAATTTATTCATAATGCCCTCCTTTGTATGTGATTATTATACCTGCTTCCATTGCAGGCCAAACAGGTTCGGTGTATGAAAAATAGACTTCTCTCCGGCGTATAGCAATCTACTTACTGATCTGTTTTCGTATCAAACTGTATGGCATAACCGAGGGGCGTACGTGGTGAGTCAGAAAGTTACTTTTCCGTAATAGTTAATTTCAGATCCTTCTTCCAGTTACGCTTCAGTATAAAACCGATACCCTCTAATTCAGCATCCTTCACGTTTAATACGCTTCACTTTAAGGCAGGGCTTTTCGGTTGATATGAATTCTTTTTCCGGTTGCTGGACATGGGTTTCATCCTGATAGTTAAAATTGCAGGCTATCAGTCACCACCACCACCTCCTCCTCCTCCTCCTCCACCGCCACCATCACAACCACCAGCTATGCTATTTTCACCATTACAATCACCTCCGAGGGGGTTCAAATGGCTGCTCCCCTGTAGATGGTGTCCTTGCCAGATAGAACCCGAACCAGCGCCTCCTGAGCGTCTTTGCTTGCCCTGAGGCAATTGTGCAGGCTCACCAGCACCGGCGGTCCCAAAAATGTCCCGGGCAATTTTATAAAGAAGGTAAAAAGGTACGCCCAGCATCATAAAAAAGATTACTGAAAATATTACACGTTCCATTGATGATCTCCTGTCTTGTGAGAGACCAGTTATATCAGGGTGATTCAGTATTTCCGTTTAGAAAAGAGTACTAATTTGGCCCTGTTCGATCTTAATTTGCCATCCGGGAAAAAGTCATAGGGATAGGCCTGCCAGAGTCAATAACTTCCAGTGATCTGGAGGAGACCCCGGCTCTCTGAGCCCTCATGGATGGTACGGCTTTACCCCCTGTAAACAGATTCACGTTCCGCAGGACAAACATCGACTACTGACGTCTCATATTTGCTGACGCTAATCCGACGTCTCATTGCCGTCTGCTTGTTTTCTTTAAAGGGTGTATTAGACGAATATCAAATCGGAATGGTAGGGGATGTGTGGGCACCATGCCCGGCCCTCTTTGAGCATCTGAGAGATTGGAGACCTAGCCGGGTAAGATAGCTACTTTCTTACGGGTTACCCTTCAAATCCAAAGACGAAACGGACGCTGCCGTTCTCCACGTGGAGACGCTTTACTTCTTCGACAAATTCCTGGATCACCTCTCCGGCGTTATCGGGTGGTATGGCTGACAAAATTTCTTCCGAAGTCAGCCATGAGTATGAATGTTCACCGAATAAATCATCATCTTCGGACGGTATATCATCAGGTAATCCGCGTAATGCGTGGATAAAAACTGCTGATGTGCTCGCCCTTTCACGATCTACATCAAATCCGAGCCAGGCAAAGTGGAGATATGATCGGTCCCCTTTATAATTGCTTGATAAATTAATCCATTTACCAGGCTTTTCTTCCCTTTGAAATCGCCAGCAGATATCAACGCCCATTAAGAAACTCCATTACTATCGTTCGTATGAGATAACTATCATTTCAGAATACTATGACTTCTTCCCGTATAGAACTAATCGCTCACGCCAACTGGGCGAAGCCAACCGGTTCCGCCACTTCGCTCATTGGTTTTTAGGCGTAAGCACTGAAGCCAGTCTCCATGCTAACTGGCGAGCCTGCGAAAGTCAGACTCGTTGTTATAAAGCGGCATATCGTAAGCGGTGTCTGAAATGAACATGCGGATCTGCTCAAGCGTCATGCCACAATGAAAACGGTTTACGCTCACATTGGCCCGGGGGAAGTCAGCACAAAACGCATTCAAAACATTTTCATGGACAATGCCAATGTTGATCAACGCAGCTGGCCCGTTGTCACGGAAGGATACGACACGGAATCCCCCATACCAGCCTGAATGGGAGAAAAATGAAAATGCGCCGGATGCCAGACCATTAGACAGGTCATAGCGCAATTTCCCGCACAGAGACTGGCTGTCTTTGCTGTACACGCGATTAATGAAAATACCGGGACCAACTTCTACCGGCTGCTTGTTGCTTGCTAAACACGGAAAGCCCACCAGCGAAACCTCCCTTTCTCCTGACCAGTTTACCTGATACCCGGCAGTGAGAAAGTCCGTCAGTTCTACGCCAGAAAGAGCATTAATGGCCGCGATATCGGTAGTCAAAATATTTACGTTTTTCATATTCATCTCATCTTTATTCTAAAGTGCGTTTTTTGTCTATCAGCCCGAGGATTGAAAATTTGAATATTTAATGTGACAGATAAATACCTGTCACTTTTTCAAAAACAGCCTGTAATTGAATATCGAGAGAGTTCATTTTAAAATCCACCAGCTCAGCTTTATTATCGCAAACCAAATAAAAATAGGAGTCAAATGCGTCTGTATCTTCATCTTTAAAAATACGGAAGGAATTAATTTTATCATGCCCTTCAAATTCGGCATGAATACCATAGCGAACCGAGCCGTCATCGAACTGAACAACCCGTCGTACAGAATTAATCCGGACGTACTGTTTTAAGGCCCTCGCGAAATCGGCATTTAACGCCAACGCTCGTAAGATTGAATCAGCGGTTTCATTCTGCTTTTTACGATCGTATTCAAATATCCCACAGCCGGTGTTACGAAAGACCGGCTGAAGAGCATTAACCAGGTTGAAGGAATCCACGTTTCTGTCGTTTCTGTACATGAGATATCTCCTGCCCCTCCGCTATACGAAGGGGCTTGATAGGGTTACTGCCAGGCTGCGATCACTTCTTCGCACTGGAAATGAGATAAGCACTGCTGGAGTAGAAGAGCCAGCACCGCTGTGTTAGGGACGCGATTGTTACACCACGCGTTGAAAAGCAGCTGCCATGGACCGGCATAATACCCGGCCAGTTTCTTTTTTTGTTTAGCTGTACGGCAGCGGGAAATGGCCTGCTGATAAAGGCTTTCATTCTCATCACCAGCCCGTTTTTGCAGAGTGCGATAAATATACGAATAAAGACTGTCAGAACAGTTTGAAGCGTACGCCAGTTGTTTTTTCATAATACCTCCTGTTTAGAAGTATTATATGTAAACAGCCTCAGCGGCTAATAACCCGTAGCAATATAATTTGCATTTTTTCTATTTCTGAAGACGCTTTTTAAATTAATATTTACTGAGTTATCACAACTTATTATTCTTCCCGTCTGCTGTTTTATTAATCCCCCAGTTAGTAATCACGCCAAGTCGGCGCAATTTTTCACGTTGTTCATAAATAAAAAAATCGCCAAGGCAGTCTTTTAAAACTTCACTATCCTGATATTTTATTTTTTGAAGCATCCTCGCAACTATGGCGCGTTTCAGGAATATGGCTGCATCAGACTCAAGCATTTGTGAGGACTGTCTGACGGTCTCCTGCATATCGACGATACTGCTGAGCTTTCGTCTGACCACGCTTAGCATAGTGTCCGGGAACCGCTTAGCGGCTGAATGTAACCCGCAACAACGTTACGCATTGTTTTACTCACTGCAATTTTCCATTTAAGTCTGTTTGTTCCACCAGCTGCTAACATCAGCGTTATTCATCCTGAGGTTTCGCCCGCGATTGACAGATCAGAGGCAGCATGGATGAAATTGCCAGAGTAGATCACTGCATACGCGAATAGTGGTTTGTATTCAGTTCTGCGTTTGCCTGCTTTTCCAGTGCTGTCATAACCCGGCGGAGCATCGCCAGAGCCTGAACAGGCGAGCTCCCAAACTGCACTTTCACTTCAGCCGTATCATGATCCTGAATCAGGTCGAGTATATTCACTTCGATCCCTGCCCCGTTTTCATCTTTTGCCGTGCACTGAATACTTACCCGGGTCACCGAATCCGTCAGGACTGGCAGTGGGTTAGTTTTGTCTACGTTGATAACAGCCTTCTTCATTGCCCTGTTTCCCCTTGTCCTGAAAAAGTTACCGACCCGTCCGGATGGAGGGGTCGGTCAGAAAATCATGACTGTCCCTTGTTCATCTTATCAGCATGCTTACGCAGGTACTCTTTCAGGTCAGCATGAGCGTTGATGATATCGTTCATTTCATCATTGGTCAGAACAAGCGTGTAAGTATCAGTACTGACAGATTCACCTTCTTTAAGCTTGGCTTCTTCAGCAATACGTTCAAAAATCGGGATCGCGGTGTCTGCAATGACGGTCACAGTCTTTTTGTTCAGAACGCTGGACATGGAAGGTGCTTTACCTGCCGGGTTCTGTTTAGGAGCGCTGTCCTTTGGAGCTGGAGCCGGTTCCTGTACCGGTGGCGTATCCAGCGTCTCCGTATTGCTTTCATCGTTCAGTTGATCCGGTACCGGGGTGTTATCGGTAGTATCATCTGCCGGTTGCTCAGCACCGATGTTTTCCGGAGTCTGCGGATCTGCCATGCGCTCTTCTACCTTGGCAGCTTTGACGAATTTCAGCGTGTTTTTCGTCGCCTTGCCATAGATGGAGATCGCTTTGTTGATGTTATCTACCGCATCCTCACCGCTGTACATATACTCGTCCAGTGCAACGTACATGCTCACCTGATCGCTCACAAGCATGGTCTGTAGTTCAGAAGGCAGGTCCAGTACGCGAACCATCTGGCGAAGATGCTGCTCTGATTTACCACGTTTTTTTGCCAGTTCCGCAAAGGTCTTAGGCTCTTCTTTATCTTCAACCAGACGCTTAATTGAAAGCGCTTCAGCTACGACAGACAGCGCCAGGTTGGAGTTGCCGGTCAGGGTGAAGAGTTCTGCTTTTGAAGCGCTACCGCGAAACTCTTCGCAGCGAATACGAGTAATGCGTTCACGCCCTTCTGCTTCCAGCTGGCGGTTTGCAATAGCGATGGAACGGATACGGCAAGCCCCCTGACGCAGTACAGGTACGCCATTAACCATCTGAACAACGATAGGCGTCACGCTGAACGGGTCTTCCATGTAGGCATCGGCCAGGCTGTTCAGGTGTTCCACAACGTGAGGCATTGAATAGTAGAGCTCGCCCATACCGGCCGTGCGGGTGTTAAAGCCTTCCTGCTCTACAACAACCGAAGGGTCAATGATAAGGCCGTTGCCTTTACGGGCACCGTTACCAGTGCGTTCCAGGTAACCACGAAGGCTGATTTCGTTGCTGTTGTTTTTTACTTCAGTTTCGATTGCGGACATTTTTGTTCTCTTTTTTGGTTGGTTGTTTAACTGCGCTACAACACAACAATACCAGGTTCGACATTTTTCCTAATAGGTTGCGGAGAAGAAAAAGTAACTTTTTTTAAAAATTTTCCTGAGGCAATACTACTCGATCCGTCCGTTTTAAATCTTCACAACAGTGGGCCGTTTTTACGTTTAAGCAAAATAACTGGTTCAGAAGGTGACTCAGAGAGAAAAGTTACTTTTCCGGTTGTCTGGGCCAGTGATGGGAGAGTGGCAGGACAGGAATGGCTAAACCGGTGCGGGTCTCTTGTAAGTCGCAGGGGATTCAGGAGATATAGAGGTAAACTGGTACGTTCAGTTTTTGGATTGAGCCGGGCTTTTGGCCCGGGCTTAAGGAAGCAGAAATTTGAACGAACTGGCAGGTAATGCTTTATGCCGCCGACAGCTGGCCGTCAGTGCTTTGCTGTTCTGGTTTGACAGTTGGGGGATAACCGGCAGTTAGCCGCTGGCATTCCGCATCACAGAAAGCCCTGAGGTTGCTGAAGACGGACTCCATGAAATCAGCATGAGCATACGAGTCTACAGGACGTGTCTTGTTATCTTTCATCTTGTTCTCCTCAATCATTATTAAAACCAGCGGATTTAGTTTCTGGCGCTCCATCTGCTGACCGGCTTTCCCAGAGAGCAGCGATGTGTCGGGTTCTTTTTCTCATTTTATCGTTTTCATCGGGCCCATCCGGGCGTATAAGAGACCGATTTGGCATGTTTAGGAAACGTACTGGCGTAATTAAAAGCTGAGGTTGGATTTGGAATAAAAGGATGCTTTTCCCGTTTGTCGGGTCTTTCGCCACCGCTGCACGATGATTCTGTCAGGCATTCTGCGCCCTCCCAGGCTGCACATCTGGAAACAAGCGTTGGGATGTTCCCTTCCCCTGCTCACCGTAGAAAGATCGGCAAGTCCCGACGGTCGTTCCGTACGAGCCGGGTCCAAATAATGAATAAATAAAACGCCGCTTCAATTGTATTGACAATAGAAGTCAGGAGGATCATAGTGTCATTCATGGTGCGGCTTTCGCACCACCGCCCCGGCGGTACCGGGCAGAACTGGAGTACCTCATGAAACTTTCCCGTCAGACGACTTCTGATACTTCTGTTGATGGCCGTTCACGCGCATATGCCTGGGGCCGTGTCCATTATTTCATTATCGAACATGCACCAATGGCTGAGCTGGTCGCTATTGACGAGCTGCTGGAAAAAGCTGGCTGGAGCAATGACGGCTGTCCGAACTATGAGAAAGATGACGAGTTTGGTAATGCTGGTTACAGCTGTGGTTACTGGATCGATATTGACAGCGTGGGAAGCTTCAAGGCTGACTACAAACGTCTTAAGGGGGAGATTAGTGCGCATATCGCCTCAAAGGCGGCAGAGGTGGAGATCCGCGTACTGGACTCGATGTCCGACAAAGAATGTAAAGATGTTGCCTCGGTGGCATCTACTGTTCGCCGTGACTTACGTACGCAGTCCGAATCGCTTCATTCACTGCGTACAATCGTAACGGTTGATCATTACAATCCCTATGTGACCACCAGCCGCCCGCTGAGCATTTCCGCCTGGACACTTATCCACGACTGTCTGAAAACAGGCACCATCAATGACGTCTGTTCACGGTTGAGTTCATTAATCCTGCACTCTGAAGCCGCGATTGCCCGTTGTAAGGGAAGCTCCGACTACTCTTCGGAACACGCTCAGCTATCGTTTTTTGCTGGTAACGACTATGTCACCAGACGCACCCTTGTTGATGCAGCTCACGAAGAGGCTCTGCGAATGAACCGCCGCTTTGATGAACGCATTGCAATGAACGCGGATTCTGATGCCAGAAGGCTCCAGTGCGAATTCAACCTTAGCAACCATGTCGTACAGCGTAGGACCGTTGAATCTGCTCATATCCAGGCACTCAATGAAGACGTCACCCGTTCACAGGCGGAACCACGCTGCCCTGGAAAGCTTCTTCTGAATATGACCAGTCATGAGGAAGTGCGGGACTCACTGAGCGCCTGTTAGTCCAGCGACACCCCCTGCGGCTCTACTACCGGGCCGCAGTCTGCTCCTGCCCAGATGGTGCCAGTGGTGTAATGAATTTGTTTAATAAGGCTAAGTATGATGAATAAAGAACAACTAATCGACAAACTGGAACGCGTGGTATGTGGTCAGTACTCCTACGAAATGCAGGAGCTTGCGTATTCGGCCCTCTGCTGCATTAAAGGCACCCCGGACGACTGCGCTAAGTTCCCTGTTACGCGTCCGCTGCCTGACACCTTAGTGGACGTATGGGACGAAATCGGGCAATACCTTGGCACAGGCAAAGCCATTGAAACTCGCAGTTGCGGCGTTTCGCTTCTGCTTCATGGACACTGCTACGATTCAAATCATGTGCTTTACTGGCGCAATGCTGGCGCACTTCCAGCAGCTTGCGATATGCCACTGGCTGGTGGGTCTCGCAAACTGTTCACCTGCTCAGCCTGTGGAGTGGACGGTCTGGATGAACCACCTGAAACCAGTTGCCACTGCTGCACAGAGGGGGCCCACTGGGTTGAGAGCAGGCTCTTCACCTCCGGGCAGGCAGACCCTGAAGAATTTAGACCCGTGGCGGTCGTGAAAGAGTGTGCAGGCTCAACGCCGGATGATCGGCTCATCTGGAGTGTGATTGAACAGCTCAACGGCGAACTGGCGGAAGGCGATAAACTATTTAAGCGACGCTGACAGATCACGGCAGCATTTATAACAGACGAACTCCAGAATAATTTAAAGCAACCATGAACATGAAAAAGCCCAAAGCTGCATTACAGAATGCCATGAAAGAAGATGTGCCAGCTGTGACACAGATTCAGATGCGATCTACGGTTTCCAGAAAGGTTCGCTATGTAAAACAGGCAAATCGAGAGGGTCTGAAATTATCTGAGTGGATGTCGCGGCATCTCGACGCTGTCTGTGATACCGCAGATGAGATTCATAAAGGCAAACGCTCAACTCCGGTTGCGCCTGGGAAGATTCCCCCAGAGGTATACCAGGTGATATACGATCAGTGCGGCGGGTTCGTGGAGTGTGATGCTAATGCCCAGGTTATCTGGGAAGCCTGCCGTAATGCCATTCTTAACGGAGACAAAGGGTAAACGGCAGGTATCGCCTGTCATTTTACCCTTGTGAGGACAATACTGATGAACCATGAGAGCCGAACTGTATACCTGAACACGGCCATTGAGGCCCTGCTGAAAGCTGAGGCGGCTCTGAACGATCTGGCATTAGCCTATGAGCTTAAACCTGATGAAAAGGCAAGCGCATGCCATCCCAGAACCGGCACACTTTCCACTGCGTCCCAGGTAAAAAAACTCCGCCGTGTCCTTGAGAAGCAGAAGGTATGAAGGGCTGCATCAGCCAGGCCCGGATATAAATACATGCTCTGCCAGGTGAGTACCACTGCCCGGTAGCCGAATGATAAGTTTTGATTTCACGGTTGCAATTTCTCCCTCTGGCATCACTGCTCCACGATGCACCCCGATCAGCTTAGCGTCTGAAAATGAAGATGCACCGGACCTGCATGAAGCGGAACGGTGCCCAGCTGAGTGTTTGTGGGCACAATGAACCGCAATTTCATGATGGGAATGAAAGATGGCTGGTGGCCCGCTGATATGAACGCTTACCCTGCATAACGTTACTAACCACAATCTTTTCACTAAAAGAAAAAAGGGTTCCTCCGCTTTAGAGGAACCCTTTCAAAAGGTGCCGATGGCATACTAATCCACACCCTGAAAAGAGGGGGGTTGCCCCCCTCTTTGTCAGCTACTTACCGGATTCGTAGGCCAGGATAGCAAATACCTCCCTTGTTCCGTCTTTCATCCGCAACTCGCAAAGCGAGTTTCGTGTGAGCCAGGTGAATATCAACAGCGTTAAACAAACTATTAATATGCACAAAACAATGGGTTGGTTCGGCATTTTCATGGCCTTCTTCTCCTTGCATTTAAGCAGGCAAGAGGCTACGCTGTGTGTGACTAGCATACAGGGGCCTCGGGTTGTACTGACCCCAGAAAGTTGGACAGTTAAACACGAGGCATATAGGTCTGATTCCGATATTCAATTGGAGTCAGACCTTTTAATTTCAGGCTAATTCTTCTGCTGTTGTAG
>NZ_JBJQMC010000032.1:0-37773 GCF_046486085.1 Escherichia sp. WS568
CCACAGAATGATGTCACGCTGAAAATGCCGGCCTTTGAATGGGTTCATGTGCAGCTCCATCAGCAAAAGGGGATGATAAGTTTATCACCACCGACTATTTGCAACAGTGCCGTCAGGAAGAATCATCCAAAGCTGCCGAACTGCAAGCTCGTCAGGAGAAACTTGACGCCCTGCGTAAGTTAATGGAAGAAGATGGTATCAACCCGGAAGAGCTGCTTGGCTCATTCCAGGCCAAATCTACGGCTACCAAGAAAAGCCGTGGACCACGCCCGGCCAAATACTCATTTACTGATGAAAATGGCGAAACAAAAACGTGGACTGGACAGGGCCGTACCCCCAAAGCTCTGGCAGAACAAATTGCAGCCGGTAAAAGTCTTGATGATTTCCTGATCTAACTTTTGCCACCAGTTTTGATAGAGGCCACTTCGGTGGCCTTTTCTCATACGGAATCAATTTCAGGTACAGAACATATGAAAAATTCAGAACCTAAGAGCTGTGATCCCTATGTGGACAGTTTGATTAGAAATGCAGATGCAAAGGAAGCCAGGGCATTTCTCAAAATATTGAAGCCCTTACCATTCCTTATCGTTATCATCGCTGTATTCTTTTTTTGGGTATCGTTTTCCCGTTTATTATCCCAGGTCGCGTAAAACCTTTTTAAAGACTCTTCTTTACCAGATATGCTCCCTCACCGGGATGGTTTCAACCTCTTCAGTTTCCCATATTGGCAAAACCGTCAGGAAATAAGACGATACCCTCCACGCTTTCCATTAAAGCGGGATGACGACGCCCAGTTCTTACGACCAGACTCCACGTTTTCGATAAGGATGCCTTTGGGCCCTTCTAACGAGGCCACCTCAACAACCCGCACTTTCCGGATCAGTCTTGGATCCACTTCTTCCCAGATCTGGCCAACTGTAATTTCTTTTTGGGTTTGCATTTAATCTCTCGCTGTCATTTAGTGAACAAGACTAATCCTCGCCGTGGTTCAGCTTATGGCTTTATTTACGCTGACGATCCTTAGCCTTAAATTTTTGCCATCGTATCCGAAGGTTTTCGATGTTAACCGGAACCTGCATGCGTGTCGTCTCTATCTCATTCCCATGCCATTTCAGGAGATCATCATCCAACTCCCGGGCCTCCCGGCTGAAGTAAATTTTCATAGTGTCAGGGTTTATGGCGCAATGGTCATTGTCGAACAGTGTATGGATATCACGGCGAAGTAAAATTCCGTTCGTTACGTCGGGAATGCCTTCTTCATGACGTGGCGTTAAGTGCGCGGCCTCAGTACGCCAGGGGGACCTTACGCCGGTGACAACACATCGCCCGTAGCAATTCAACCTAACATCCCGGGCGAAAGGACCTTGGTCAGGACTGGTGACAGAAGTACATTCCTGGCCCTCTTTGTAGATACGCTTCGGGAAGTCGATAGTGGTTTGAGCTGTTTGGGAAAGTGACACATACGTAACCCCTTTGTATCTCTTTATCCCACCATTAAAAGTGGTAGGAATCGAGCTGGTTATGGCCACCAGTTTCACATCGCCCATTTCGACGATCTTAAGGCTCTTATTAGCGGCTACATGTAACTGGATGAATTTACCTACGTACACATCATGGTTCTCATCTTGTCTTTCAACACACAGAACGACATGGTCGAAGGTTCTCTTGTCAGAGATTACCCAGTTGCCGGTTTTCACACGGCCTGCTTCACTCACCCCTGCGGTAAGATCGGGTATGAGCGTCCCCTGCATGCCGTCAGTTCGAATTGAAAGAATTTCACCCGATAAACCCAGCTCTGCAAGCTCACTAATAAACGGTCTTTTCATCCGGCTTACCGGTTTTGGCTTCGTCATTTTCATCTTTGCTGTAGCACCTCAGTACCCCATTGCTCGTTCCTGGCGGGACAGCCGTTCATCAGCAGCCTGAAGACGCTCATCACGCCGCCGTGCTGCCAGAACCCGTCGTTCTGAAAAAGACATAGCCGCTACGTTTGGTACGCTGAGCTTACCGTCACCGGCACAAACGTTACAGCGAACATCAAATGCTCCGGCAAAATACTTTTCACGCATTTCTGGCTCCCACTCAGCCATTTCTGATTGGGTGAATCCATTTTCAAAGGCCGGGTTTTCCATGGTCCCGTGGCCTTCGCACTGGTGACAGATTATGTACTTAAATTTGCGCATGTAACGCTCCTGTATATGATGGATGAACCACTCTCGTTCAGGGTTATGGCGAAATGTTTATCGCCGCAGCGAGAGATTCAGTCTTGCTATCAATATTCCTGAAGGTTGTCCGCCTGATTTCAGGGTAAGCATTCATTCACTGGCCGGTTCTACCTTATTATTCATACAGATTAAAGTAGTTGTGCCTGCTACTGCGGTCACCTTCCTTGACAAAGTAAGCAAAGTTTGAAAAATTTAACACCGACGAAAGGCCATACCTTCGTTAGTGTGCGAAAGCCGCTTGCGAGCGACGGAATAGGTGAAAGCTTTAGTCAGGGTTAATTACCCTGTCTGCGGTGATGGGATGGCTCAGGCGTATATCATCACTCCTTCCAAAGTCCGTACACACTCTTTCAGCCTTTGCAGAAATGCAGGGGCTGTTTCATATCAGACAAGCGCAATGAAATTTTCAAATGCTTTCCAAAAATTCAAAGGCCTTAAGCTTTATCTGTATCTTACGGTCCCCGCACGGAAAGTAACTTTCCTGAACAGAAACCGCCTTGCCAGCCTTAACTTTCTAAACGGTTAAAGTTACACCAGGCTGTAAATGGTGAAACAGTTTTTGAAGCCCATGAAACACCGCTGTCGGAAAGATAACTAGCCCCAAGACGTCTAACTTCTTTTTGATGTAGAGCTAATTCTTTCGGATCGGCAATATCTTCCACCACGCTCATCATGGCCATCTGAACTCCGGGAGATGCCATTTTATAAGCTGTCGAGCTTGCAACTGAATTTTTCAGGATTGCCACTCTTTCTTTTTCTGGTCGTCCATTGTCAGACGTATTCGCATAAGTTGTACCGGCAATCAACAACGGAAGGCTGGCATTGGCACAGAAATGCATAACGCGTTTTTGCTGGAGCTGTAATTCAGTGGCTGCAAATGCTTTACCACATCCGAGGATTCCCAGAATCATAATTAAAGCTGTTTTATTCATAAAATTAAAACCGTCCTTTTTAGCTCTTTAACTGTTGCGGTTATCTCGGTGTGGATATTTCTGAAGTGTATGATACCCACTTACCTGAGACTGCCAGTATACTGGCTCAGGTATTAAACCTAAGAGGTCTGGTGCACCGGTTTTAACCTTTTCATTTCGCTTTTATCTTGTGCCAGGCTCTTGAGTCAGAATTTAAAGGTTTGTGGCATGCAGGTTTTACTGCCAGGTTTAGGCACAACCTGGCTGTCACCCTTCATTGGTCCTGAGCAAGGCCCTGGTATTCTGCCCAGCGTACGGCCAGCCGCTCTAAGTCCAGATCGTACACCAGCGGTGTGATTTTACGGCCTTCAAACAGCTCGCCCACCTCAATGCCTGGCTTAAAATGAACGGTCAGGGTGGCCGGATCTATGCCCATAAGATCGGCATCAAACAGCGCATGCATTGTTGGAGTCATCAGGATGCCATTAGACGGATTGTACCGGGTTCCATGTTCAATGTGTGCCGCATCCAGGACACCTCCATTAACCCAACCGGTTACCGCACAACGGCCTGCGAAATTCTCGATGAGCAGAGCTTTGAATTTACCCTGTGCCACGCCACTACGTTGCGTCACTACGCGCTCGCAGTGCTCACCCTGGATATCTACGTCAGGTTTCCGAATTGGCTCGCTGGTGGCCGTCTCAGCTTGTTTTAGGGTGGAACGTGGATAGGCCAGGTTATATGCTGCGCCTGTGGTCATTTGCTCGATGACCGCAGGCGCATAACCTTCTGCTTCCAGCTTACGATATGCAGCCCGGTAGTCTCTTTGGGTTTTCAGCGGGTAAATCTTCCCGCCTTTACCATCGAAAGCGATAAACCAGAAATCGTCCGTGCCAGTTTCAAGATTTCTGCAACGTTTCAGATGCCATCCGCCTTCTCTCGCCCAGATGGTACGGTTATTTCTGGCATTCGTTTTGTCATACCCGTGCTCGTCAAGCCAGCTATCAAAGCTGGTCAGCCCCAGGTCCTGAACCTCCAGAGAAGGTACACGAATGACCTGCAAGGTATGGCGTGGTCTTGGCTCTCTCATCTTGATCTCTTCCTAGCGCTGGTCTGGGAAATACGGATATTGCGGGCCATATTCATAATCATGCGGGCCTGGCTCAACTTCCCAGAATGGACGGCCGCTAATTGTCTTTGGACCGCGCTCGTTTACGATGTCTTCTACATCCTGAATATTAAATGGCATCGTTGCCAGTAACAGCTGATCTTCGGGTGTCAGCGTCACAGTTGCACCGTCGATACGGCTGTAAAGGTCGGCAAACTGTTTACCTGCACCGTGCAACCGGTGCTCCGCTACACTTCTGATTGCGTGTAAGTCCAGCTCCGCCGCTTCCATGCGATCCACGTATAGTTTCATTTCTTTACGCAAAGCGCTCAGCTCACGGGTTTTAATAAATCCGTAGGCGTACCCACCCAGGGCGATAACTGCAATGATTGCTAAAATAGCCATTTATTTTCTCTTACGTTACTGCGGCCGCCGCTTTAGTCTTAATGTGAAGCCTGGGAATTCGCTGAATGAAGAATACGTTTTCACCCCCAGACCGACAGCTGTTAAGGCGCGATCCCAACACTCCATTTGTAAGTATCAGGCCCATCTTCTCCGCTGGTGGCATCAGCTACAATCTGTGCATAACGTTCTCCAGCAAGTTCTCTTACCATCTGATCCACGACCCATTGCAGATGATGCATTTCATCGGTTCCGCCGTAACGACAAGCCAACTCAATAGCCCGCTCTATTCTTTTTTGTTCTTCAGTCATACTGAATCCTCACGCTTACATCAGCTATTCTGAAAACATGCACACTATAAATTGCGGCTGTCATTTCTCAGCCAGGCGCCTGCATTGCTGCCTCATTCCATCAAAAATACTTTCCGCAAGCTGCTGGGGGAACTGGTCCGGAAGAAGCCCGCTAACACGTTCAATGACACCCGGGGTTCTGGCGATGATTTCCTCTATCATCGCCTCTGTCTGCTGTTTACTCAGGCCGGTTATCTCACCATGCCTGATCCAGTGGCGTCGTTGTATTCGATATATCTGGTAATAGTTGCTACTGCCACGTACGGCCATCGCCAGTTTGCACTTCTGCCAGGATATCTGATTGTTCCCATGACCGATCACCGGCCATGCCGACAACACATCATAGTTTGGTGTAAGGTGATAACGTCCCTGTGGCCCAATAGAAATACTGAAATTTTTAGCGTGGCCATCTGTTGCGGCCATCATCCAGAAAATTATCTGCGTCATAAAAAACTGCGCTTTGTCACGCTCAGCACGGTCTGAATTACTCAGAACCTCCATAATTTCCGATATACCTGGCCCGCCGTCCGCCTGATATTTTCGTAATGGCGAAACGCCCAGGGCCTGACACATATCCTCCTGGGGTAAACGAATGATCCATTGTCCGTCTCCTGACCATTTTCGGTCAAAACGTTCTACCACCAGCGCTTTCTGATCTTCAAAGTGAGCAATCTGCGTTCTTGCCACGGGGAGCCCGTACTGGCCGAGAAGTACCGAGCAGAGCCATTCATTTTCAACCGACGAGCTCATGTCGGCTTTCATGTTCCCCACAAGTCCGAGCGGTAGCTTGAATATATGCGTCGTTGGTGTATTACCCTCCGGCATACACCACCGATCTTCATGCCACAGTAGGGCTGTTTTCTCCTGAGCACCGGCAATAGATAAACGTAAGTCGTCGTTATCTTCTGGCCTGCCCGGTAGCAATGTCTCCGTGGTATTACGCAAAGTTGCCGCAATTTCTGATTCAGTAAGCGGGTGATACTTCACGGAATATAAATCAGTGGGTTCATCTCCGTCATGAAGCAGCTGTATCGCGCCCACGCAGTCTTTTCCCAGCTCCGTCAGCAGATCAAAAGGCTCCAGGCTATCGGCCTTGTAACGCATTGCCAGACGTCTGCGTATGCCTTCGCTGTCCGGCAGTAAATTATCAAAATAGTCACGTACCACATTTCCACGCCAGACCTGGTTCCCGGGAGTAAAAGGAAGGGACAATGACAGCGGCCTTCCCTGTTCGTCAGCAACCCATTCAGGAAGGTATTCTAAGCTGTCTACCCCTTTGCTTTTTTCCCAGTACCCGACTTTGATGCCGTTCATCCAAATTACCAGACGTTGCTGTTTCCGGCTCATATCGTTACCAATCCTCCTGTCGTGCAGGTGAGTTTGATTTAAGCATTTCTTCCGTCTGCTTCCTCTCTGAAGAGGTGGTTGCCGAGGAGAAGCTGATTTTTACGCCCAGGATGGAAAACACCTTGAATAGCCGTTCAATGCTCGCACTGGCAGGGTTGGCTTCCAGACGTGAGTATGTCTGTTGAGTGACGCCTAACCTTTCGGACAGGTCTTTTTGCGTCAGGCCATTCGCCTTGCGAAAACCAATGAGCAAGGGACGCAGCTGGTTGAGCGTGTTTAACGGGTAATCATTATTGATCATAAGCTGGCCTCAGTAGTTTCCTCTGATACACCTTGCAGGCTGTTTCCTAAACATACACCCTAAAAGCTGTAATATCAAATTAACAGCCTAAAAGCTGTTAAATAGGGCGTACAACTTTTAGGCTGTTACTATGTGGCAGCATAAATCTTGTTAGCGATACAACTTTATTGTCTCATCGCTCCTCTTTGCAACCAGCTACATACGATCATAAGTGACACAACATTAATATGAAGCGACATTCACCAAATGAACCTTCGTCATTTCAGATAGTTAGCTTACTTGCATGTCCTCATCCCATGAAGGGGAGGGCCTACCCCTGGCATCGAGCAAAACTGACCACCCTGCCCTTATTAAGACCCCACATGCGGCAATGGTGCCCTGTCCACGCCGCCCGCGATTTTTGAGGAAATGGGAAGAAAATAAAAAGAAAACAAAAAGTTATCGGCTGAAGTATCGGCGCAGATCGGGAATCAGGCGAAGCCTGACAGCACGTTGGGGCCTGGCAGGGGGCTTGAGGGATGAGGACATGCAACTCTGATAGCCTTCCCGCCACGGGGTCGGTTAAATTCGTATCCGGCCGGTGCAATTCCAACGGCCGCGTTACCAGTTCGCCGGGTAGCATGGCCAGCAAAGCCAGGCATCGAGCACCCGGGTTTCACTAACGGCCGCTGCATAGACGCCGGTATCCGGAAAGAAATAAACCGGGGTGGCGTTGTTCAGCTGGTCGCCTTCATCGGCCAGAGCGCCGATCACCTCATGAGGCTTCAGCAGCATATCCGTTAAATATTCATCCGGGTGGATGGCATTCAGCGATATGGCCATCTCCAGAAATTCATCCAGTGTGTGGCGGGTACGATACCCCCGGAAAACCTCGTATGAAGGCGTGACGCATTCACCATCCAGGGAACAGGCATCGTACCCGGCCAGCTGCTCTTCGGTGAGTCCGGAGGCATGCTTTGCCACAAGATTCGTAAACTGCTCTTTATCGTCCATCACAATCCTTACGCTGTAGGGGCCTGTTTGTGTTATCACTGCTTCCGGATTTTACATCGCACAACCCGGCAGGTATCCGGTCGCCCGGGCGTCCTTTGCGGTCATGTTAGCCTTTGGCCTGTATTACGACGAATCCCTTTCACTACACGGGCTCGCAGGGTGACACCTCCCCTTTTCACCGGAAGCGAAAGAGGAAGAACAGTTTAACAGCCCGGATCCTCAATAATTTTTGCATAACGGACTAAATGACCGGTTTATGCAGCCCCTGTTACTTACTGTCGCGGTAAGGATAAAACCCTGGTTATGAAACAGAGTTTGTATCGACGTTTAGGTTTTGGTTGAATGAGTAACTCTAAGCAACCGGAATATGACATGGCCAAAGTACAAGGGCTCTTTGTTGGATACCGAAAATTTGCTGTTGATCGCGAGTGGCTTCGGCAGCAGGAAGAACAACGTTATCGGGATCGCCAGCGACAATTTGATGAATGGTCCAGAAAATGGGTCACTGTAACTAGGCTAAAAGAGACTCGTTTATGGACTGACGGAGCCATCAGGCGATGGCTGGGTGAACCTCAGCAACAGGGTAAATATAAAGTTTTCCCCGTTGAAGCGGTTTTGGCTGCTGAGAAGTTGAATGAGTTTCAGCTCTGGCTTAAACCCCGGCTGGAAAAGAAACGTGCCCAGCATTGTCAACGCCACGATGTTTGACCGTTATTTGCCATTTTCATGCCCGCTAAATACTTTCGTTACTGATGCTGTCCGCTTTCCACCATTTCATCATCACTGATTGGCGTTGTGTTTTTGGTCAGCACTCCAGCTTTACGTTTCTCTTTTAACCGGTAACTCTCTCCTTTGATATTCAGCGTGGTTGAGTGATGTAGCAGCCGATCCAGGATCGCTGTTGCCAGCACGTGATCTCCGAACATTTCTCCCCAGTCTGCGAACCCTTTGTTTGACGTCAGTATGATGCTCGCTTTTTCATATCGACGGTTCAGTAGCCGGAAGAACAGACTGGCTTCCTCTCTGTTCATCGGCAGATAGCCTATTTCATCCAGGATCAACACCCGGGCATAACTCAGTTGCTGTAGCTGACGCTCCAGCCGGTTTTCCTGTTTCGCTTTCATCAGTGTCGCGATCAGTCTGTCCAGTGGCATAAACAGTACCCGATGTCCCGCATCCACCGCTTTCACGCCAAGAGCTATGGCCAGATGAGTTTTTCCGACACCAGGAGGGCCCAGCAGGATCACGTTTTCGCTGCGCTCCACGAACGCCAGACCAGCCAGTTCCCGGACAACCTTACGGTCGATGCCCGGCTGGAAGGTAAAGTCGAACTGCTCCAGCGTTTTGACCCACGGCAGACGAGCCTGCTTCAGCCTGGACTCCATACCGCGCTGATGCCTGCCGTTCCATTCCTGCTGTAGCGCCATGCACAGGAACTCCCGGTAGTTCAGCTCTTTTTTAGCTGCCTGTTCCAGCAGGCTTTCAACGTGATAACTCAGATGCTCCATTTTCAGGCGACTCAGCAGGACTTCCAGTTCATGCATCACAACAGCTCCTCATAGGCACTCAGTGGTCGATGTTCCACCTGACTGACCTGCTGCCAGAGCGGGGCGTGATGCTCCGGCACTGTCTGCCAGCCAGACGATACTGAACAGAGGCGATGTGAGGCCACCAGTTTCTCATTACTGTAGATCCGCAACTCGTCATCCAGCGATATTCGTATCGATACCGGCTGACCACACAGCGCTTCGGGAACGCTGTAACGATTACCACCAACCTCGATATAGCTGTCCCAGGACACATGGCGGATGTCGAAGTAACTGGTATCAAAGTCCGTATCCGGTAACGGCTGCAGATGTTCCTGCTCCAGCGCGAAGCGCTGTTCCGGCGTTTCTTTGAACTGGCGAAGCTCCCGTTTGTCAGCCACATCGGCTATCCATTGCTCCAGTTGTTGATTGACATGAGTGAAGCTGTCGAACCTGCGGTACCGGACGAAGAAGTTCTCCTTGAGGTATTTCACCATCCGCTCAACCTTACCTTTTGTTCTGGCCCTGCGTGGACGGCATGCCCGTGGCAGGAAGTTATAGTGGTCAGCCAGCAACAGGAATCCGGAGTTGAACACGACTTTCCCGTTGTTATTCTTCAGCACCGCAGCCTTCTGGTTATCAACCAGCACCGTTTTCACACAACCACCGAAGTAGCGGAAGGCGCGAACCAGTGATTCGTAGGTATGCTCAGCATCCTGTTTTGGTGCGGCGAAGACATGGAAGCGGCGGGAGAACCCCAGCGTATTAACCGCAAAGTTAACTTTGCACCGTTGCCCGGCAACCTCCACCTCAACTTCGCCCCAGTCGTGCTGGAGCTGGTATCCAGGCTGAGTTTCGAAGCGAACTGTTCTTTTTGACGGACGCATTTTACGTTTGGGCTGGATGTAGTAACGCAGCATGGAACGTCCGCCCGTATAACCCATTGCCTTAATCTCCGCGAAGATAACCTCGCTATTCCAGACATTCTCTGCCAGGCGCATGTCGATGTAATCCATAAACGGTTTCAGCTTAGCCATTTTGTGGCGGGTCTTTCTGGCTGGCGGTTCAGGGTATTTGAGGTAGCGTCTGACCGTCCGTTCAGAGCAACCAATCTGAGTCGCAATATCGACAATGTACGCGCCCTGCTGGCGCATTTGCTTTATCATGTAAAAGTCCTCTCTGCTCAGCATGTTGATGTCCTTTCTGGTGTGAGAACCTTAAGGAAACAACATGTTGGGTGGAGCGGACAATCCAAATGGCGAATTACCGTCTTATATCACTGGCGCTGACAGCATCACCACTTTTTAATTCCATTTCTGTAAAGTAGAAACAACGACAGTTCCGGCTGCATTCAAGGCTTCGGCATCTGGTCAGAAGTAAAGCGCCATTTTTCATTATAAGGGAGGTTAGATAGTGGAAGGTATTGAGACACTGAGTTTGCGGCTTGATGAGAACGAAACTATGGCCCTTGCTCAATTTGTTAAACGTCTGAGCTGGAGCGATCTACGTGGTTGTGCTGTGAGTGACGAAGAAGCCTGGGTAATGAAAAGCGCAGTTGATAAATTACAACAGGCGTTAAGGGAAGAAGGTTATGCGCCTCGATGATGCAGGCTTCGTGTTATTTTCCGATGACAAATTTTCTTAAGGACTAAGTATGAGCCAGCACTGGTATGAGGTGAAAAGCAATCAGGGAATTGTTCAGGTGATGTTAGGCTGGGATCCACCTTTGCAGTGGTTTCATATGTGCATTGATTATGACATTAATGCAGCAGAAGACCCACTCTATACTAATCTGGCTGAACCTGATCCCTACTACGTTACTCCGGAATATCTGCAATTTGTACTTGAACGCTTCGAAATAACGGATATTGTAATAAAGCCCGATACCTCTGGGCTTTACGAAGAATTATTAATGGATCAGCTTTTAGACCGATAGCTAAGCTGCCAGCAACAGACGTGCTGGCATAATCGTCACTTAACTGTAATGTCAGATACTTCAGGTACAAATGTCCGGACTCGTTTGAAACCTATCCAAAACTGTAAATATATTTTCGTTATAATATAACCTTAATTGAATTGCTTTCTAACAGTTCCCACTCTTCTTTTCTAAGTACATTTTTAATTATTGTTCCATTGGCAAGCGTCAGCTCATACTCCCTGTCACTATAAATAAGGTTTTTATTTTCGACTCGTCGAAAGCTGGTAATGGCAACCTTTCTTTATCCACCTAACGAATAATTATCTTTGATTTCTGCGAACATTTAAACTCCCGTATATTAACGTCTTAAAGACAACTGAACCTTCTCGGCCCTTTCTGCGCCCCGACTAATGATACTATCGTAGTTGTCGATTTCATCATCAGTTGGTGATTCTTCAGCTATCCATTTCAGGTACTTGATGCGGTCCATATGCTCCTCCCTGTACGATTTCCAGTGAACAAAGGCTCTACAGTATTAAGCTGCTGTAGAGCTCCTTTAACCATGCGAAAACTGTGCGTATTACAGGATGCCTAACCTTTTTGTTTCATCGATCCACGGTCTGAATTCTTCCAGTAAATTATCATATAACTTTTCATCGCTGATCGAACCGAAATCATCCATGGCAAAGAAGTGGGTGTTATCAACCCGGCGGTCAGTAAAGTCATCCAGATTTTTGAGGATACCGTAGCTTGAACCACCCAGGCCGACAAACTTCCAGAAGATGGGGTAGTTGGCAGAACGCCGGATTGCATCTTTAATCGCCCGGGTCTTGCTGATCCCGCCATCGGTAATAAATACAACATATACCGGGATTTTCGAGTCCTTAAAGTAGTCGACAATTTCTTCCATCACAGGGGGCTCATTGTTTGTCCCACCAAGTCCCGGCAGGTTCTCCCAGGCTGAACGCTTTCCAGACCCGCGAATGGACTGAATATATGTGTCCAGGTTGTCCAGTGTGACGTTTGGATACTTCTTGTGCTTCTCTCCAAATCCCCAGACATCCATTTCACCGTCGTCGTCGAACTGGGCGGCAAGAACGGCGATGCGGTCCAGCACAGACTGAACGTTGCCCTTACTGAACTGGCCACTCATTGAGCCGGATGCGTCAAGTACAAATGCAACCGCTGCCTCAAGGGTGTCCAGTTTATTTTTAGTGAGACTGACCGAGGCTTTTTTAGCGAGGCTTACGAGGCGCGGAGATCTGGTTTCAAGTTTCTTTTCCAGACTGATACGAGCAGGCTTTGCTGGCTGCGGAGCTGGCTGTGCGACATCAACGCCAAAGCTAATGGCCAGAGGCTCAAGACCACCGTTGAAACCCTGCCCGAGCGCACGAAGCTTCCAGGCGCCATTGTGCCGATATACTTCACCCAGGATGATTGCTTTCTCACTGCGGCCCTGAGTCTCAGCCTGAAAATCAGCGATACCAGGAGCCTGAATGCTCAATAAACTGAGCCCACTGATAGTATCTTCACCATCAATGACAACGGTGATCGCAATCTTACTGACGTTCGCCGGAACACGATCCAGTGCTATCTCAATGCTGGACTGCTGAGAACCGGTAACGAGCTTTACTGCCCCTTCAGGAGAAGACAGATTATTATAAAAGATAAAGTCAGAATCGCCGGTTACCTTTCCCTGAGCATTAAGCAGGAAGAGGCAGGTATCGGGTTCGCCTTTAAAGCCGGATTTGGCAGGGTACTGAAGATTCAGCCTGATCGCAGATTGCTGAAGCGGTATGTTTTGTCCGGATTGTAGATTCACATTAACTCTCCTGATTTTTGATTATTTTTAAAGCGCAGCGCTTATATATGTTCCCCAGGCTTAGTTCAGGACGCTGGATTTCTGGTGAGGCGTATATATGGTGTGACACCATATTTCATCACGCTGAAGTTTCTATACCTGTTGAACTGGAATTTTGATTGACCGGGTATCTTATGTTCCAGATCCCGTTCCTTCATAAACCGCAAAAGTAACATATATCAGAGGGGCATTCTGTTGATAAAAGGCACGGAATACCGGCTTTAACCAGCAACCAGAGATAAATCCGTTTCCTGCCTTTAAAAGGCTCAGGTCTGAATTAACATGACCTGCTTTCTGAAATTTCCAGTCCCCTTTCTACTACTCCCTCCTGAAAGCGGATCGCAACCAAAAAAAACCCCGGCATTGCCGGGGTATGATTCAGCGTTGTTTTAGATGTTAACGCCGTGCTGGGAGGCAAGAGCCGCCAGGCCACCGGCAAAGCCCTGACCGACAGCTTTAAACTTCCACTCAGCGCCATGACGATACAGTTCACCGAAGACCATAGCGGTTTCGGTTGAGGCATCTTCAGACAGATCGAAACGGGCAATTTCCGTGCCGTTGTCGTTGTTGTAAACGCGCATGAAGCTGTTGCTCACCATGCCGAAGTTTTGTTTACGCGCTTCTGCATCATAGATGGTAACGGCAAACACCAGTTTTTTGATATCTGCTGAGACTTTGGTCAGATCGATTTTGACCTGCTCATCGTCACCGTCGCCTTCACCGGTACGGTTGTCGCCCTGGTGCTCTACCGCGCCATCAGGGCTGGTTTTGTTATTGAAGAAAATGAAATGCGCATCTGACAGCACTTTACCGTCTTCGCCTACTGCGAACACGGAAGCGTCCAGGTCAAAAGCCTGACCGTCAGTTACACGGGCATCCCAGCCGAGGCCAACCATAGCGATATTCATGGTTGGTGCTTCTTTGGTCAGAGATACGTTGCCGCCTTTTACGAGAGAAACTGCCATTTTTAGCTCCTGCAAACAGTTGAATGAGGGCTGCATTAACAGCCCCGGGTGAAAAGTTACTTTTCGATCAGGACGCGTTAATGCCGTACTGAGCACATACAGATGCCAGACCACCAGCATAACCCTGGCCCACTGCGCGGAATTTCCACTCACCATTGTGGCGATACAGCTCGCCGAACAGCATGGCAGTCTCAGTGGACGCATCTTCGGTCAGATCGTAGCGAGCGACTTCAGTCTGGTTATCGTCATTGACCAGGCGAATAAACGCACCGGATACCTGACCAAAGCTCTGGCGACGAGCCTGAGCATCATGGATAGTGACAACGAAGATGATCTTGTCAACATCAGACGGGACGGCGTCCAGTTTAATTTTCAGCGATTCATCATCACCATCACCTTCACCGGTACGGTTATCACCGGTATGGGTTACGGAACCGTCAGATGACGTCAGGTTGTTATAGAAGATGAAATCTGAATCGCCGCGCACTTTGCCATTTGCGGCCAGCAGGAATGCTGAAGCATCCAGGTCAAAGTCCTGACCGTCTGTTGAACGCGCATCCCAGCCAAGGCCCACCAGGACGTTTTTCATTGACGGAGCTGCTTTACTCAGGGAGACGTTCCCGCCTTTGGAAAGAGAAACACTCATAAAATAACCTCTTCGATTAGTAATTGTTCAGGTTAACACTTCAGGGGATCAGCTCCCCTTTTCCTCAGATTCAGGTTTGCCCGGGAACATGACGCTTGCGAGAATGCCCAGCGCCAAAACACCCAGTACAACATACAGGCTGGTTGTCGCCGCGATGCTGTAACCATGATGCCAAATGTGATCGGTCGCATTCAGGCCCAGTTTTGCCGCGATGAAGAACAGCAGCACGATAACGGCCTTCTCCAGATGAACCAGGTACTGTTTCAGTGCTTCAAGGACAAAGTACAGAGTACGCAGGCCCAGGATAGCAAACATCATGGCACTATAGACGATAAGCGGTTCACGACTGACGGCAATGATTGCCGGTACCGAGTCAAACGCAAACATAACATCCGAGAGTTCAACCACGGCCACACACAGGAACAGAGGGGTCGCATACAGCGCCGCCTTTTTACCACGGCCAATGGTGACATCGCTGTTTTCTGGTTTCGCCAGTTCGGCATCCACTTCCTTCTGGTTAAGCAGGAAAGCATGACCTCTGAGCTTCGGCCAGATAGGGAAGAAGCGTTTAACCATGCGGTAAGCCAGATGCTGGGAATAATCCTCAATTTCATCATCGTCATCACCGCTTTTAAGCATCATGACCGCCGTCCAGGCGACGATGATAGCGAAGACAACTTCAACATACGGCCCCAGACTCAGCAGGCTCGTACCGATGGCGACAAAGATGCCCCTGAAGACGATGGCACCAATGATCCCCCAGTAGAGAACACGGTGGCGGTAACGATCAGGAACGGCGAACCAGGAGAAGATGGCCATCATGACAAACAGGTTGTCGACCGACAGCACTTTCTCCAGCGCATAACCCGTTACAAACAGGCTGGCAACCTCAGCACCGTGGTGGATGTAGAGGAAACCGGCAAATGCCATCGCAACCACAACCCAGAATACGGACCAGAGCGCCGCACTCTTCAGGGAAATGGGCTTGTCATCACGGTGCATAAACAGGTCAATAAAGATGGCACCGACTGAAAGCGCAATGAAAACAATGACCGTTTCAGTCGGGAAGCCGATGTGTGTGGAAACCATATTTTACCCTTAGGGATGTGGATCAGAGGCCAAATTCAGCCGGGTCGAAGCCCAACGCGATAGCGATCTCGCGGGAGGCCAGTTTCTCGTCCTGATCGAAGTTACCGTCACTTTTCGCAACGGCAATACCAACACGTAAGGCCAGCTGAGCGGCCTCAGGCTGATCTTTCAGCGCCAGGATGTATTTCATGGTTTCGCCCTTGCCGATTTCAACATCGAAATCGAAGCTTGAAACCAGTTTATTGAAGAACTCGATCACCTCATTGGTATCGAAGACCTTCAGCTCTTCTGAAGAGCGAAGAAAGCCCATCATTTTCTGCTTTTCTTCCGAACTCACGCCGTCACTCGATACGGCAATACGGGCACATACAGCAACGGTGCCGTGCATAAATTTTTTGTTTTTGAAACGACCAACCTGGCGGGTCAGTTCGTCCCGGCCAGAGTTAATGGCACCTTTTACCTTGTCGAAAAAGCTCATACCTGTTTCCTTTGTTGCTGTGTTATTTAGAACCGGCGCTCCAGCGAAATCCCCAGCCAAATGCCCGGTCCATTTCGTCCTGGCCTTTGAAGTACTGGTTAATTCGCTCGACTTTAATTGCGCCGTTTTCGTTTACGAGTCTGGCAATGGCGCACAATGTGCGACGGTTTTCACCTTCGGTCAGGCGGGTCTCAATGGGCGGTTGATCCGGCACATGAATGGTGACCACACCATCAGTCTTGTCCCAGCTGGGAACACCTTCATAAATAAAGGCGTAAATCAGCACTTCGCGGATATGCTTCCATTCACGTCCATTGATATGCAGCCACTCGCCGTCTGATACATCACCCGTCCGGTCATCGCCCTTGAGCTGAACATACGGTTCATCGCGATAATTACCGAATGCATTACCGAGCGCCTGAATGACCGATTTATACCCGTCCTGAAGCTCAACAAAGGCCCCCAGATCCAGGTCGATTCCTTTGGAGCCGAACATGCCTGCAAAGCCTGATTTGCCGCTGCCCCGGTGCCAGTTCAGGTTGATCCGGATTTCACCGAAGTTATCCCGTTTGGTCAGGCTGATTGCAGGCTTCTCTTTTGTCAGCGATACCTTGCTCAGGCTGATTTTTGTCTCAACTGGCGGAGGGGTTACAACCGGAGGAGTCGGGGCTGCGGGAGCCGGTTCGTCGGCAATATTTACGCCGAAATGCTCTGCCAGCGGTTTAAGTCCACCGTTGAACCCCTGCGCAACGAAGCGGAATTTCCAGTCATTATTACGACGGTAAAATTCACCCAGAATTAAGGCTGCTTCCTGACGGCCGCTCAGTTCGACACTGCCGCTAACCAGGCCGGTAGCCCCTTGCTCCACGTCGATGGAAAGATTACGAAGACCGGACACCGTCTGCCCACCGTCACAGGTCACGGTGAACGCAATTTTCTGGACATCAGGTTTCAGCCGGTTGAGCGCGACAGTAAAGGTTGAGTACTGGCCTTCACTGACCAGGCTGACGGTACCATCATCGTTACGTGGCTGACCATAAAACACCATGTCCGCATCACCCTGCACCTTCCCGTCGGCATACAGGCGAAACGCCGAAGCATCCACCTGGCCGCCCGAGGTGATCCGGACCCGCAACTCCTGGGCTGGAACGGGGGCATTGCCCCCCGGCGTCAGGTTCATTAGCGAATAACCGCTGAAACGATATCGGAGTGCATATCGTCAATTGTGCGGCCGCGACAGGCATGGCCAAGGGCGGTAAAGTCCCAGTTGCCGTTATTACGGCGCAGCGAAGAAATAACGATCCCGGTATGTGAGCCCTGCTCAGTCAGCTTGTAGCGAGCCAGCTCTTTGCCGGTTTGATCGACAACGCGGCAGAACGCGTTTTCGACGTCATTGAACGACTGACCACGGAAGCTGTTTACCGTAAACGCCAGGTATTCAACGTTTGCAGGCAGTCGGGAGAGGTTGACCTTAATCACCTCATCGTCACCGTCACCCTCACCGGTCAGGTTATCGCCACTGTGCACAACAGCGCCGCAGGTGGATTCCAGTTTGCGGAACCAGATGGTGTCAATTGTTTTACCGGTGCTGTCCATTAATACGCAGCCAGCATCGAGATCGATTGAGTCGTTGCCTCCAAACAATCCTCCAAGAAGACCTTTTTTCTTAACCGGATCCCAACCGAGACCGAATTGAAGCTGGCTTAATGCTGAAGATTCTTTGCTGAGTGATACCGTCTGGTTCTTACTTAATGAAACCATGTTTTATTCCTTAAAATGGTAATGACCGAGACAATCAAAGGTATATTTAGTAACTGACGAAGAAAATCATATCATGATGAAGTTCTCTGACAAGGGAAATTTTGGTAGTTTTCTTCAAAAACACAAAAATAAATCCTTTTCATGGTGTTCATTTTTCTATTTTTAATTTAAATATCAATACGTTATAAGGCACTAAAAAAAACACTGACGCACTCCATAACCACTGAAGTTATTAATCATATTATGATTGACATGTAGCGTAGACACTCATAGACTCACTTCTCAATCATAAATTTGCATGGCGTTCCGGATAATTAAAAAAAATGAACAAGAAAATTTGGTTTATGGAAGGTTTGTCCTCCCAGCGAGATATTATTCAGGGGGTAAAATCATTTGCACAAAAAAATAATTTTGCTATTACCGTATTTGCCTCCCACCGTAACGAAAGACATGAAATTCTTTCCGTTGCCGATTATTCTTTGACTGAACCTGAAGATCCTCAAAAACGTCTTCAGTTTATTCAGGAAACCATTCAGACCTACGGCATCCACCATATTCATACTGGCCGTAACAGCCAGTGGTTTGAAGAACACCGTTCAGCCATTGAATCGACCGGAGCCACCCTTACTACCGGTGCAACAGGCGTCGACTGGTTAACTCTGGCTGACGAAAAAGTTACTTTTGCTCAGTTTATGGAGCAAAACGGGCTCCCGGTCGTACCGTCCTGGCGGGTGAATACGCTGGCAGAATTAAAGACGCACCTCGCGGCCCCGCCGTTCTCGGACAGCCCGGTATGCGTGAAGCCGGTGACGGGTATCTATGGCATGGGATTCTGGCGCTTTGATGACAGTGCTTCGCCCATGGCCGTCTTTAATCATCCCGAACATCGTCTGGTCAGTCCGCAACAGTATATTGCAGCAGCATCGGCTTCTGAGTCGTTTAAACCCCTTGTTTTGATGCCGTACCTGCCAGGCCCGGAATTTTCCGTCGATATCCTCGCGGATAAGGGCGAAATACTCGCAGCCGTGGGACGCCGTAAGGAAGGGGCTATCCAGTATCTGGTAAACGAAGGAAGCGCCTGGGAACTGGCTTGTGACTGCGCCCGGGTTATGAAGGCCGACGGGCTGGTGAATGTTCAGACGCGAAACGATGTGAATGGCAACCCGGTGCTGCTTGAAACCAACATGCGTCCGTCAGGCGGGGTGGGTTATACCCTTCACAGCGGGGTGAACCTTCCCGGGTTGTTTGCTGCCTTTAAGCTCGGTCTGATGTCTGAAGATGCGGTGATCCAGAGCGCCAGAAATACCTTTTCTCCGGTTGCAGTGAGATCCATCACAGATGTCATCGTTTACCCGGAATCACTCTCTAACCATCTGAATTAAGGCGTGTTTATGTCTGATACCCTCGAAGATATGATTTATCGCCGTACCCTCTCATGCGGTACGATACAGGTAACCCGCGACCAGGGTGATGTTTCGCTCGATGACCTGTTTGATATCGCTGAAAGACGTAACCCGAAACGCGCCTTTCTGTTTGTCAGCAAAGTACTCGGCAGGCACATTCCCGTGCCACCCTCAGTCATGCGGCAGGCCTACAGACAGCTTGCCAGCCAGTTCCCCGCAACGCTGACAGGGCCCGTACTTTTTATCGGTATGGCTGAAACCGCCGTTGGGCTAGGGGCCGGTGTGTTTGATGAAGTGCGCCACCAGCATCGTGAATCTGTCTATCTGACCTCTACCCGTCACCCGGTTGATGGCACGTTACTTTGCGAGTTCAAGGAAGAACACAGCCACGCCACCGATCATCTGATCTATCTGCCAGATGATGAAGAGAAAAGACGTCGTGTTACCAACGCACGAACGCTGGTTTTGATTGATGACGAGGCAACCACCGGTAATACCTTTATTAACCTGCTTTCTGCCCTGCGTAATACCGGCAAGCTTCAACATATTGAACAGGTTATCGCCGTTACGCTTACCGACTGGAGTAGCAACGCCCTGTCGGAGCGCACATCCTTGCCCGTCACTTCGGTTTCGCTTGTAAGCGGTCAGTGGGGATGGACCCCATTACCTGATGCACCTGTCCCGGACATGCCGAAAGTCAACGTAACTTCACGCGGAGAATGGGACATCCTGGGAAAACAGTCCTGGGGTCGACTGGGGATGCTCGCACCTGCGGCCGATCTCGGCCATGAGGTCTCCGTCCGCAAGGGGGAACGTATTCTGGTTCTCGGGACCGGGGAATTCGTCTGGGAGCCGTTCCTGCTTGCTGAACGGCTCGAAGCTGCCGGAGCACAGGCACTTTATGGTTCGACCACCCGCTCCCCTATCGCCGTTGGTTATGCCATTGAGTCCGCCATTTCCTTTACGGATAACTACGGGCTGGGCATCCCCAATTTTGTCTATAACGTCGCCCACCAGCAGTTTGACCGTATTCTTGTGTGTACTGAGACACCCGCAGAAAGTATTGACACGCAGCTTCTTAAAGCCCTGGCTGAGGTTGCGCCCGTCGTGGAGATTGTTACCTATGAATAAACCCGTTGTTCTGAGCGACCTTGACGACACGCTCTTTCAGACCCGTCGTAAAATGGTGGACGAGCTGGCCCTGGAGCCATTCCGTACCGGTGCCGTTGATCGCACCCTGAATCCACGAAGCTTTATGACGGAAGAACAGTCCATGTTGGTGGACTGGCTCCTGGAGCAGGCTGAACTCATACCTGTTACCGCCCGGGGAACTGAAGAAATCAGCCGCGTCCGGATCCCTTTCCACTCCTGGGCAATCACCACGCACGGGGCCGTCATTCTCACGCCTGAAGGCAAACCCGACGAGGAGTGGAAGGCCCATATGCTTGGCCAGCTGGCTCCCTACCAGGAAAAGCTGACATCGATGCAGCGTCTGATCACTGAAATGATGGACGCAAAAGGGATCAATGCCTGGGCAAGGCTGAACTTCGAATACGGTGAAACGGCGGTTTATATGGTGATGAAGCACCGCGACAGCACCCGCCTTGACGAGCTCAATGCCATTGCAGATGAGATAGAAACGGTGTTTCCGACCGAGGGCTTCTACATCCACCGCAACAGTAATAACGTGGCCTGGCTTCCCACCCCGGTTGAGAAAGGGCTGGCCGTCAGATGGCTGCTTGAAAAACTTCGGGCTGAACGCGGAGTCTTCCCCGTAATTGGCCTGGGCGACAGCCTGAGCGATCATCGTTTTATGAAACTGTGCAGCTGGTTTGGCATCCCGCGTCAGAGTCAGTTTGCAGATGCCATTTCACAGCGAATTTTTGGAGAAAATTAAAATGCAGCCACATGACACATTTACCGGCTCATACCAGCCCGGTGACGTGGAATTTCTGCTAAAGCCGGTTGTCATTGAGATGACGCCGGTTGAGCAAAAAGAAGAGCTGATTCAGTCAGGGAAGAAACATTATTCGGACATGCTCAGTCAGGAGCCAGCGCCAACACAATGGCATCTTGATTTGTTTCACCGGGCGCTGGATCGGGGCGCAGAGAGACTTGCAAAAGAAGTCACACAGCTCGCTATTGCTCTGGCCAAACGCTTTGGTGATGAGCCCATTGTACTGGCCAGTCTTGTCAGGGCTGGCGTGCCGCTCGGCGTTATGCTGCACCAGGCCCTGCGTGACATGGGGAAAACCTCATGGCATTACGGTATCAGCATTATCCGGGATCGTGGAATTGACGGTGCAGCCCTCGACGTCATTGAAGAGCGGCATGGTACCAGCGGTATTGTCTTTGTTGACGGATGGACAGGTAAAGGCGCAATTACCGGAGAGCTTGTACGCGCACTGAAAGATCGCCCGGGCTATCCTGAGCAGCCGCGACTGGTTGTCCTGGCCGATCCCTGTGGCTGCTCCTGGCTTGCAGCCAGTGATGATGACTGGCTCATTCCTTTTGGCATCATGGGTGCGCCGGTGTCAGGCCTGATCTCCCGGTCAGTGTGGTCCTCTGAAGGATTACACGGGTGCATGGTTTGCGAGCATCTCAGTGAATTCGAATGCAGCCGGATGCTTGTCGATACCGTCGCTCATTTCCGTAAGAAGTTAACCCCGTCATCCCTCGCTCCCCTGAGCTGGAATACGGAGTCAGCCCGGATCTTATGGCAGACAAGTCGCGACGTTATCGCGTTCCTGGCCGATGAATTTAAAGTGGACAGCGTCAATCGTATAAAACCCGGTATTGCTGAAGCAACCCGGGCTGTATTACGTCGGGTACCGGACCATGTATTTGTGCGTTCTATTGACGACCCGGACGTTGCCTTGCTTGTAGGGCTTGCTCGTGAAAAGGGAATAGTTGTTACAGAAATGGGGGGAACCCTCGGCCAGTATCGGGCTGTAACCATTATCAAGAAGGTACTTTGATGAAAAATCGTCTTTCTCCCTGGAATCTGGGAGCCACGCTATACATGCCTGCAACACGGGAAGATATTGCTGATGCCGTCCTGCACGGGAAAATCCCGGGTTTGCGCTCTCTGGTGATTTGCCTGGAGGATGCTGTCAGTGAAGCAGACATCCCCGTCGCCCTCAAAAATCTGGAGCACCTGCTGCACGAGCTCAGTAACAGCATGCATAGCCTGGGTAAAAATGACTGGCCTCTGGTGTTCATTCGCCCCCGGCATGCCGAAATGGGCAGATGGTTAAAAGCGCATTATGATCTTTCCGCTGTCGACGGGTTTGTGTTGCCGAAATTTACCCTCAGTTCGTTAGCTGAATGGTGGGATATCATGGGCGGGACTCACCTGTGCATGATGCCAACGCTGGAAACAGAAGACGTCTTTGACGTGGTTCAGATGCGGGAGCTGGCCACCCGTCTGGTGGAACATCCCTGCCACGACCGCATTATTGCGCTTCGAATCGGCGGCAACGATCTTATGAACGTTGTGTCGCTTCGCCGTCCCCGGGACCTGACGCTGTATGACAGCCCGATGGGCTACGTCATCAAAATGCTCGTTTCGGTCTTCGGCCCGCGTGATTTTGCCCTGACCGCGCCCGTATGTGAGCATATTGACGATCATGCCGTAATGGCCAGAGAGCTGGCTCTTGATATGGCACATGGGCTTGTTGGGAAAACGGCCATTCACCCGGGTCAGATAGAGGTCATTCAAAACGCGCTGATGGTCACTCAGGGTGAGCATTCTGACGCTCTGCGGATCCTGAACTCTACCCAGGCCGTGTTTAAGTCGCAGGGAGCAATGTGTGAACCCGCCACACATCGCCGCTGGGCGGCTGGCATTCTGGACAGAGCTCGTTTTTATGGGTTACAGAACGAGCAAAGCGCTGATGGAATCAGATTACTTACCGTGACCCAGCATCATTAAGGAAATCATAATGGGGTTCAGATTCAGAAAGTCGATCAACATTATTCCTGGTGTTCGCCTCAACCTGAGTAACGGTGCACCGAGCCTGAGTGTCGGGCCGAGAGGTGCTTCCGTTTCTTTTGGAAGCCGGGGGACCTATGCCAATCTGGGCTTGCCCGGTACCGGGCTGAGTTACCGTACCCGGCTTGATCGGGCCGCGCGTTCCGGAGGTGGGAACCGGACGGCTACCGACCCGGGGCTCAGACAGGCGCTTGAGGAGGAAGCCGCTGATCTCATGTCAGCGGTGACCGCAATCCGTAATATTCACGAGCTGACGCCGGATCCTAAAACAGGCATCAGCTGGGCAGAGCTGGAAGCAGTATACCTGCATAACAGAACGTCGCCTTTTCAGGTTCCGGCACCGGTGCGTCCAGAAAAGCCAGACTATCTTGCATTGCCGGAAAAGCCTGCCGAGAGCGAAGGCATTAGTTTTCTGGGTAAATGGTTTGAATCGGAATCAGCTAAAGCTGAGCGCCACGCCGAAAATCTTCGCCGGTGGCAGCAGGAGCTGATTGATGTGGAGCGTGAGAATACCCTTCGACAGCACCGGTACCAGCAACAACGGACGGCCTGGGCCGAACAGTATGCAAACTGGAAGTTTGAGGCTGAAGAACATGAAAAACGGCTCGCCACGGCTCAGGCAGATGCCCGGCAGCAGTTCCGGACAGACGCCGCTTTTTTCGAATCATACCTGGCGGGTGTGCTGGCAGAAACTGAATGGCCGCGTGAAACGCTTGTTGCATTTGAAGTAAAGCCGGAGCTATCAGCAGTCCTGCTGGATGTTGATTTAGCTGAGATTGAAGATTTCCCTGATAAGATTTACGGCGTTAATGCCCGGGGCACGGAGCTGACGGAAAAAGCCATGACGCAAAAAGCCGTACGCGAAAACTATGCCCGCCACGTCCATGGCTGCTTGTTCCGCCTGGTCGGTATCGTTTTACATACGCTACCGTTCGACAACGTGATTGTGTCAGGCTTTACGCAACGGGTCAGTAAGCGGACCGGCTATCTGGAGGATGAGTATATCCTGTCCTGCAAATGCAGTCGCAGCCAGATGTCGTCAGTAAATTTTGCAGGCTTAGAACACATTGATCCGGTTGAAGCGTTAGGCGATCACCCGGTTATTCGAAAGATGAGCAGTACCTTCATTTTTCAGCCTATTGAACCACTAACCCTTTAAGCAGGCTAAATCTTACGATGCAATTAAATACCAGACAGGCCCGGATTTTTAAGCTTGCCAACTTACTGGGCACCGGCAAGCCCGTTTCCGCTGCCGACATTATAACCAGTCTGGAATGCTCAGAGCCGACATTAACCCGGGCACTCAAAGAGCTACGCGAGTCATATTCTGCGGAGATCAAATACAGCAAGGCAGGTCATTCCTACCATCTCGTTAATCCGGGCCAGCTGGATAAAAAGACCCTTCGCCGGATGAATGAAGCGCTCGCACAGAATGCTGAACTGAAAACCGGTGAGTCCACAGGGAAGGTCGTACTCGATAAGGATAAAAAAACAGCCGTGTCATTATCGCTACGCATGCGGATTTTAAGAAAAATTGACCGTCTGGCTGCGCTGAGTGGCTCGACCCGAAGTGAAGCGGTAGAGAAGCTGGCTCTGCACTCCGTTGATGAACTGATAAAAGAATACAGCGCTAAAAAGTCCTGACGCTAAATCTCAGACCGGGGTGAAAACCCCGGTTTTGTCATATTTCACCTCTGTATCTGCGTGACGGAGTTTTGATCTATTCTCCTCCCGCAATGTCAGCAGCGCCTTTCTGCCTACAAAACCTGGTGTCTTGACATCCTCTTGTGCTACACATCAATCTTTGGGCGATTTACACTCCATTCATGCAGATCTGTGATGTATGATGATTTTCATACATAAGAAAGTTTATTTTTGCCGGAGTTTTTTTCAGAAATTTATATTCCAGTACGGTCTGAATTTTTTTCTCTGATAAGAGGCCATTCACATGTCGGTAATTCAATGGTGGTTAACTTATTTCTTTAATGCCGCTTCTGAGTATTTAATCTCCACCCGACAGATGTCGTGCCGTTTTATCAAATCTACAAACTCTGGCCTCTTCCTGAAACTACTCTCCTCTTCCGATCTCTTAAGAAGGAATTACATTTGAGACGCTTACCCGTATATCTGCTACTCGACACGTCCGGCTCTATGCACGGAGAGCCTATCGAAGCGGTTAAGAATGGCGTTCAGACGCTGCTTACCACGCTGAAACAGGATCCGTATGCACTCGAAACGGCTTACGTGTCAGTGATCACCTTTGATTCTTCAGCCCGAC
This sequence comes from Escherichia sp. WS568, assembly GCF_046486085.1. Taxonomy (NCBI): domain Bacteria; kingdom Pseudomonadati; phylum Pseudomonadota; class Gammaproteobacteria; order Enterobacterales; family Enterobacteriaceae; genus Escherichia; species Escherichia sp. WS568. The sequence continues at coordinate 25,557 of NZ_JBJQMC010000032.1, forward strand.
AGGCAGTCCCCCTGACAGACCTCCTGAGTTTCCAGATGCCAGCACTAACAGCCAGCGGCACCACCTCTCTTGGCGAAGCGCTTTCCCTCACGGCCAGCTCCATTGCCAAAGAAGTACAGAAAACGACGGCTGACACTAAAGGTGACTGGCGTCCCCTTGTATTCCTGATGACGGATGGAAGTCCGAATGATGACTGGCGTAAAGGCCTGAATGACTTTAAAGCGGCCAGAACCGGCGTTGTTGTGGCATGTGCAGCCGGGCATGATGCCGATACCAGCGTCCTCAAAGAAATCACTGAAATCGTGGTTCAGCTCGATACAGCTGACAGTTCGACGATTAAAGCTTTCTTTAAATGGGTCAGTGCGAGCATTTCGGTAGGCAGTCAGAAAGTGGAGTCCAGCAAAAAAGAAGTGATCGGTCTTGAAGACCTGCCACCGCCGCCGCCAGAAGTAAACGTGGTCTTATAATTTTATTAATTAAGGGGATGTCATGTCTGTCAGTCTGAGCAAAGGCCAGGGCGTAAGCCTGAAAAAAAATGAATACGATCTCTCGTCCGTTACTATCGGCCTGGGTTGGGATATTAATGAGGAAAAGAAAGGTTTCCTCGGCGGGATCTTTGGTAAAAAAGAAGAAGAATACGACCTTGATGTGATCGCTTTCCTGTGTAATTCAGCCGGAAAGGTGACCGATCTCGGCAATGTGGAAAATGGTAAACCAACGCTTGTGAATGGCGATATCATCTTTTTCAACAGCCTTCGCCATAAGTCAGGAAATATCTGGCTGACGGGCGATAACCGAACCGGAGCCGGTGATGGTGACGATGAGCAAATTATTGTGCGCCTGAATTCCCTTGACGCTCAGTACGAGAAAATTGTGTTCATCGTTCAGATCTACAATGGTGAAAAGCTCCAGCAGCACTTTGGTAAAGTTCAGAATGCCTTCATCCGGGCAGTAGATGCCCGTAATATTGAAATGGCACGATTCGATCTTTCTGGCGGACCCGCCTTCGCCAGCCAGCGCTCCATGGTTTTTGCCGAGCTGATACGCGAGGCTACAGGCTGGAAACTCAGGGCAATTGGTGAGCCTTCAGAATCAGATTCGTTTGTCTCGCACCTGAGGAATTACATGTGATGCGCCGCCTGCCTGTTTACCTTGTTATCGACACATCCGGCTCGATGCGCGGTGAGTCCATCCATTCCGTTAACGTTGGAATTCAGGCGATGCTTAGCGCTCTTCGCCAGGATCCCTACGCCCTCGAAAGCGTTCATATCTCCATTATCACCTATGACAATGAGGCGCGTGAGTTCATTCCTCTCACGCCGCTGGAAGACTTCCAGTTTTCTGACATCGTTGTGCCAAGCGCAGGCGGGACGTTCACCGGTGCTGCCCTTGAATGTCTGATGCAGTGTGTTGAACGGGATGTACGTCGCTCAGATGGTGATACAAAAGGAGACTGGCGTCCTCTGGTATTCCTGATGACTGATGGAACCCCTTCTGATGCCCTGGCGTACGGTGAAGCGGTAAAAGCGATTCGCGGCCGGGGATTCGGATCCATCATTGCCTGCGCCGTTGGTCCTAAAGCAGGCCATGAGCACTTAAAACAGCTCACCGATAAGGTTGTGTCTCTGGAGACGCTAGATTCAACCGCGTTTGCAGGTTTCTTTAAATGGGTATCGGCCAGCGTGTCTTCCGGCAGCACAAGCGCGGGGATCAATAACGGAACTGATACCCTTCCCCCTCCTCCACCAGAAATCCAGCTGGTGCTCTGACAGACAGAAAGGTGCTGCTTTCCGGGCAGCACCTTTCTGTACAGCAACGTTTTCTGCTGGCCGTACCAGCCGTACGAGGAAAATTATGAGACGCCTTCCCGTGTTTTTTGTCCTGGACTGTTCAGAGTCCATGATTGGTGAAAACCTGAAAAAAATGACTGATGGTCTGCAAATGATCATCGGAGATTTAAGAAAGGATCCACACGCACTTGAAACAGCCTGGGTTTCGGTAATCGCATTTGCCGGTGTAGCCCGTACGATTGTACCTCTTCACGAAATTGCCTCGTTCTACCCTCCCCGCCTTCCCGTTGGCGGCGGTACGAGCCTTGGGGCCGCATTGCGTGAGCTGACCGTACAAATTGATACCCAGGTCAGAAAAACCACTCATGAGGCTAAAGGCGACTGGAAACCCGTCGTGTATCTCCTTACCGACGGACGTCCGACTGACGACACAACCGCAGAAGTGAAGCGCTGGAAGGATCACTACGCGAGTAAAGTGAATCTCATTGCCGTTGGCCTGGGGCCGTCAGCGGACCTGAATACCCTGCGGCAACTGACAGAGAATGTCATGCTGTTCACCGAGTCTCAGGAAGGGGACTTTACCCGCTTCATCAAATGGATCACAGCCTCGGTTACGGCGCACAGCCGCAGCGTCGGAGACGACAAACAACCTGAGCTCAGCCAGACTGAATACATAGTCCGGCTGGCCAAGGACGAGCCAGTAAAAGCGTACGACGAAAACTGCGTTACGCTTACCGGCCGTTGCAGCAAGACCCGTCGTCCGTATCTGATGAAGTATGAACGGCCACCAGCAAGGATTTCCGGGCTCGATTTCAGCCTGAACCTGAACAGCTTTAATATTGCCGGATGCTATCCCATCGATGAAGACTATTTTGCATGGTCAGATGCCACCGCTACCGGTTTGCAGGTAAACACCAGCGAACTGCATGGCGTACCGGGTTGCCCTCACTGCGGTAATGCCAGTGCGTTTGCCCTGTGCTCATGCGGAAAATTGCTGTGCATTGACGGCCCGGATGACGTGATCTGCCCGTGGTGTGAAACAGGTCTGTCATTCAGCAATGATGGCGGAAACACTAACTTCGACGTAAACAGAGGGAGAGGTTGATGTCGCAAAATGTTTTACTTGAAGAGAAGATTATCCGCTTAGTGCTGTCTGAGCTGGGCCACCCTGTAGAAGGTGAGCGGCTTTTTCTTCTATCGCACGACCCTTCCCTTACTGAAGAGATTATGCGGCTTAAAGAGCGGATTGAGAGCCTTGCACAGGGTTTATCTGCGCGGGTTAGCGAAGGTTATAACGACGCAGAGATCGCCCCCTCGTCAGCATCCAGCCTTTCCGATCAGCAACAAACGGTCGTAAGTGATGCTGATAACCCGGGCATTGACGCTACCGATACACCATTACTGCAACCCCTGCCAGAAAATGAACCTCATCCTCCGTTCTGGAAGCTGATGCCTTATTACGAATTTGATAAACCAGCACAGAGGGAAGACGAAAACCTGTCTTCCCTGGTATTAAAACCCGGGCAGATACCGACAGGCCAGCAGCGGGCCGGATTAGCTGTGCCACCTGCCGTTCCCCCGAGAGCTAAAATAGTTATTCCCAACGCCCGCGCAGGCGAACGTTTCTCTTCGCCGGTTGCTATAGTTCTGGATGAGGGCCAGCAGGCTACTGTCAGGGACGTTGTCTTTCCCAGGAACATTGGCCTGACCTTTGACAAAGAGCATAAGTTGCTGACAGGTACACCCACCGAAAGCGGCGATATAGAGCTTTCAGTACTCTGGTCATGCGCTTCGCACGACGAATGCGAAACAAAACAGCTTTTTATAGTCAATCCCGATCCGAGAAGCCTGTGGAAGGTGGTAGAGCCACCAGCAGACGCTTCCTACCCTAAGTCCCATCTGGACGCTGCTGGCCTGGTCAGGGGTGACATACGTATTGCTGCCGCCAGTCGCCGGGGACGATCTCATGAGCATGCCGGGAGCTTCAGAGATGACGACTTCTATATCAACCACTGCCAGGAAACAGGATGGTCTGTCATGCTGGTCGCAGACGGGGCCGGTAGTGCGGTAAATTCCCGGGAAGGCTCCCGGATTGCAGTCCAAACGGCTGGCGATTACCTTTTCAATCAGCTCAGTGGTTTGAAAGGCGTCCATCTAAAGCAGCACATCACGGCGTGGGAAGGGAGCGATCAGCAGGCAACCATAAACGCCATGCTTCATCATTTTAAACAGGCAGCTACGCTCGCGGTCAACAGTATCCAGAACGAAGCCATTTGTGCAGAACAACCTGTGAAATCCTATTCAACAACCCTACTGGCAACTGTAGCGCTACGAACTGATAACGAGCTGTTTGCGGCTGCATTCTGGCTTGGTGATGGTGCGATAGGTGCATACAGCCCTTCCGGTAAAGTCAGGATACTGGGAAATCCCGATAGCGGAGAATACGCAGGACAAACCCGCTTTCTTGACCAGAGCATTATCGCAGACCCCTCGTTTAGCGGCCGCATCAGCGTGGGTAAATGGAATGATGTATCTCACTTGATCCTCATGACAGATGGCGTATCAGACCCTCTGTTTGAGACAGATAACGGGCTTCGCAGTGACGAAAAATGGACCCGTCTCCTTGATGAGCTCATCCCTGTCCTTACAGACGCCAGTATTGCGCCTGAGAGGTTAGGCGACTGGCTTAACTTTTTCTCCACAGGGAACCACGATGACCGCACTATTGCGGTGTTGTGGTAAGGGATACGCTTCTTCGGTGATCAATATGGCAAATATTGTTACGTGCAAAACAAAGGACGGCGAAACAGTCCAGTATGTTGACGAGGTAATTGGTTCGGGCTCGATGAAGGATGTTTACTTCTCGCCTGATAAATCATACGTCGTCGCTTTTTATCATAAACCGCAGAACGAGCAGGCCCGGGATCGGATTGATATGATCACCGGACGCTACAGGCAAAACATTTTTGGCCAGTCCGGAGGTGAATACTGGAAGGACCTGTTTTGCTGGCCGACCCACGTTGTTGAGCATGGGGATAAAATCGGCATCGTGGTTCCAACCTACAAAAGCTACTTTTTCTTTAAATACGGCTCTAAAAACGATGATTTTCTTGGCATAAAAGGCCGTGAAAAGGAAGGCAAATGGTTTGCCAGCGCCAGCAACCAGAATAAATTTCTCGACCCACGTGAACGAGGCAATACGCTTACCTATCTCAAGGTCTGTCTGCTGCTAACAAGAGCCGTCAGAAGGATGCATGCGGCAGGTCTCTGTCACAGCGATCTAAGCTATAAAAACGTGCTTATCGATCCAGAAATGGGACATGCCTGCATCATTGACGTAGACGGCCTGGTTGTCCCTGGAAAGTATCCTCCCGACGTCGTGGGCACCCCGGATTTTATCGCTCCGGAAGTGGTGAAAACCAGCCATCTTTCCAAAGAGGATCCGAACCGCGTATTGCCAAGCATTTCTACTGACCGTCATGCGCTGTCGGTGCTTATCTACATGTATCTGTTCTTCCGTCATCCGCTACGTGGCGGAAAAATACATGACATGTCGGATGAAGTACGTGATGAGACCTTATCTATGGGTGAGAAGGCACTCTTCATTGAACATCCGACAGACAAAAGCAATGCAGTCAAAGTCAGTCAGCTATCCTCCTTTTCACTGCCCTGGGCTGACCCGGAGAAAATTCCTTACACCATCATGGGCCCTTATTTGACGCCTTTGTTTGAACGCGCCTTTATTGATGGCTTACACGATGCCAATAAACGCCCGACCGCCGATGAGTGGGAAAGTGCCCTGGTTAAAACAGTCGATCTGATACAGCCCTGCCAGAACAAGGCGTGTGAACAGAAATGGTACGTTTTCTCAGGTAAGACAAAGCCGGTTTGTCCCTACTGCGGTACGCCATACAAGGGTAAATTACCGGTTCTAAATTTATATTCATCCCGAAAGGAAGGCAGTTATCGTCCTGACGACCACCGGTTGATGGTGTGGAGCGGGCAGTCAATCTATGCGTGGCATGTGAATCGCCTCATTGCGCCAAATGAGCGCACAACCGATGCACAAAGGAAACGAGTTGGGTATTTTGTTTTCCATAACGATCAGTGGTGGTTAGTAAATGAAGGCATAAATGGGCTTATGTCATTACCGGATAAACGACAGATTGCCATTGGGGAAAAAATTGAACTGACGAATAACGCTCAGTTTGTTCTGTCAAAGGAGGAAGGCGGCAGGCTGGTCGTCGTTCAGTTAGTTGAAAACTAACGGACGCCCATTACGACTAAAACGTTCTGGCAGCATACTGAACCTGTTTAATGAATCACTATATTAAGCAGTGTCAAATTTAAGCTGCCAGAAAAAACTGACTGTCTGTGCCGGATATGCGGTACACCGCCTGCGGCAAGGGTTTAATGCGCAAAGCCCAAGTTATTTATAAAAGTGAATAATTTTGTGACTCTACCCTGCCGCTCTTCTTTCCAGTGTCATGGTTTTTAACATCTGAAATACTGACATTGTTAAGCCGGTGATTGTAAAAGGCGATGCGGACAATCTCATGAAGATATTCAAGTTCGTTTTGTGTCAAGGACTGGCCTTCCTGGGTTTTTGAAATCATTTCCTGCCAGCAGATCAGTCTTTCGTAACTGACATGTTCGCTGTTTTCCAGGCAGTGCAACCTGAAATAGCGAAGGAACAAAGGAAATTCATCGGTCTGAGCGATGTCATAAGCCCGAACCGTTAACCGACACAGACATACAATCGTATCCTGCTGTAACCTGACTAGCGCGTTATGACTGCCCGGAAGGATATCAGGCAATTTCATCTTACAGTCAGCAAGGCGCTGAAGAAGAGGCCCTTCCTCTGAAGGCTCCCGTCCCCGATACTCCTGAAGAGGTTCAGATTCAAGTTCATGCATTAATGGATGATATAGCCATTCCCGGGAACTGGTCTCATCAATGATCAGGCTTTCAATGCACTCACTGTATGTTGTTTTACGTCGCCCGAGCTGCACCTGACTGATTTCATATTCAATATCAGGAAGATCGATACGCAATGCGGCAACTCTTTCGGAAGGATGAAGATGGTCAAAGGTTAACTTCTCTGAAATGCTGCGATCCCTGTCCAGAAAGACGGCCACACATAAATCATTAACCTTTACGAACAGATCAGCTGTGCCTCCGAACATACTGCCGCTTCCACTAACCTCATTCAGTGAAACCGGCCCACCATCGTCGCCAGCGAGAAGATTTGGGAAACCAAGAACCTGGTGCTCGTTGATGACTTCAATAATCTTTCCCCGGATGGCTTCCATCAGACCATCACAGTCACCGGCTACAGCTGTACTGTGTGAGAAATGCCAAAGCTTGACCTCCCCCTGCTTTGCTAACAGATCAGTTTTGCAAGCGGGGCAGATGCAGTTACAGTCAATACCCCGGCTGACCTCTGTAATATCTAAAAAGAGTCCTGATTCTCGCTGGAGTCCAAATGGAATACCAAATGTATAACTCTTACGCATGGCTGCACCCCGTTTTTGATAATGATTCAAACTATATCCGAAATAACGGAGGAGGATTTCTGTAAAACGTATTAAAAGAAATGATTTTTCCGTCTTCCAGATTAATGTTTGACAAAAATCAAATGAGAGCCTTACAAATATTGAGAGAGAAGTTTAGGTAAAGTAACTTTTATCACTTCTAATAAAATGAAGGAGAATATCGGATGTATTTAGCAGTGGGCTTGGCTTATGATTAAAGTTTTTCTCCGAACTTAATAAACAACTTTAAAAGACAGGCTATTACAATGCCTTTAGCCCCGAAAGGGGCATAAACTATTTTCAAATCTAGGCACAGTCTTTTTGTTGTGCCAATATTAATAATTACTCGCGAACAAAGGTCCACACACTCGCAGGAACTTTGTCATATAACTTTTTCATTGTCAGTTCGGCTTTACGATGATCATAAGCACCAGAAATTTCAAGAGAGGCGACACCCGAGTTTTTTTCACATAACCTTTCAAATACTTTTTCGAGCGTTTCGAACGAACTACACTTACGGAATTTCATTAAATAAGACTGCTTTGTGTCAGACATAATCAACCTTCTTTAGACAGGCCTCAACTGGCCAGGGATAATCTTAATATCATTTTTCACTTAAGCCTAACGATTTCACAACCTTTTTCGTTGTTTCCACCCTGTTCATAACCAGGTACATGAGTGCTAAAATGACCTGTAATTAAAACCAGTGTATCCCGGTGAGCAGGATGAAGAATCAATCAGTGATCAGACAGTTTTCGGAAAGCGAATTGCATCAGCAGCTGGAAACGTTCGGCAACCATGATAAACAGCTTTCACGCTTGATCCGTTACTTTTCCCATCTGAGATACAACACTGCTAAAACCTATCTGCACTGGCTACGAGTATGGAACGAATGGTATCTGGCGAATGCCCGGTTGCATACAGACTGGCCAGTAAGTTCGCTCCCCGTGTCTGAGGACGCTCTGCTTGCGTTTATGGGGCATCTTGAAGGCAAATTGTCACGAAGCAGCATAAACAGCTGTCTTCAGGCCTTAAATAGTATCCATAAAAAAGGGCTTAACCTGCCCGGGATTATTACGTCTGAAGCATGGTACATGCTGGAAGCCTTAAAACAATCGGAAGCCCGGAAGCGAAAGACGACTAAACAGGCAACTCCCTTTCTTATTGGCGATCTCAAGGCTCTGATAAAGTTACGCAGTACTACAAACTCAGTTCGTAAACTTCGTGACCTGTGCCTGATCTGGACAGGCTTTGAAACACTGCTCCGTTCATCCGAAATTCGACGTATACGTCTGAAAGATCTGTCTCTGGATAGTATGACCGGTGAATTTAACCTGACGGTATACCGTACAAAAACGAACATTAGTACACTTCTTACCTACCGGCTGACACGTCAGTTAACTAACTGCCTCTTGAGATTGATGAACCTCGTGAAAATGGATCAGCACAGTCATCCGGATGAATTCCTTTTCCAGGCCGTAAATTTCCATGATACAGGCTATATGCCACCCGGCTGGAAGCTTCGGAGTAAGGGGAATGAGCTATCTGAACTTCTTAAAAGGCATAACCTACCCTATCGTGCTAAGCAAAGTCTTCTGAACGATGAAGATGAAGAAGACACTGTGGACGATGCCGGTATGCTCAGCAAAAATTCCCTTTTACGAGCATTTAAAGAGATGTGGAATGAGCTTTATCCAAATGAGACTAAAACTCGTTACTGGACAGGGCACAGCGTTCGTGTAGGCGGAGCGATACAGCTAAATATTGAAGGTTACTCGCTACCACAGATTATGGAAATGGGGAACTGGTCGAATGAAGAAATGGTTATGCGCTACATTCGTAATATTGAAGCTGGTAAAAAAGCAATGATCAAGCTTATGCGAAATGCCTTTGATGAATAGCGCCCTCACGGGCGCATAACTTTATTTTTTCTTGAACGGGTTAAGTCTGGTGAGATTAGAGAGTGCCCCTCCCGGAGGCAAAATTCCCGTTCTTTTATATTTGTACACGCCATTTAATTTCATTGTCTGGATTCCAAGATTAATAAGCGTGACAAGTTTAAGGGTATACAGAAGTGTAAATTGTGGAGCAACCTGAATAAAAACCAATAACAAGCCTGCACACATTACACGTAGCCATGCCGCGTACTCCATGCTCAGCGGACGCTTGAAATAGAATCTTTCGAGCAAATCAACTGTCTTATTACTGATCCACGCCGCCGCCACGGAGAGTAACAACACGATGCACACCATAATGCCCAGTTCCATTTTCACTCCCTTCTCTTTTAGCCGATTAAACTTGTTCACCCTTCTTAAAAAACACCCACGCAAGCCCTGCCGACATCGCCCACGCAAGCATCATCGACACCACCGTATGGCTCAAAAAATGATCGCCAATAATCATCTTATAGCAGCCCATCGCCCAGCCCAATGCCATCACCACGATGATGATCGCACCACGACGGCGGCGCAAACTTGGCGCAAACGCAAAGGCAAACAGCGCAAATCCGCTACTGGCATGCGCCGCAGGAAAGCACTTATCAGGAATGGTGTTACGCATACTATCAAGCATCGGCAAATACGGCAGCGTACCATCAAAAATCGTCAAATGCACAGGGCAGACCACATGAGTATATGCCTTCAATGACGCGACAACTGTCGGCACTAGGATCAAAGTCAGCACCAGATACGCAAGCTCACGCACGCGAAATTTTGTCACTGGGACAAGCCACTTGGCAGTGATAGCATTGCCCTTTTTCTCATGATAAGCACGGCAAATGGTCGCAACCAGCAAGTAGATCAGCATCGCCATCAGCAGCTTTTTTAGTCCAGAATACAGTAGCAAATCTGGCAAAAAAGCTTGCTTGGCAACCATCCAATGCCCCATACCCAGATAAAACCAATCAGCGACCATCAGATCAATCTGACTGTGCTCAAGGGTCAGCGTGGCAACGATCGCCATGACAAGAGCGATACTCATCTCAGCAAGTAGGCGTTTATTTGATAAATACGGCATAACAAACCCCACCCCACCGCCCATAATACGAATGGAGTGTGCGGTGGGTTTGGAAAAAATACAGGGAGAAATCAGCGGATGAATGCGGTGCGGTCTTTGACTTTGTCCGCGGTGACATCAAACAGCTTTAATAATGTCGGCGTGATCGCGTCATGGGTCAGGACGGTATCGGTTGCCATTGGCGTGATGCCAGTTTGCTTATCCGTCCAGAAAAATGCAGGCACACTGCGCTGTTCTTTTGGTGCAAAGGCATTTGGCATACCATGTAGATAGACACCGTTCTCACCCAGACTTTCGCCATGATCGCTGACATACAGCATTGAGACATCATAGGCATTGCTGTGCGTCTGCAGCCACTGGATACTTTGAGCGATGAAATCATCGGTGGCAAGCAAGGCATTGTCATAAGCATTGATCAAGGACTGATGTTCGCACTTGGCAAGCTCATTACCTTCACACACTGGCGTGAATTTGGCAAACTTTTCATCATATCGCTTAAAATACGCAGGCCCGTGATTGCCCATTTGGTGCAGCATGATCAGCATATCTTTGCCGTTATTGGCAGCGACAAAGTCATCTAAGCCAACGAGCATACCGACATCGCGGCATTCGTTATAAGGATTGGTGTTGCAGATGGCGTTGTTGGTCGCGGATTTATAATCGGCAAATTGCGCTTTTGGCAGCTTATCCATCACGCCTTTTGAGTCCGAATTATTATCACGCCACAAGATACTTACGCCCAAGCGATCCAGCGTATCCAGCACATTTTCTTGGTATTTGGCGGTATCGACATCATACTCATCCGCGCCCAGATAGCTGAACATACACGGCACAGAATACGCCGTCGATGTGCCGCACGATGTGACATTGCTAAAATTGGTCACGCCATCGATCTTGGCAAGCTGTGGGAAAGTATCGCGCTCATAGCCATTGAAGCTGACATGATCGGCGCGTGCCGTCTCACCGACGACGAACACCACTAGGCGTGGCTTACGCATATCAGGCTTGGTTGCTTGTACCGCGTCTTTGGCGTGATAAATGGTATCTTTTGGCGCACTGGCTTTTTTATACTCAATACTGGCAAGCTTACCCACCGAGTAGATTGGCATGATCGGATTGACATAGCTACGCAGCGGCTTATGCACGCGAAAGAAACTGGCATAATGACTGCTGAACGCCACCACAGGCAGTAAAATCAGCGCAAGACTTGCCACGATCAAGCCCAATCGGCGCATCAAACCCTTGCCCCAAGTCGGATAATCCACCTTAACAAAAGCCACAAGCAAACTTGGTAGCACACCCAAACCAATGATACGCATGATAAACGCTGCGTTTAATAGATCCTTGGTCTCGGCTTGGTCGGTCTGTAGGGCATTTTGGAGCATGGTCGTATCATAGACCGTGCCATAAGTGTCAGTAAAATAACTGGTCACCGCGCCCATGATTAATAGCAAAATCAACACAGGCTTTAGCACATAGCGATACGATGATAACAGCGTGGTGATCAGTAGCATCGCGCCAAAGAGCACGACAGCGATCGTCAGCACAAAGCCGAGATTGTCCGCGATGGGATAGGTTTGGCTGATTTTATCAAAAAAGGTAAGATTGGCGGTCGCGGTCAAGAAAACGGCAACACTCGCCACAAGAACAAACGGACTGACCGAGCGTCGGTACCACACAGAAGTATGCTGCATCATGAGAAACTACTCAAAAAATAAACGGTGGGATAATTGCGGCAATTATACTGCAATTTTTTAAGAAATCCAGGGTGATGCTGCCAACTTACTGATTTAGTGTATGATGGTGTTTTTGAGGTGCTCCAGTGGCTTCTGTTTCTATCAGCTGTCCCTCCTGTTCAGCTACTGACGGGGTGGTGCG
>NZ_JBJQMC010000033.1:0-36573 GCF_046486085.1 Escherichia sp. WS568
AGTAGTGAAGTAGTGATTCACGACTTCAAGGCGCTTTTCAAAAGGGTATTTTGGCTTTGACATATCAGGGGCTATTCCATTTCATCGTCCAACAAAATGGGTGCAGTACATTCTCTGTGGAAACAGGGGCGCGCATTAGCTTCTCAACCAGAGAGTGTCACAAAGACAAATATTGCTGAAAATCGCATTCATCGTTCAGGCGTGAATGCCCGGAGACAAAAGCCGCTGTCCACACAGTCCCCCTCTGACCTGAACAAAAAGCATACACACAACAGGCTCACCTGACCCCGAAAAACCATAACTTCAGCAATACCAGTGACACCAGCACGTTACCTCAGTGCCACATCTTCAGACCGCGATCAATCTGAAATGTGACTATCGGGGCAATATCCCTGCTTTGTGGTACACGATAACCAGAAAACATCCCCTGAACCGCCAGCCAGAAAGACTGGCCACAAAAGGGGTAAGCTGAAATCGTTTATGGATTACATCGACATATGCCTGGCAGAGAATGTCCGGAATGACGAGGTTATCTTTGCGGAGATTAAGGCAATGGTATACGGGCCGACGTTCCATGCCGCGTTACTACATTCAGCCCGGACGTAAAATGCGCCCGTCAAAAAGAACGGTTCGCTTCGAAACTCAGCCAGGATACCACCTCTCCGCCACACCCGGGAAGAAGTTGATATGGTGGTTGCCGGACAACAGCGCTCCTGGATTGACTGCTGCATCACTCAACCACGCTGAATATCAAAGGAGAGCGTTACCGGTTAAAAGAGAAACGTAAAGCTGTGGTGATGACCCAAAACGCAACGCCTGTCAGTGAGGATGAAATGGTGAAAAGCGGACAGCATCAGTAACGGAAGTATCTTAGCGGGTACGAAAATGGCAGGATCGTGACATTGACAGAATATCTCCTGATCATCCTGAATGACTGCAGTTGCTGTAGAAAAGTAAGCTGTCTCCACCCACGGCACCACTTAACAGGCATTCCGTAACTTCCCCCAGACTTACTATGACGCATTATCGGTGCACTGAAAACGGGAGAGTGCGCTTAAAACCGCAGACCGCATGCGGGTGTTACTGCATGACAGTCTGGCCGTATTGTGAGATGTCGGCAGGAACCGATGTCCGCGCAGGGGGGAACTTCCTGCAGTACCTGACGCTTCAAATGGTATTAACCGTAGGGTGTTGTTGGTTCCGGATCGCGGAAATGGGAGCACAGGTCTGCTACGGGGTGTACCTCTGACAGTAAATCCGGCTCGCTCATCTGACAGCCTCTCTCCCGGAAAAGACCAAAAATGAGATCGTCTCCTCAACAGCAGAGAAGAGGTCTTGACAGACAGGCTACATTGCATACGATTTATGAAGAAAAAGACAGCAAATATGGAGGTTATAGCGGAGAATACCCTACGAAATTCCTATGAAAAACGATTGAAAAAAATATCAAATTCGATTCGTTTTTATATGCTTTTTGGGAGCGTGGCGATGACGAACTGTTGCATGTGCAGAGGAGAATGCACCCGGAAGCACCAGAATCATCCAGAAAGGCAGAACGATTACGCATCAAACCAGGAGACAGCAATATCAAGGTAATATACTGATTTAAAATGAATTTACAGCAATACGTGAAAACATTTTTTACTTAAAGGAGACAGATGCGCTGAAGAGAGTGCAGGTATTTTTATATAAAAATGAGAAGTTTACGGGATGTATATCCGGCACACTATGACCGGAGAATATCAGTCAAGCTTAAAAAGACAATAAATACAGTGAGTTAAATACACAGAGAAAACGTAGTATCAGAGGGTACATCTTACAACAGAGACTGAATTTCCGGTTTTTCATAACCGGCGCATTCCGGAAAGTGCAGGCGGCCCGGAGGTTTTCTGACGCCACTACCTGGTAGATTGTTCTGTACATCATGTACGGAGGTTTTTGTTTGCTTTTTTAAAATCTGCAAATGTGAGAAAAGCAGGTGAGGTGTATTGTGGGAAAGGAACTGGATGATATCTGCACCAGCTGTCCGTATATCGATACTGTAAAACGGCACAAACAACAGCTCGGTGCCATAGAGGAATATACACAGTGGTTAAAAAAAGAACCACGGGCATCTTATTTTTTTCTGTTCCAGCTGTATACCCGCATTCACAATACATTTTTCTCCCAAAAGCAACAACTCCCGTTCACTCCCGGTGGCACTCACTGCCCGGAACCTGATGTCACCCTTCGGGACTTAACGCTTTCCCCTGGCTACCACAGTGATTATGCCCCTCAACCCATTCCGGAGATGGACAGTTCTGCTGTTGTTCCCCCAACTAATGAAAACACCTCGCCTCCGGAAGATACTCCCGACAACACTCCGGCCGGAGGCAATACCGGACAAGCGGAAAAGACCAGAAACGCAGGACTCACACCCATTCCTGAAAAACGTTCAGGAATGCCCCCGGAACATCTGCGGTTTGCCACGGGGTTTCCATCGCAACCGAAGATTGCCGGTCCCAGAGAAAAGCCGATGCGCACCGTGCATCCGGATAAAATCTACCGTGAAATTATATGGTTCTGCTCCAGTTACCTGCTGAAATCCGGACCAGAGGCTACGAGGACGATTATCAACTCAGTATTCTCTGAATGGGCCAGCATAAACAATGATTACCCCTCCCCCTTTTCGTGGGTGGACAGCAGGGACAGTGAACAGTGTGACTGGTTATGGAACGCCATGCAGATCCGGTGTGTGGGAACCCCGCTGAATCCCCTTACCCCGGAGCAGAAATACTGGTTTGCCTGCGCCACGTTTGATAACTGGGAGGGCTGGAATGAGCAACAGGTACAGTTTTTACTGGAAAGTAATCCCAGACGGAACAGAGCGAAGTTTACGCAGGTCTCCTTCCAGGCCCCCAGGATTCAGCATAAAGCGATTCTTCTTGATGAGCTGAAAAGTGCCCGGGAGCAACAAAAAAGGCGTGATGAACGTGCTGATGGTTCCGTCCCTCTGAAACTGTCCGGAAAAATCCACAAACAGCTTGAAAGTATTGCCCGAAGTCGTGGTGTCCTCCCAAAAAAACTGCTGAATGAAATGATTGAGCAGGCGTACCATGATTTGGTGGCAACCAGGCAGAACAGCCAAATCGATTCCAGATAATTTCAGACAGATATTATTTCCGTGAATCCCCCGCCACCTTTCCGGTGCGCGGGGTTTTGTCTTTTTTCACCGGGAATACATGTATGAATCCGTCTGATGCCATTGAGGCAATTGAAAAACCGCTCTCCTCCCTGCCTTACTCACTTTCCCGTCACATCCTGGAACATCTGCGCAAACTCACCAGTCACGAACCCGTGCCTGGCATTATGGGTAAAAGCGGGGCCGGTAAATCCTCACTCTGTAATGCGCTGTTTCAGGGGGAGATCACCCCGGTCAGTGATGTTCACGCCGGCACCCGGGAAGTGCAGCGCTTCCGTCTGAATGGCCATGGTCACAGCATGGTTATCACTGACCTGCCCGGGGTGGGCGAGAGCCGGGACAGGGATGCAGAGTATGAAGCCCTGTACCGTGACATTCTGCCCGAACTGGACCTGGTACTGTGGCTGATTAAAGCCGATGACCGTGCCCTGTCTGTGGATGAGTATTTCTGGCGACACATCCTGCACCGGGGACATCAGCGGGTACTGTTTGTGGTGATGCAGGCCGATAAAACGGAGCCCTGCCATGAATGGGATATGGCCGGTATTCAGCCTTCTCCCGCACAGGCACAGAACATTCGCGAAAAAACGGAGGCGGTATTCCGTCTGTTCCGGCCCGTACATCGGGTTGTTGCCGTATCGGCCCGCACCGGCTGGGAACTGGATACGCTGGTCAGTGCGCTCATGACAGCACTTCCCGACCATGCCGCCAGTCCCCTGATGACCCGCCTGCAGGACGAGCTGCGCACGGAATCTGTCCGCGCTCAGGCCCGTGAACAGTTTACCGGTGCGGTGGACCGGATATTTGACACGGCGGAGAGCGCCTGTATTGCCTCTGTTGCACGCACGGTTCTGCGTGCCGTCCGTGACTCGGTGGTCTCTGTTGCCCGCGCGGTATGGAACTGGATTTTCTTCTGAACCCGGTGGTGATGTACCAGGCTGTTGTTACAGATTTTTAACTCCATGAAAACACTATGCAAACGCAGCCATACCCGGGTTGTCCCCTTGCGTTGTGTTTCTCAAGTTAATAGAATACATCGATCGTTACTATCATATCGATCGTTATAAACGATCGTTTGTAGTAAATGACCTCCTCCGTGGTTGTCATGAAAATGCGTCTTAGGAAGGTTAAATAATGCACGAAAAGAACATCGCCCTGCTTTGTGATGAAGCCGACCGACTTTTGCAACTGAACATTAATCTGCTCCGGCAAATGGTTGAGGAGCCAGATGTGTTATCTGACAGTAAGAACGAAAACAGACTGCTTTTTGATAAACAGAAAGCACTGAAAAGAATTGAGGAGCTGGAGGGCGAACAAATCAAAACCGCCCGCAGGGAGATGGTGCTGGCTGTTGTCGGCACGATGAAAGCAGGCAAATCAACCACCATCAACGCCATTGTGGGGCAGGAAATTCTGCCTAACCGTAACCGCCCCATGACCTCTGTACCGACGCTCATCCGCCACGTTCCCGGAAAAACTGAGCCGGTTCTCCATCTGGAACATATTCAGCCTGTCCGCAATTTATTAATCACACTGCAGGAAAAACTCGCCACCCCGGCAGGACAGCAGGTCGCACAGACCCTGCAGCAAACCGGGGATACCCGCGAACTGCTGGATATTCTGACGGATGATGGCTGGCTCAAAAATGAATACCACGGGGAGGAGGAAATCTTTACCGGACTGGCATCGTTAAACGATCTGGTTCGTCTTGCTGCGGCAATGGGGACTGAATTTCCTTTTGATGAATACGCAGAAGTGCAGAAACTGCCGGTGATCGACGTGGAATTCAGCCATCTGGTGGGGATGGATGCATGCCAGGGAACACTCACACTGCTGGATACCCCCGGCCCTAATGAGGCCGGACAACCGCAGATGGAAGTGATGATGCGGGATCAACTGCAGAAAGCCTCTGCGGTTCTGGCTGTGATGGATTACACCCAGATGAACTCAAAAGCGGATGAAGACGTCCGTAAAGAGCTTAATGCCATTGCTGACGTATCAGCCGGCCGCCTGTTTGTACTGGTCAATAAATTTGATGAGAAAGACCGCAATGGCGATGGGGCAGATGCCGTACGCCAGAAAGTTCCGGCAATGCTGAACAGCGATGTGCTGCCCGCCTCCCGCGTTTATCCCGGATCCTCACGCCAGGCATACCTGGCTAACCGTGCGCTTCATGAGTTACGGAAAAACGGAACCCTTCCTGTTGATGAAGCCTGGGTCGATGATTTTATCAGAGGTGCCTTCGGTTGCATGAAAAAAGAATACGTCTGTAAAGACAGTGAACTGGCAACTGAAGGGGCGACAGACCTGTGGGAAGGCTCACTTATCGATCAACTGATAACGGAAGTCATACAGAGCTCACATTCCAGAGCTGCGGCACTGGCGGTTGACTCTGCCGCCGCAAAACTGATGCAGAATGCAGAAAATATCAGTGAATACCTGTTGTTACGCCATCAGGGGCTACAGCAAAGCATTCAGTCACTGCAGTCGCATATCACCAGCCTGCTTGCGGATATCCGGGAAATCGCGGACTGTCAGGAGCAGATGACCACTGATGTCAGAATGGCCATGGAGGAGATCGATACTAAAACCCGGGAATTACTGACGGGGGTCTGCACCTCACTGGAAGAGGAGCTGAATGACTATTTCAGAAGCGGTAAACGCAAAGAACAGCAAATGCTGGAGGAAGAAGACGCAGAACAACGAAGGTCTCAGTCCGGATTATGGGGGAAAATTTCTCAATGGTCCGGTATCAACAACCAGGGCCGGGAGGATTACAGGAAACGAGATTTTGCCCCGGACAGCCCCGAAATAAAATTCAGTGATCGCAGGGAAGCCCTTGAACTGATGACGCAAATCGAATCGACCGTGACCAGCCTGCACCGTGAGGCTGAAGCACAGTTCCGGCCTGAGCTGGAGAAAATCGTCAGCGGGATTGAAACAGGTTTTCGTGGCACGGCCCTGTACGCCACAGAAAACATTGCCGGTCGCATCAATGCCCGCCTGGAGGATGAGGGCTTTACCGTAAAAATCAGTTTTCCGGCAGTCAGCCAGTTACAGACCCGGCTCGCGGTAAAAATAAATCTGAGTGCGCTTATGGAGGAAAGAACGGAGACCGTCACCCGTCGCCGTCGGCAGAGTGGCGTATGGGGAACCGTTTGTCGATGGTTTGGCACCAGTGACCTGGGCTGGGAAAACTATGACGAGGATGTGAGTCGCAGCGTGATCAATATCAACAAGGTCAGAGAGGAAGTTATGTCACTGACCCGGGCATATTTCGGGGAGCTGCAGGCATCCATTGAGCAGGATATTAACCAGCCCGTCCGCCAGGAAATCGATGCCTTTTTCTGCGCATTCAGGGAGAAAGTTGAACAACTGCGTAACACGCTGATTCAGAGCTCTGAAGATCATAAACGCGATCAGCAGGCGCAGGAACGGCTTACCGGGCGACTTCAGGCATTAAATGAAAGGGTTCCTGAGCTCATTACTGACAGTAAGGCGCTGAGGGAAGAGCTGGAGACAATGCTGTGACTTCACCATTTATTCAACAAATTGCTGATAACCGGGTATGTCAGGTACTCACCTGTCTTCCTGAAAAATTTGTGGTTGATTTCGCAAACGGAATCGATGTTGCACAGGAGCATATCCGCACGGCCGGAGAGCGCACGTTCTTCCGGCGTTTAAAAGAGGGGCTGACCGGCGAAGGCGCTGCACGGCAGAATGCCATCAATGCGTCGCTTGCACAGGGCGTTGAGGCGTCCCTGCGCTGGCTGACGGAGATGACAACGTCACTTGCCACCACAAACTACGCGATTACCCGGGTAAACGACAGGGTCAGTTCACTGGTCAGTGATACAGCCAGGCTGGCGCATTATTCCGCAGATACGCGGGAGCAGTTACTCACCCTGGCCGATCAGGTTCACCATAAACTGAATCATCTTGAAGAAAAACTCCACCGTGTTGACCAGGTTCAGCGGGCGCAGTTACATCTTGAGCAGATATTCTCATGGTGGAGCGCCGGGCGATATGCGTCATTTTCCCCTGCCGGACGTTGTTATGTGGCACTTGAAGAGCTTCGCTGGGGCGCGTTTGGTGATGTGATACGTCAGAGCGAAACAGGCCAGGTTAACCAGCTACTGGATATTCTCAGACATAAAGCATTAACGCAGATGGCACAGGAGAGTGGCGGTAGTGCAACCGTGCGTCTGAACACTCTGGACTGGCTTGGTGGTCAGGGCCGGGAGCAGGCAGATAACGAGTGGCATGACGCGATTAACTGGCTGGGAGACTGGTGCAGTGAAGAGCAGCATCCGGTGATCTGGTCAACCACGCAGGCTGCAGAACACTTACCGGTTCGCATGCCTCGCCTCTGCTCTGCAGAACGCCTCTCTGAAAGTATGGTCGATGAAATATTTCAGAAGGGGGCTGCATGAGTACAGAAATGAAAACGGGGCTGGTGCTGTCCGGTGGCGGGGCGGTGGGCGCTTATCAGGCGGGAGTGGTTAAGGCACTGGCAGAGTGTGGTACACAGATCAGCATGGTTTCAGGGGCCAGCATTGGCGCATTCAATGGTGCCATTATCGCGGCCTCTACCGATCTGTCAGAAGCTGCCGTACGCCTGGAGGCGCTCTGGGATCATCTGGGGAATAATCAGGTGCTGTCGGTAAACAGATTGGTTTACTTTTCATTGCTGAAAAAATTGTTCCAGGCAATGAACCTCTGCCAGATCCCCGGACGTGCAGGAGCACTGCTTACGACGCTTCTTCGCCATATATCGACAATCAACGGGTTTGACAATCTGATGGCTCAGCCGTTGTTGTCAGATGAGCCCCTGACAGCGCTGATGGATCATTATCTTGATACTGATGCTCTGGCAGACGGGCTACCGCTGTATGTGTCGCTGTACCCCACAGAAGGGGGCATGCAGGATATTATTGACTGCATTCGTGCTGAACTGGGTGTCGGAACCACGAAAAACGCCGTTTTTCAGCATATCCAGAGCCTGCCCCGCGGACAGCAGAAAGAGGCTCTGCTTGCGTCAGCCGCGCTGCCCCTGCTGTTCCGTCCCCGTGAGGTTCAGGGGACAATGTTCGGTGATGGTGGTATGGGAGGATGGCGAAATATGCAGGGAAATACCCCTGTGACGCCTCTGGTCGATGCCGGATGCAATATGGTGATTGTGACGCATCTGAGTGACGGTTCTTTATGGGATCGCCAGGCTTTTCCGGACACCACAATCCTTGAGATCCGTCCCCGGAAAAGGCTGAAATATGCAGGTGATGGTGGCAACAGCGGCGGTCTGCTCAGTTTTACATCGGCACATACCGACGCCTGGCGTCAGCAGGGCTATGAAGACACGATGCTGGCGATGGAGCATATCCGGAAACCGCTGGCAGCACGTCAGGCACTGACCCGGTCAGAGGCGGTATTGCAGAAAAGCCTGGATATAACGGAAGAGGCAGATTTGGCACTGAGAAACGCGATGGCCCGGATTAAATAAAGACGCCCCAAAGAAACGCCACCGCCTGTGGTGGTGTTTTTCCTGTCTGGTGTTATTGAAAATATTTTCAGATATATATTACCTGAGAGAAAGTTTTACCCCTCACCTGTCAATTCACTCACTGGAAATTTAATTATGAAATTACCTGTAAAGTTATTAATGAGCCTTATATCTCTGGTCAGCGTTATTGCACGTGCCGGGGAATATAAAAATTACAGCCGGGATGAAATAAAATACTGGCGATATACATCATACAAGGGGGGGAAACTTCCGGAAGGTTTCACTGATGAGAAATTTTCCAGCGCCATTTACAACGGAAGAATATTTACAATGAAACGTTTACATACCCTTATGTTATTTCTGGCGGTTCTGTTCACGGGCTTTAACTTTAACGCAGAAGCGGCTACCGTAAAACAAGCTCTTAGTTGTAACCCGGAAGCCTGGGCTGAACAACCTGGAGCGTGTCCATCAACGTACGAGTTGTACGAAGGTGACGCTACCTACAAAGCCGCTATCGACAAAGCATTAAAACCGGTCGGACTGAGCGGCATGTTCGGTAAAGGCGGCTATATGGATGGCCCTGGTGGAGGTATCACGCCAGTAAACATTAACGGTACAGTCTGGTTCCAGGGCGACGGTTGCAAAGCCAATACCTGCGGCTGGGACTTTATCGTAACACTCTATAACCCAAAAACCCATGAAGTTGTTGGCTACCGTTACTTTGGTTTAGATGACCCGGCCTACCTGGTTTGGTTCGGTGAAATTGGCGTGCATGAATTCGCGTATCTGGTGAAAAACTACGTAGCTGCGGTTAACTAATTTAAGGAGTCTATCATGAAAACTTTTATCAAAACTTTACTCGTTGCTGTAACTATTCTGTTCTCTGTCTTCGCTACTGCGAAACAAGTAAAACTGCCAAATAACATCAAATACGTTAATACTACAGAAGCGTTTTCCTGTACCGAAATTGACGGTATGAATTGCCAGACAAAGAATCAGTTCAACTATAAAGATAACAGCTATGTTTTCGTGCTTGAGCGTGGTGGTGCCTGGTGCTACGACTACACTGTCTCGGTAGTTAACCTGAAAACCGGGAAAGCACAAATGATTGAATACGGGGACAATCAACTGTGCTCAGGTAGCAACAAACCGTTCTTCGAAATCAAAAATGGCGTACCGACGGTAGGAGTCATCGACACATCCGGAAAACCTGTCGTTGTAGCCCAGGACAAACTTAAAATCTAAGGAGTAAACCATGCGTTTCTCTGCACATTATTAATATCAAAGGTAAATACAGCCCCAGCCATTGTTACCGGAAAGCCGCTTAATGCGTGGCTCGCCAGTGAAAGGCCTCTCAGACAATAAACCTTATTCATTTCACCCGTCAGGCCGCGTCTTCTCCGGGAGACGCGGCTTTTTTCATTTATTGCACCAGTAAATCTTAACCACCGATAAGGAGCAAAGTATGCGATTAGCCAGTCGTTTTGGTTATGCTGCAAACCAGATACGCCGTGACCGTCCGCTGACACATGAAGAACTGATACGCCATGTACCCAGTATTTTTGGGGAAGACCGGCACATCTCCCGCAGTGAACGGTATGCGTACATTCCCACCATTACCGTCCTGGAAAATCTGCAGCGGGAAGGCTTTCAGCCGTTCTTCGCCTGCCAGACCCGTGTGCGCGACCCGGGCCGCCGGGGATACACAAAACACATGCTGCGTCTGCGGCGGGCCGGAGAGATAAACGGAGAACATGTCCCTGAAATTATTCTGCTCAACTCTCATGACGGTACCTCCAGCTACCAGATGCTGCCGGGTTACTTCAGGTTCGTCTGCCAGAACGGGTGCGTCTGTGGCCAGTCTCTGGGGGAAGTGCGTGTTCCACACCGGGGAAATGTAGTGGAGAAAGTTATCGAAGGGGCTTACGAGGTGGTGGGCGTGTTTGACCGGATAGAGGAGAAGCGTGATGCCATGCAGTCGCTGGTCCTGCCGCCACCGGCACGCCAGGCGCTGGCACAGGCGGCACTGACTTACCGTTATGGTGACGAACATCAGCCCGTCACCACCGCCGACATTCTGACGCCGCGACGCCGGGAGGATTACGGTAAGGACCTGTGGAGCGCATATCAGACCATCCAGGAGAATATGCTGAAAGGCGGGATTTCCGGTCGCAGTGCCAGAGGAAAACGTATCCATACCCGGGCCATTCACAGCATTGATACCGACATTAAGCTCAATCGCGCATTGTGGGTGATGGCAGAAACGATGCTGGAGAGCCTGCGCTGATGCCGTTTCCCTGAGTGAGGGAATCATTCAGCTTTCGTTCCTGAAAAACACACATTTATTTGTTATTTAAGGAGTTATCTCATGAAAACCGTTTCTCAGAATACCCCCACAATTTATTCAGCTACAACACCAGAGAATAATCCGCCTCAGTTGGTTGCCAGCCTCGTCCCTGATGAACAGCGCATCAGCTTCTGGCCGCAGCATTTTGGCCTCATTCCACAGTGGGTGACCCTGGAGCCCCGTGTCTTCGGCTGGATGGACCGTCTGTGCGAAGACTACTGCGGTGGTATCTGGAATCTGTACACCCTGAACAACGGCGGGGCATTTATGGTACCCGAACCGGATGACGATGATGACGAAACATGGGTACTGTTCAATGTCATGAACGGTAACCGCGCTGAAATGAGCCCGGAAGCCGCCGGCATTGCTGCCTGTCTGATGACGTACAGTCATCATGCCTGTCGTACAGAGTGTTATGCCATGACGGTCCATTATTACCGGCTGCGGGATTACGCCCTGCAGCATCCGGAATGCAGCGCCATTATGCGCATCATCGACTGAATGGAGAGAAGCACAATGCAACAACTTTCCTTTCTGCCAGGAGAGATGACGCCCGGCGAGCGCAGCCTCATTCTGCGGGCCCTGAAAACCCTGGACCGCCATCTTCATGAACCCGGCGTGCCCTTCACCTCCACCCGTGCGGCACGGGAATGGCTGATTCTGAACATGGCGGGACTGGAGCGTGAAGAATTCCGGGTGCTGTATCTGAATAACCAGAATCAGCTGATTGCCGGTGAAACCCTCTTCACCGGCACCATCAACCGCACGGAAGTCCATCCCCGGGAAGTGATTAAACGCGCCCTGTATCACAATGCCGCTGCCGTGGTGCTGGCACACAATCACCCGTCCGGTGAAGTCACACCCAGCAAGGCAGACTGCCTTATCACGGAACGTCTGGTACAGGCACTGGGCCTGGTGGATATCCGGGTGCCGGACCATCTGATAGTCGGTGGCAACCAGGTTTTCTCCTTTGCCGAACATGGTCTGCTTTAACCCGTCACAACCACATCACACCTGTTTTCACTTTTATCTTCTGTCTTCAGAGGTATCCCATTATGAAAATTATCACCCGTGGCGAAGCCATGCGTATTCACCGTCAGCATCCGGCATCCCGTCTTTTTTCGTTCTGTACCGGCAAATACCGCTGGCACGGCAGTGCTGAGGTTTATACCGGTCGTGAAGTGCAGGATATTCCCGGTGTGCTGGCCGTGTTTGCCGAACGCCGTAAGGACAGTTTTGGTCCGTATGTCCGGCTGATGAGCGTCACCCTGAACTGAGTGGGAATTCTGATGAGCAGAATTATCGCCACTACCGGACCATTCTTAGCCGATTTTCTGTAAGGATTTTATCGTGTCAGACACACTCCCCGGGACAACACTTCCCGACGACAATCACGACCGCCCCTGGTGGGGGCTGCCCTGCACCGTGACGCCCTGTTTCGGGGCACGTCTGGTGCAGGAGGGTAACCGCCTGCATTACCTTGCCGACCGCGCCGGTATCAGAGGCCTGTTCAGCGATGCAGATGCGTACCACCTGGACCAGGCCTTTCCGCTGCTGATGAAACAACTGGAACTCATGCTCACCAGCGGTGAACTGAATCCCCGCCATCAGCATACCGTCACGCTGTATGCAAAAGGGCTGACCTGCAAAGCCGATACCCTCAGCAGTTGTGGTTACGTTTATCTGGCTGTTTATCCGACGCCCGAAATGAAAAATTAACTCTCCAGAATAGCCTTCTGCTACGGCCTGGTGTTTTCACCACGCCACTTTTCCATTTTTATATCTGCATATCAGGAAAATCTTCAGTATGAAAACATTACCTGTATTACCCGGGCAGGCGGCCAGTTCTCGCCCGTCTCCTGTTGAAATCTGGCAGATACTGCTGTCCCGACTGCTGGACCAGCACTATGGCCTCACACAGAATGACACACCTTTTGCCGATGAACGTGTGATTGAGCAGCATATTGAGGCAGGCATTTCACTGTGTGATGCGGTGAACTTTCTCGTGGAAAAATACGCGCTGGTGCTACCGACCAGCCGGGATTCAGCGCCTGTACCCGCTCTCAGTTAATAAACAGCATCGATATCCTCCGGGCTCGCAGGGCGACCGGCCTGATGACCCGCGACAATTACAGAACGGTAAATAACATTACCCTGGGTAAGTATCCGGAGGCGAAATGATGACACTGGAAGCCGACAGCGTTAACGTACAGGCGCTGGATATGGGGCACATTGTCGTTGACATTGATGGTGTTAATATCACTGAACTGATTAATAAGGCCGCTGAAAACGGTTATTCACTCCGCGTGGTGGATGACCGTGACTCTACCGAAACACCGGCAACTTATGCCAGCCCTCACCAGTTGCTGTAAGACAATGCAGTGATGCAGGGTATAGTGCCATTAACCACAGAAACAGCACTGTTGTCCTGTATTAAGCAGGCAAGAGAAGATGTCCTTACCCTGCGCCATCTGCAGCTTCTGCACCAGAACCGGTGAATCTCACTCAACAGGCTTCATTTCCCCTGACGCCAGCCTGAATACAGCTGGCGTTTTCATTTATAAACAGAAAGGAAAACCGATAATAATGGAATGGACGCCCCGACCATGAAGCAACGGTAGGATATTACTGATAAACCTTCCAGTGGAGGTGCGTTATGGCCGTTTTAACGATTAGCATTGACCTGACAAAAAATGAATTCCAAATCCACGGTCTGGGTAGGAACAGAAAAATCTAAGCTCAGAAAACGGATTAAAGTAAGCGTCAACGGAGCACCATATTGACGCTTATTTATTGGTGAGAACTACGTTCCATGGCAGGAGTTCGTCAACACGGTTGGAGGGCCATTCCGGCAGTATGCTCAGAATATGGCGCAGATACGCTTCCGGATCGATACCGTTCAGACGGCAGGTGCCTGCTTTTCCGGCAACAAGCAGGAATCTCAGCGCTGAAGCAGGAATTAGAGGTAAAAACGCCCTACCGGGCCATGAATCACCCGGTCATTGGAGTAGTAACCAAAGCAGATTTAGCCAGCATGGAACAAATATCTTTGGTGAAATGTTGGTTACGGGAAGCTGGAGCGCACAACGTGTTAGTAACCAGTGCGGTTAATAACAATGGAGTTACAGAACTTTTTGCCTTGCTGCATACAGAAGAAGGCTGCCGCTAATTTCGATAGGTTCTCAGATGAGAATGATGACGGTGATACACAGATAAGAATCAATGAGCAATGAGGGTTGCCGGGCAACCCTCATTGAATAAAACAGGAATTACTTCGCTTCGCCGTTTTTCATTTCGCCCATAGCTTTCAGCTTTTTGGAGATATCGCGGCGTTCTTTGGAGAGCTCGGCATTTTTGATGATGTAATCGTCAACGCGATCTTCATAGTCACCTTTCATGCTGGCGATGATGCCCTGGATTGCTTCAACGCTCATCCCTGGCTTGATGTAATCGCTCAGGTTGTCCAGCAACAGGACGCGCTTCTGGTTGTCACGGATCTTTTTCTCAACGTCCTGAATTTCACGTTGCAGTTTGTTCTTACGACGGAACAGACGAACAAATTCCAGTACGTCCTGGAATGAAGGCTTGGTAGTTTCCATTTTTATACCCCTGATAATGTGAGAGTCGGATTCGTTTAAGCAACCGCTATTCGATAGGGCCAACATTACTCATAGCTGCCGCAGATGACAATGCTTTTATCCCTTTTCACTATCATACCCTTTATCCTTGCTGAATCGAAGCAGCAGCAAGATGATTCTGAAGTTCAGGAATTATTTGCGCAAGGCCCGGCAAATCAGATTCGATAGCAACTCAAGCTGATGCGCCGTTTCCATGTTCAGCCACACATAACCATAGATTGGTGTTTCCACAACCTTCAGGTCATGGTGGTTATTAAGCAACAGACGCAGCTCTTCCACAGCATCGTTCAATTTTTCCGTATTGGCAAAAACCGGCTGCGGATTACCTTCGTACAGCGCATGAACAAGGCTCAGCAGTATTTGCTGCATCATGTGCTGGGTATCACGAAGTTTTTGCGCGTTCAATAACACGAAATGGCTGGGGCGCGTGGCCCAGTATGCATTGATTTGCAACTCCAGCATACAAACCAGATTGCGGTTAATGGTCTGGATACCTTCATATATCGATTTTGGAATACGGGTTTCTTTGCTGGCGGGCGCAATCAGCCCACGCATTTTCACGGCATCGGTCAGCAGTTTTTGTAGATGGCTTTCCAGACGTGGGCGTTCGAGTAAGTTCGGTGAGAATGCAGATTGATAGACCCGATTATACTCGGTCAGACTTTTCGCCAGTTGAATGCGCCAGTGGATGAACGCCCGTTGTGGCCAGATACCGGTAAACAACATTGCCAGTAAAGAGCCGAGGATCACATCGCCGCTTCGCCATAACGCCGTATCAATTTCACCTGTCGGGGAACCCACAACAATTGCCAGCGTCACCCCAATCAATAATCCTTGATACGGTTTCTTGCCCAGCGCCAGCCAACCGCAAAGAAACATCGCCGCCGCGCACCAGACTAACATCAGCGGTAACGAAATTAACTCCAGTTGCAGAGCGATAAGACCTAAAATCGAACCCAACACCGTACCGCCAATACGTTCGAAGGCACGAGGGACAACGTTCCCCCAGAACGAGATTGGCCCCATAATCACCACCATGGTGACCAGCGGCCAGGTGCTTTCCGGGATAGTAAACAGGCGGATAATGAGAAAAGTGAGCAGGAATGCCAGCGCGACCCGAGTACCATGCACAATGCGGTAATGGCGGTATACCCGGATTTCAAACGGGCTTAATGACTTATCGGCACGCACGCAGAAACTCCGTAATGAAGATTAAAAGCGCTCATAACACATCTGTCGGCCAGAAGGCGCGCCTCTGAGTTATCCGACGGACATACCGGGAACAGTGTAATTTCCCGGCAGGAGCGAAAAATTTGAAAGGCGCATCTTACTCTTTTCGCTTTCAAAAAAAGAGTGGTCTTCGCGTCAACACACCGCCCTGAGATGAATTAGTGATGTTTTGGCTGCACCGCAACATACATTTCGATATCCCAGTACCCATCTTCCGCGCCATTGTTCAAGTAAACCTCGAAGCAGGGCTTTGGTAACATTTCATAGGCACTGTCCTGCAAGAGGCTATTAAAGAACTGATACCAGGGTTTAGCAAAATCATCACCGACTACACGAGCCACCGCCACCGCATACTGACCACCTGAAATTTCTGTCAGAATGACGCCCTCACTGTTTTCGGGGAGCGTAAAGTTATTCGGCACCGTCACGACGGTGTCGCAGCGTAATTTTTCGGCGGGTGTTTCATCTGGATTGTCGTAATAGACAGCAACCCACTCCTTCGGCACAATATTTTTGCTATCTATCCACATCATCAACTGCTCAAAGCCTTTCTTTACCGTCTGTTCCCACGGGCCAACGAGATGGAAACCTGCAACGGTACGTTTATCTTCCTGCTTAATCTCGTAGTTCATGACGCCCCCATTAATACTGTTTTTATATACAGTATAGTTGCAATATTAAAACCACAAGGAATGAGTGTTGATTATGCGAGCAGACTCGCACTCCTGCCAGTCTGCTGCAAAAGAAAGGTCAGGCCTTATGGTGGAAATAATCACTCAGCCGGGAAAACATGCTGCCTTCCCCGACAGATTCCAGGGTAACCAGCGGCCAGTGCGCCACCTGTTTATCACGGTCGTAAAGTTCAATTTCCCCTACCCGCTGATGGGCGCTAATTGGCGCGGTGAGTTCTTTACCATCAAGGGTATATTTGGCTTTGATATGTGGAATTTCGGCTTTCGGTAGCACCATCCAGAACTCTTGTTCCGTTCCCAGGGCGATATTTTCTTTATCGCCATACCAGATGCGTTCCGTACCAACCTTTTTCCCACGGTGCAAAATTTGCACCGTAGTAAAGTTTTGTTGACCCCAACGCAGTAATTTTCTTGCCTCTTCCTCACGACCTTTTGCGCTGTCAGCCCCCATTACCACTGCAATGAGACGACGCTGCCCATCTACAGCCGAAGCAATGAGATTAAACCCGGCACCAGAAGTATGACCCGTTTTCAGGCCGTCAACATTCATGGTTTTATCCCACAATAACCCGTTACGGTTTTGCTGGGTGATACCGTTCCAGGTGAGGCTTTTCTCACTGTACATATGATAAAACTCGGGCTCGCCGTGGATGATAGCGCGAGAAAGCACAGCTAAATCATAAGCCGAGCTATGCTGGCCAGGTGCATCCAGACCATGCACTGTTTCAAAATGCGTATCCTTGAGATGCAGCTTCTCGGCATAGTTGTTCATCATTTCAACAAACTGCCGTTGCCCACCGGCAATATAGTCAGCCAGTGCAACACAAGCGTCATTTCCGGAATCCACAATTAAACCACGGCTTAAATCACGTACCGATACGCGATCGCCCTCTTTCAAAAACATCAGTGAAGAACCGACAAACACCGGATTATCTTTCGCCCACGCATCACGCCCCACGGTGACAATATCGTCTGGCGTAATGCGATGACTATCGATAGCACGATCCACGACATAGCCCGTCATCAGCTTTGTCAGGCTGGCGGGATTGCGCTGTTGATGCTCATTACCCGCGGTGAGAATCTGACCGGTGGTGTAATCCATCAATACCCAGGACCCGGCATGAATCTCTGGAGGCTGAGGTGAAAAAGGAATGTTTTCCGCCGCAAAACCAGACGATAAATTAAAAACGAACAAAGAAGCAGCAATAATAAGACGGCGTTTCAACAGCAAACCCTCAGGTGTTTCAAATAGCTGTTCTTTTTACGGAAATACTTATGAACTGGCTGGAATAAAGTGCAAGAAAATGTGACTACTATCTCATTTTTATCTGACATGATCTGTTGCCACTCGCTGCCAAATTGTCGCGCTAAAGCTGATTAGCACGGTGATATTTGATACTCTGGCAGACAGCAGAAATAACGGATTTAACCTAATGATGAATGACGGTAAGCAACAATCTACCTTTTTGTTTCACGATTACGAAACCTTTGGAACGCACCCCGCGTTAGATCGCCCTGCACAGTTCGCAGCCATTCGCACTGATAACGAATTCAATGTCATCGGCGAACCCGAAGTCTTTTACTGCAAGCCCGCGGATGACTATTTACCCCAGCCTGGAGCAGTATTAATTACCGGTATTACCCCGCAGGAAGCACGGGCGAAAGGAGAAAACGAAGCCGCGTTTGCCGCCCGTATTCACTCGCTTTTTACCGTACCGAAGACCTGTATTCTGGGCTACAACAATGTGCGTTTCGACGATGAAGTCACACGCAACGTTTTTTATCGTAATTTCTACGATCCTTACGCCTGGAGCTGGCAGCATGATAACTCGCGCTGGGATTTACTGGATGTTATGCGTGCCTGTTATGCCCTGCGCCCGGAAGGAATAAACTGGCCTGAAAATGATGACGGTCTACCGAGCTTTCGCCTTGAGCATTTAACCAAAGCGAATGGTATTGAACATAGCAACGCCCACGATGCGATGGCTGATGTGTACGCCACTATTGCGATGGCGAAACTGGTAAAAACGCGTCAGCCACGCCTGTTTGATTATCTCTTTACCCATCGTAATAAACACAAACTGATGGCGTTGATTGATGTTCCGCAGATGAAACCCCTGGTTCACGTTTCCGGAATGTTTGGGGCATGGCGTGGCAATACCAGCTGGGTGGCACCGCTGGCGTGGCATCCTGAAAATCGCAATGCCGTAATTATGGTGGATTTGGCAGGAGACATTTCACCATTACTGGAGCTGGATAGCGACACATTGCGCGAGCGTTTATATACCGCAAAAGCCGATCTTGGCGATAACGCCGCCGTTCCGGTTAAGCTGGTGCATATCAATAAATGTCCGGTACTGGCCCAGGCGAATACGCTACGCCCGGAAGACGCTGAGCGTTTAGGGATTGCTCGTCAACACTGCCTGGATAACCTGAAAGTGTTGCGCGAAAACCCGCAAGTACGCGACAAAGTTGTGGCAATTTTTGCAGAAGCTGAACCGTTTACACCATCAGATAATGTAGATGCACAGCTTTATAATGGCTTTTTTAGCGACGCCGATCGTGCAGCAATGAAAATCGTGCTGGAGACTGAACCGCGTAATTTACCGGCTCTGGATATCACCTTTGTTGATAAGCGTATCGAGAAACTCCTGTTCAACTACCGCGCCCGCAACTTCCCCGGCACGTTAGATGACAACGAGCAGCAACGCTGGCTTGAGCACCGCCGCCAGGTCTTCACACCCGAGTTTTTACAAGGCTATGCAGAAGAGATTCAGATGCTGGCGCAGCTGTATGCCGACGATAAAGAAAAAGTGGCGCTGTTAAAAGCGCTTTGGCAGTACGCGGAAGAGATTGTCTAATGTGAAGCCTCCGCCGCTGGTACGGCGGAGGACAATTTTGAGTCAGGCTTTTTGAACGGTGATGCTCCACGCTGCATCGCCAATCTGCTGATAATCGGTGATGGCATGTCCTTCTTCTGCCGCCCACTGTGGGATTGCTTCAGTTGCCTGGGTGCAATCAAACTCAATTACCAACTCATCGCCGCTGGCCATTTCTGCCAGTGCTGCTTTTGCTTCTATGAGTGGAAACGGACAGACCTGCGTCACCACATCCAGCTTTTTAATCGCCATCTTTACACCTTACTTAATTTGCCGCAGCAGTTGCCAGTCGCGCCTTACGCTGCGGTCGAACATACACAAGCCAGGACGCAGTCCAGACTCCGAGAATCATAAATACAAGGCCAATCCAGCCCTGCCAGGTCATCATTGCAGTCATGACCAGTCCATTACCGATAGAGCAACCACCTGCAATGCTGGCACCGAAGCCCATCAGTACACCACCTAACCCGCTACGTAATGTTGTTTGTGCATCAGCAGCGCGAACGCGGAACTCACGGCTCGCTTTGGCGGCAATAAATGACCCCACGAAGCTCCCTAACACCAGGAAAACGCCCCAGTTAATGTATTTCACGTCACCCGCGACCAGAAATTGCAGAATATTGGCCGTTGGGGAAGTGATGCCTAACCCAAACATACGTCCGGTTGCTTCACTCAGGGGCCAGGCTAAAAGCGCAATCAAACCGATGAGTACAGCTGTGACAAAGGGATGCCAGCGTTTTTCAAACAGAATATGAGCGATCCCGGTTCGGCGCGGCGGTAAGGTCGCGACTTTGAGTTTTGGCTTCTTCAACTCTTTCATCACCACCCAGAGCGTTATCACCAGCAAAACGGCAACCAACGGCCACACAGACAAATTAAAAGTATCAGCAATAGAGTTATGTTCAGTAGTGTAGTGCTGCAAGGTTTGATTTAAACCACTGGCGTGTGGAGAACGCATCACCGCACTCATCACCATATAAGTGAAAAGCGCGATCCAACTGCCGATCAATCCCTCACCCGCGCGATACCAGGTCCCGGTGGCACATCCACCCGCCAGAACAATTCCCAGCCCGAAAAGATACCCACCTATAACAGTACCAAGCCACGGGAACGCCCCGGCTTCGTAAGTCAGTAGGCCCGCCTGAATTAACGCAAAAACCCCCACGCTTTGTACCGAAATTGCAATCAGCAAGGCGTAAAACATGCGATTATTTTTCGCGACATACATATCGCGAAAACCACCTGTCAGGCAAAAACGCCCACGCTGCATGACAAATCCCAGCAGAGCACCACAAATTAGCCCGCTTAATATCATTGAAAACATAAATTAATTAACCAGATGAATGTTAATAAGGAAATTATTCATGACTGGTGGAATGCAGACCAATAACCAAATTCTCTAAATTAGAACAAATGGTTATTAATGAGGATTTCGATAAAAAAGAATAAAAAAACCGGAGCCAAATATTCATTCGACTCCGGTTGATTATTAGAAAAGATGATTATGCTACGTCTTCGTACTGCGGAACCGGGTTACGGAAGCTCTTGGTTACGCATGCCAGGTAAATCAGGCCGATAGCAGCCCAGATCAGACCCAGAACCATTGAGCTTTCTTCCAGGTTAACCCACAGCGCACCAACGGTCAGCGCACCACACATCGGCAGGAACAGATACTGGAAGTGATCTTTCAGCGTCTTGTTACGCTTCTCACGGATCCAGAACTGCGAGATGACCGACAGGTTAACGAAGGTGAACGCCACCAACGCACCAAAGTTAATCAGCGCCGTTGCCATTACCAGGTCAAAGTTGATTGCCAGCAGGGCAATCGCGCCAACCAGGATGATATTCATCGCCGGAGTACGCCATTTCGGGTGTACATAACCGAAGAAGCTTTTCGGGAACACGCCGTCACGACCCATTACGTACATCAGACGCGCAACGCCTGCGTGCGCCGCCATACCGGACGCCAGTACGGTAATGGTGGAGAAGATCAGCGCGCCAACCTGGAACGCTTTACCCGCAACGTACAGCATGATTTCAGGCTGTGACGCATCCGGATCTTTAAAGCGAGAGATATCCGGGAAGTACAGCTGCAGGAAGTAAGTTGCAAAGATGAAGATCATGCCGCCAATCAGCGCGGTCAGGAAAATCGCACGCGGGATCACGCGCTCTGCATCTTTGGTTTCTTCCGACAGGTTGCTGATGCCGTCAAAGCCGGTAAAGGAGAAGCACAGGATTGTCGCCCCGGTAATCATCGGGATAACATGCGCATCGCCAGACCAGAACGGACGAGTGCTCGCCAGCGTACCCGCTCCTTCACCTTCAAATACGCCATAAACAACCATGCCCAGGATCACCGCGATCAGCACTACCTGCAACACGACGATTACAGTGTTGAAGTTCGCTACGGATTTCAGACTACGCAGGTTAAAGGCGGTCATAAAGGCCACCAGCGCCACCACAAACATCCACGATGGAATGGAAGGCACCAGAGCTTCAAAATAGATTTTCGCCAGCAGAATGTTGATCATCGGCGCGAACAGATAGTCGAGCAGAGAAGACCAACCCACCATAAAGCCGACAGTCGGGCTAATGGATTTCTGGGCGTAAGTGTATGCAGAGCCAGCAGAAGGATAGCGGCGGACCAGCTTCCCGTAGCTCAGAGCCGTAAACAGGATCGCAATCAATGCGAACGCATAGGCTGTCGGCACATGACCATCCGTGAGGCCTGAAACGATACCAAAAGTATCAAACAGCGTCATCGGCTGCATATAGGCAAGACCCATCATTACAACCGGAACTAACGTAAGCGTTTTACGCAATTCCACGCGAGAGGTGTTTGGAGTAACGTTATGCGACATGGTCATTCTCCTTTACGGTGATAACCGTCGCGTAAGCAAAAAATTGCCCCATTTTTTTGGATTCCTCAGCGACAACAACTGTCGATTTTTAGTAAATATCTATCCGGTACGAAGCCCGGCCTCTTGGTATGAATGATTGGTTTGAAGCAAAAAATAACCGACGCTGATGAAACGTCGGTTTTTAGTCATTTTTTGACAGCGGCGCATTGTGCCTAAATGGGGGGGAAATGACAAGAGAATGAGAGGCTTGTCATAATAATTTTTCTTTAAATGGCTGATTTTCCGTCATCAGATTTTGCATAAACACCGGCGATCGCACTATTTGCTAAAATTTCATCCCGCCACCAGCCGCTGGCAAGCCCTGCGGTCTGTTCATTCCAGCCAATCCAGACGGGTTCAAAGAGAGTTTGGGCGACCACTTTCTTCTCGATTAACGCGCCACTATCGAGAAAACGTTGCGCCAGATAACGGGGTAAATAGCCGCAGCCGAGGCCGCTAATTTGCAGCTCCAGCTTGGTTTTAAAATCGAAAACGGTAATGGCTTCTTGTTCGTCGAGAAGTTGTGAGGCCGTAGAAGCGCCTGCCTGCGCAGTGTCCCCCACCACAATCGCCCGATATCGCTTAATGATACGACGGTTTAACGGCTCTTCTTCCTGGGCTAACGGATGATGAGGCGCGACCGCAAAGACTTGTTCCAGATCGCCCAACCGCGAGAAACCAAATTCACTGGAAGATGGTGGCTCATGCATCGCGCCAACAATAATATCCGCTCGCCCCTGAGTCAGGGCATCCCAGGAACCACCGAGTACGCCATTGATAAACTTCAGGCGCGTCACGCTATGATGTTGATAAAAAGCTTCAATCAGTGGCGCAAGCAGAGAAAAAGGAAACGTGTCGTCCACGCCAATCACCAGCTCGTTTTCCCAGCCTTCATGCAGTTTGATCGCCTGCTTTTCCAGTTCCCGCACGGTATGCAGAACTTCCCGCCCTTTCTCTAATAACATTTTTCCGGTGCGGGTGAATTTAGCGCGGTGACCGCTACGATCAAGCAATTGAATATTAAGGTCGCTTTCCAGCTTGTGAACGGTGTAACTCAGAGCGGACGGCGTCTTGTAGAGTTTGGCCGACGCCGCCGCAAAACTGCCTTCTTTTTCTAAGGCATCGAGGATCATCAACACATCCAGCAGTGGTTTCATACACGCCCCCTTGCAGTGCATGCGGCGTCCTGCTGGCGTGATCGTTTACTCCAGCGGCATTACCAGCGGATCGGGATACTGGTATTCAAACCCCAGTTCATTACAAATCCGACTGCCATCAATAATCTTACCTTTGCCGCTGTCCAGACTATTTCTGAACTGCGGAGGTTCCAGCCCCAGTAAACGGGCCATCTGCGGATAGAAAACATTACGCGCAGGGTGAGCTGGCGCACATATATTATAGATGTGTCCGCCTTTAGGTGCCTGTAACAACAGAGTGATAGCGCCAATAACATCTTCTAAATGGACTAAATTAACACCATGTTCACCATCAGGCGCGGTTTTTCCGGCAAAGAAGCGTCCGGGATGACGTCCCGGTCCGACAAGGCCCGCAAGACGCAGAATATCGACCGAAGTACCGGGTAAATTGTGCAGCCAGTCTTCGAGTTCTTCTAATACTCTTCCACTGTTGGTTACCGGATTACGCGGGGTAGTTTCTTTCACCGTGCCTTGCGCGTCGCCATAGACAGACGTTGAGCTGGTGAAAATAATGCGGGGAATACGATGAGCCAGCGCGCTATCCACTAACTCTTGTACCGCTTGTAAATAGAACTCATCGCCGGGGCCGCTACGACGTGCCGGAAGCGTAATGACCAGCGCATCGGCATCCATCAGGGCATCCAGATCGTCAGAATCGCAAACTAACTCAGGCTCCATGCGAAGCAGATAGCTATCAATGCCACTCATTCGGGCCGCTTCGACACCATCTTGTGTGGTTTTACTCCCGGTGACTTGCCAGCCTCGCGCTGAAAGTGACATCGCCAGCGGCATGCCTAACCACCCTAACCCGACAATTGCGACCTTTTTCATCCGTTATCTCCTGATACACCTAAGATCTATAAGGCTACGCTAGCGTATCAAAACTGACAATTCATTCTATGAATGAAATCGAAACGGTTAGCAAATATACCATTGCCTGATGCGCTCCGCTTATCAGTCCTACAAAAACATCAATATATTGAATTTACGCAACATTTGTAGACCAGATAAGGCATTCACGCCGCATCCGGCAGGAACAAAGCCCACTTTAGTTACAGAACACAATGTTCTTGAGGGTTTTAAAGACATATTTTCACGATTTCTTTTCTAACGTAGTCACTCCAGGCCCCCTCCTTTCCCCGCTCATTCATTAAACAAATCCATTGCCATAAAATATATAAAAAAGCCCTTGCTTTCTAACGTGAAAGTGGTTTAGGTTAAAAGACATCAGTTGAATAAACATTCACAGAGACTTTTATGACACGCGTTCAATTTAAACACCACCATCATCACCATCATCCTGACTAGTCTTTCAGGCGATGTGTGCTGGAAGACATTCAGATCTTCCAGTGGTGCATGAACGCATGAGAAAGCCCCCGGAAGATCACCTTCCGGGGGCTTTTTTATTGCGCGGTTGATAACGGTTCAGACAGGTTTAAAGAGGAATAACAAAATGACAGACAACACTCGTTTACGCATAGCTATGCAGAAATCCGGCCGTTTAAGTGATGATTCACGCGAATTGCTGGCGCGCTGTGGCATTAAAATCAATCTTCACACCCAGCGCCTGATCGCGATGGCAGAAAACATGCCGATTGATATTCTGCGCGTGCGTGACGACGACATTCCCGGTCTGGTAATGGATGGCGTGGTAGACCTTGGGATTATCGGCGAAAACGTGCTGGAAGAAGAGCTGCTTAACCGCCGCGCCCAGGGTGAAGATCCGCGCTACTTTACCCTGCGTCGTCTGGATTTTGGCGGCTGCCGACTTTCACTGGCAACGCCGGTTGATGAAGCCTGGGACGGCCCGCTCTCCTTAAACGGTAAACGTATCGCCACCTCTTATCCTCACCTGCTCAAGCGTTATCTCGACCAGAAAGGCATCTCTTTTAAATCCTGCTTACTGAACGGTTCTGTTGAAGTCGCCCCGCGTGCCGGACTGGCGGATGCGATTTGCGATCTGGTTTCCACCGGTGCCACGCTGGAAGCAAACGGCCTGCGCGAAGTCGAAGTTATCTACCGCTCGAAAGCTTGCCTGATCCAACGCGATGGCGAAATGGAAGAATCCAAACAGCAACTGATCGACAAACTGCTGACCCGTATTCAGGGTGTGATCCAGGCGCGCGAATCAAAATACATCATGATGCACGCACCGACCGAACGTCTGGATGAAGTCATCGCCCTGCTGCCAGGTGCCGAACGCCCAACTATTCTGCCGCTGGCGGGTGATCAACAGCGCGTAGCGATGCACATGGTCAGCAGCGAAACCCTGTTCTGGGAAACCATGGAAAAACTGAAAGCGCTGGGTGCCAGTTCAATCCTGGTCCTGCCGATTGAGAAGATGATGGAGTGATCGCCATGAGCTTTAACACAATCATTGACTGGAATAGCTGTACTGCGGAGCAACAACGCCAGCTGTTAATGCGCCCGGCGATCTCCGCTTCTGAAAGCATTACCCGCACTGTTAACGATATTCTCGATAACGTGAAAGCACGCGGTGATGACGCCCTGCGGGAATACAGCGCGAAGTTTGATAAAACCACGGTTACCGCACTGAAGGTGTCTGCTGAGGAAATTGCCGCCGCCAGCGAACGCCTGAGCGACGAGCTAAAACAGGCGATGGCGGTGGCAGTAAAGAATATTGAAACCTTCCACACTGCGCAAAAACTGCCGCCGGTAGATGTTGAAACTCAGCCTGGTGTGCGTTGCCAGCAGGTCACGCGCCCGGTAGCTTCGGTTGGTTTGTATATTCCTGGCGGTTCCGCCCCGCTCTTCTCAACGGTATTAATGCTGGCGACTCCGGCGCGTATTGCGGGTTGCAATAAAGTGGTGCTGTGCTCACCGCCGCCGATTGCCGATGAAATTCTTTACGCGGCGCAGCTATGCGGTGTGCAGGACGTGTTTAACGTCGGCGGCGCACAGGCCATTGCCGCGCTGGCGTTTGGTACGGAATCTGTGCCGAAAGTGGACAAAATCTTCGGGCCGGGTAACGCCTTTGTCACCGAAGCGAAACGTCAGGTGAGCCAGCGTCTGGACGGTGCGGCGATCGATATGCCCGCAGGCCCGTCGGAAGTGCTGGTGATTGCTGACAGCGGCGCTACGCCGGATTTCGTGGCTTCTGATTTGCTTTCTCAGGCTGAACACGGCCCGGATTCACAGGTG
Organism: Escherichia sp. WS568; assembly: GCF_046486085.1. Taxonomy (NCBI): domain Bacteria; kingdom Pseudomonadati; phylum Pseudomonadota; class Gammaproteobacteria; order Enterobacterales; family Enterobacteriaceae; genus Escherichia; species Escherichia sp. WS568. The sequence goes on from NZ_JBJQMC010000033.1 coordinate 26,726, forward strand.
ATTTTACTGACGCCTGACGCTGATATGGCGCATCAAGTTGCCGAAGCCGTCGAACGCCAGTTAGCAGAACTGCCGCGTGCCGAAACCGCACGTCAGGCACTGAGCGCCAGCCGCCTGATCGTGACCAACGATTTAGCGCAGTGCGTGGCAATCTCCAACCAGTACGGCCCGGAGCACCTGATCATTCAGACCCGCAACGCCCGCGAACTGGTCGATAGCATCACCAGCGCCGGTTCGGTATTTCTTGGTGACTGGTCACCGGAATCGGCAGGTGATTACGCCTCCGGCACCAACCACGTTCTGCCGACTTACGGTTACACCGCCACCTGTTCCAGCCTCGGACTGGCGGATTTCCAGAAGCGGATGACCGTGCAGGAACTGTCGAAAGTAGGTTTCTCCGCGCTGGCTTCGACCATTGAAACACTGGCCGCCGCCGAGCGCCTGACCGCCCACAAAAATGCCGTTACTTTGCGTGTTAACGCCCTTAAGGAGCAAGCATGAGCACCGTGACTATTACCGATTTAGCGCGTGAGAACGTCCGCAACCTGACGCCGTATCAGTCGGCGCGTCGTCTGGGCGGTAACGGCGACGTCTGGCTGAACGCCAACGAATACCCCACAGCCGTGGAGTTTCAGCTTACTCAGCAAACGCTCAACCGCTACCCGGAATGCCAGCCGAAAGCGGTGATTGAAAATTACGCGCAGTATGCAGGCGTGAAGGCGGAGCAGGTGCTGGTCAGCCGTGGCGCGGACGAAGGTATTGAACTGCTGATTCGCGCTTTTTGCGAACCGGGTAAAGACGCCATCCTCTACTGCCCGCCAACGTACGGCATGTACAGCGTCAGCGCCGAAACCATTGGCGTCGAGTGCCGCACAGTGCCGACGCTGAAAAACTGGCAACTGGACTTGCAGGGCATTTCCGACAAGCTGGACGGCGTAAAAGTGGTTTATGTTTGCAGCCCCAACAACCCGACCGGGCAACTGATCAATCCACAGGATTTTCGCACCCTGCTGGAGTTAACGCGCGGTAAAGCGATTGTGGTTGCCGATGAGGCCTATATCGAGTTTTGCCCGCAGGCATCGCTGGCTGGCTGGCTGGCGGAATATCCGCACCTGGCTATTTTGCGCACACTGTCGAAAGCCTTCGCTCTGGCGGGCCTTCGTTGCGGATTTACGCTGGCAAACGAAGAAGTCATCAACCTGCTGATGAAAGTGATCGCCCCCTACCCGCTCTCGACGCCGGTTGCCGACATTGCAGCCCAGGCGTTAAGCCCGCAGGGGATCGTCGCCATGCGCGAACGAGTGGCGCAAATTATTGCTGAACGCGAATACCTGATGGCCGCACTGAAAGAGATCCCCTGCGTGGAGCAGGTTTTCGACTCCGAAACCAACTACATTCTGGCGCGCTTTAAAGCCTCCAGCGCAGTGTTTAAATCTTTGTGGGATCAGGGCATTATCTTACGTGATCAGAATAAACAACCCTCTTTAAGCGGCTGCCTGCGAATTACCGTCGGAACCCGTGAAGAAAGCCAGCGCGTCATTGACGCCTTACGTGCGGAGCAAGTTTGATGAGTCAGAAGTATCTTTTTATCGATCGCGATGGAACCCTGATTAGCGAACCGCCGAGTGATTTTCAGGTGGACCGTTTTGACAAACTCGCCTTTGAACCGGGCGTGATCCCGGAACTGCTGAAGCTGCAAAAAGCGGGCTACAAACTGGTGATGATCACTAATCAGGATGGTCTGGGAACACAAAGTTTCCCGCAGGCGGATTTTGATGGACCGCACAACCTGATGATGCAGATCTTCACCTCGCAAGGCGTGCAGTTTGATGAAGTGCTGATTTGTCCGCACCTGCCCGCAGATGAGTGCGACTGCCGTAAACCGAAAGTAAAACTGGTGGAGCGTTATCTCGCTGAGCAAGCGATGGATCGTGCCAACAGTTATGTGATTGGCGATCGCGCGACCGATATTCAACTGGCGGAAAACATGGGTATTAATGGTTTACGCTACGACCGCGAAACCCTGAACTGGCCGATGATTGGCGAGCAACTCACTAAACGAGACCGTTACGCCCACGTAGTGCGCAACACCAAAGAGACGCAAATTGACGTCCAGGTGTGGCTGGATCGTGAAGGTGGCAGCAAGATTAACACCGGCGTTGGCTTCTTTGATCACATGCTGGATCAGATCGCCACCCACGGCGGTTTCCGCATGGAAATCAACGTCAAAGGCGACCTCTATATCGACGATCACCACACCGTCGAAGATACCGGCCTGGCGCTGGGCGAAGCGTTAAAAATTGCCCTCGGCGATAAACGCGGTATTTGTCGCTTTGGTTTTGTGCTGCCGATGGACGAATGCCTTGCCCGCTGCGCGCTGGATATCTCTGGTCGCCCGCACCTGGAATATAAAGCCGAATTTACCTACCAGCGCGTGGGCGATCTCAGCACTGAAATGATCGAGCACTTCTTCCGTTCGCTCTCTTACACTATGGGCGTGACGCTACACCTGAAAACCAAAGGTAAAAACGATCATCACCGTGTAGAGAGCCTGTTCAAAGCCTTTGGTCGCACCCTGCGCCAGGCCATCCGCGTGGAAGGCGACACCCTGCCCTCGTCAAAAGGAGTGCTGTAATGAACGTGGTGATCCTTGATACCGGCTGCGCCAATCTGAACTCGGTGAAGTCTGCCATTGCGCGCCACGGTTATGAACCCAAAGTCAGCCGTGACCCGGACGTCGTGTTGCTGGCCGATAAACTGTTTTTACCCGGCGTTGGCACCGCGCAAGCGGCGATGGACCAGGTGCGTGAGCGCGAGCTGTTTGATCTCATCAAAGCCTGTACCCAACCGGTGCTGGGCATCTGCTTAGGGATGCAACTGCTGGGGCGGCGCAGCGAAGAGAGCAACGGCATCGACTTGCTGGGCATCATCGACGAAGACGTGCCGAAAATGACCGACTTTGGTCTGCCGCTGCCGCATATGGGCTGGAACCGCGTTTACCCGCAGGCAGGCAACCGCCTGTTTCAGGGGATTGAAGACGGCGCGTACTTTTACTTTGTTCACAGCTACGCAATGCCAGTCAATCCGTGGACCATCGCCCAGTGTAACTACGGCGAACCGTTCACCGCGGCGGTACAAAAAGATAACTTCTATGGCGTGCAGTTCCACCCGGAGCGTTCTGGTGCCGCTGGCGCTAAGTTGCTGAAAAACTTCCTGGAGATGTGATGATTATTCCGGCATTAGATTTAATCGACGGCACCGTGGTGCGTCTCCATCAGGGCGATTATGGCAAACAACGCGATTACGGTAACGACCCGCTGCCACGCTTACAGGATTACGCCGCACAAGGTGCTGAAGTGCTGCACCTGGTGGATCTGACCGGGGCAAAAGATCCGGCTAAACGTCAAATCCCGCTGATTAAAACCCTGGTCGCGGGCGTTAACGTTCCGGTGCAGGTTGGCGGCGGCGTGCGTAGCGAAGAAGACGTAGCGGCGTTACTGGAAGCAGGTGTTGCGCGTGTGGTAGTTGGCTCCACCGCGGTGAAATCACCAGAAAGGGTGAAAGGCTGGTTTGAACGCTTCGGTGCGGATGCCTTAGTGCTGGCGCTGGATGTCCGTATTGACGAGCAAGGCAACAAGCAAGTGGCGGTCAGTGGCTGGCAAGAGAATTCGGGTGTGTCGCTGGAACAACTGGTGGAAACCTATCTGCCCGTCGGCCTGAAACATGTGCTGTGTACCGATATCTCGCGCGACGGCACGCTGGCAGGCTCTAACGTCTCTTTATATGAAGAAGTGTGCGCCAGATATCCGCAAGTAGCATTTCAGTCCTCCGGCGGTATTGGCGACATTAATGATGTCGCTGCCCTGCGTGGCACTGGCGTGCGCGGCGTAATAGTTGGTCGGGCATTACTGGAAGGTAAATTCACCGTGAAGGAGGCCATCGCATGCTGGCAAAACGCATAATTCCGTGTCTCGACGTTCGTGATGGTCAGGTGGTGAAAGGCGTACAGTTTCGCAACCATGAAATCATTGGCGATATCGTGCCGCTAGCAAAACGCTACGCCGAAGAAGGTGCGGACGAGCTGGTGTTCTACGATATCACCGCTTCCAGCGATGGACGGGTGGTAGATAAAAGCTGGGTATCTCGCGTGGCGGAAGTGATCGACATTCCGTTTTGTGTGGCGGGTGGGATTAAGTCTCTGGAAGATGCCGCGAAAATTCTTTCCTTTGGCGCGGATAAAATTTCCATCAACTCTCCTGCGCTGGCGGACCCGACGTTAATTACTCGCCTGGCCGATCGCTTTGGCGTGCAGTGTATTGTGGTCGGTATTGATACCTGGTACGACGCCGAAACCGGTAAATATCATGTGAATCAATATACCGGCGATGAAAGCCGCACCCGCGTCACTCAATGGGAAACGCTCGACTGGGTACAGGAAGTGCAAAAACGCGGTGCCGGAGAAATCGTCCTCAATATGATGAATCAGGACGGCGTGCGTAACGGTTACGACCTCGAACAACTGAAAAAAGTGCGTGAAGTTTGCCACGTCCCGCTGATTGCCTCCGGTGGCGCGGGCACCATGGAACACTTCCTCGAAGCCTTCCGCGATGCCGACGTTGACGGCGCGCTGGCAGCTTCCGTATTCCACAAACAAATAATCAATATTGGTGAATTAAAAGCGTACCTGGCAACACAGGGCGTGGAGATCAGGATATGTTAACAGAACAACAACGTCGCGAACTGGACTGGGAAAAAACCGACGGACTTATGCCGGTGATTGTGCAACACGCGGTATCCGGCGAAGTGCTAATGCTGGGCTATATGAACCCGGAAGCCTTAGACAAAACCCTCGAAAGCGGCAAAGTCACCTTCTTCTCGCGCACTAAACAGCGACTGTGGACCAAAGGCGAAACGTCGGGCAATTTCCTCAACGTAGTGAGTATTGCCCCGGACTGCGACAACGACACGTTACTGGTGCTGGCGAATCCCATCGGGCCAACCTGCCACAAAGGCACCAGCAGCTGCTTCGGCGACACCGCTCACCAGTGGCTGTTCCTGTATCAACTGGAACAACTGCTCGCCGAACGTAAATCTGCCGACCCGGAAACCTCCTACACTGCCAAACTGTATGCCAGCGGCACCAAACGCATTGCGCAGAAAGTAGGCGAAGAAGGCGTGGAAACCGCGCTGGCCGCGACGGTACATGACCGCTTTGAGCTGACCAACGAGGCATCTGATTTGATGTATCACCTGCTGGTGTTGTTGCAGGATCAGGGGCTGGATTTAACGACGGTAATTGAGAACCTGCGTAAACGGCATCAGTGAGTTGCGGGGTAAGCGGATGCGATATTGTTGCCGCATCCGGCAAAAAAACGGGCAAGGTGTCACCACCCTGCCCTTTTTCTTTAAAACCGAAAAGATTACTTCGCGTTGTAATTGCGTAGAGCATTACGCCCCAGCACAATCCCCGCGCCAACCATGCCACCCAGCAGCACCGCCAGAATCAAGGTAATTGCCTTTTTCGGGCTATCACGACGAATAGGTAACGTCGGTTTCATTACATAGCGGTAAGCATGAATATCAAGATCATCAACCTTTAAGCTTTCGATATCAAGCAGGTTTTGACGAGTCTGATAGTAGTTTGGTGAGAACACCAACGGACGGGTCGCCTCATGCTTAATCATCGACTCCAGCGCTTCGCTCCCCAAAAGGAACAACGTATCTTGTGTGATATCTTCGCCAGTCTGTTGAATCTGCGGTTTTGTCACCTGCGCCTGATTCGCATACTGCAACGCTTCCTGAATCTGACGGATACGCAGATCTTTCTGCTCCTGCGCAACCACTTCCTGCGTTCTTAAAGAGTCCTGCAAGTTTTTCCGTCCCAGAGCAATGTTGTCCTTGAGATCCTTTTCTAACTCTTGATTCACTTTATCGTCAACTTGCTGAATGTATTGGGCCAACTTCATTTGTGCGCCCTCTGCAGTTTGCCCAACATAAGAAACAGTCAATGGTAATTGCTGGTTCTTAACAGAAGGTTCGATGGTAAGTTTTTCTGGTTCTTCCTGATTATCCAGCGTTTCTGCTAATGCAGAGAAGGCAGAACTGAAGCGACCAATTAACGTCTCCTGCAAATCCGATACTTTCGGTGCAGCCTGACCATAGATAACATTCATGGCATTGTTATAGCCAGCAATTTGCCCCACATCGGGCTGAGTGATAATTGCTGTTGACGTCCATTTCTCCTTCGCTACTGCCAAATATCCAATAGCCAGGGCAATAGCCACAATGACGGAAATGATGATTGTCATCTTGCCACGCCACAACTGCACTAGTAAATCAATCAAATCAATCTGTTCCGGGTCATGGTTTTGCCCAGAAACATTATTATTTTCTACTCTCATCATTACCCTAACTGACGGAAATTTCCAAGTCCGCATAGTTTAGCGATAATCCTCATGAATGCTATAGGATAATTGATAAAAATAATGAATTGTTACGCAAGTAACAAAAGACAATCAGGGCGTAAATAGCCCTGATAACAGGATGTTAGTCGCTGCCAAAGAGATCGCGGGTGTAGACCTTATCTGCCACATCTTTAAGCTCTTCTGCCATACGGTTGGAAATAATGACATCGGCTTGTTGTTTGAAAGTGGCGAGATCACGTTCCAGGCGAGAGTTGAAGAATGAATCTTCTTTCATCACCGGTTCGTAGATGATCACTTCAACGCCTTTCGCCTTGATACGTTTCATAATCCCCTGAATGGAAGACGCACGGAAGTTATCTGACCCGCTCTTCATAATCAGACGATAAATACCCACCACTTGCGGTTTGCGTGACAAAATGGCATCGGCAATAAAGTCTTTACGTGTGCGGTTAGCATCGACAATTGCCGAGATCAGGTTATTCGGCACAGACTGGTAGTTCGCCAGTAACTGCTTGGTATCTTTCGGCAGACAATAACCACCATAGCCAAACGACGGGTTGTTGTAATGGTTGCCAATACGCGGATCGAGACAAACGCCTTCGATAATCTGGCGAGTATTCAGACCTAAACTTTCTGCATAGCTATCCAGTTCGTTAAAGTACGCCACGCGCATCGCCAGGTAGGTGTTTGCAAAAAGTTTAATCGCTTCTGCTTCAGTGGAGTCGGTAAACAGGGTCGGGATATTTTGCTTAATCGCTCCTTCCTGTAACAGAGCAGCAAAACGTTCTGCGCGTTCTGAACGCTCACCGATGACAATACGTGAAGGATGGAGATTATCGTAAAGGGCTTTACCCTCACGGAGAAATTCCGGGGAGAATATAATATTTTCAGTGCGATATTTCTTATGCATCGCTGCGGTAAAACCAACGGGAACCGTTGATTTGATCACCATAACCGCATAAGGATTTATCTCAACTACGTCTTTAATTACTGATTCTACACTGGATGTATTGAAATAATTAGTTTTAGGATCATAGTCGGTTGGAGTGGCGATGATGACATAATCAGCATCCCGGTAGGCTTCATTTTTATCTAATGTGGCATTAAAGTGTATTTTATCTGATTGCAAAAACTGCTGAATTTCCTTATCAACAATAGGAGATATCCGATCATTCAGCATAGCAACGCGTGACGGTAAAATATCTAATGCCACAACCTCATGATTTTGTGCGATTAGAAGCCCGTTTGACAAGCCGACATAGCCAGTACCGGAAATGGTGATTTTCATTTCATGCTCTCAGAATTAACTTAACTGTGAATCATGATGTTTTTAGCATCCTGATAAGAGTTAAAAGTTTTAACGCTACGTTGTAAGATGGTCAACGCAACGAAAAACAATTCAGAATTTCTTTATAAGAATAGCTGATATTTATTAAGTTAATATTAAGCAGTGAAATTTAGTCTATAAGATAATTGGTAAAAAAAACCCGGCATAATATACGCCGGGCCTCAATTTTATTGTTGATTAAATCAGATTAATCCAGCCATTCGGTATGGAACACACCTTCTTTATCAATGCGCTTATAAGTATGCGCACCGAAATAGTCACGCTGTGCCTGGATCAGGTTCGCAGGCAGAACAGCGGCGCGGTAGCTGTCATAATAGGCAACCGCAGCGGCGAAGGTCGGAACCGGGATACCGTTCTGTACCGCGTAAGCGACGACATCGCGCAGCGCCTGCTGGTAGTCATCGGCGATTTGCTTGAAGTACGGAGCCAGCAGCAGGTTAGCGATCTGCGGATTTTCGGCATAAGCATCGGTGATTTTCTGCAGGAACTGCGCACGGATGATGCAGCCAGCACGGAAAATCTTCGCGATTTCGCCGTAGTCCAGATCCCAGTTGTACTCTTCAGACGCCGCACGCAGTTGAGAGAAGCCCTGAGCGTAAGAAACGATTTTGCCCAGATACAGTGCACGGCGAACTTTTTCGATGAACTCATCTTTATCGCCTGCTGGCTGCGCTTGCGGGCCAGAGAGAACTTTAGATGCGGCAACACGCTGATCTTTCAGAGAAGAGATATAACGTGCAAACACAGACTCGGTAATCAGCGACAGCGGTTCACCGAGATCCAGCGCGCTCTGGCTGGTCCATTTACCGGTACCTTTGTTAGCCGCTTCATCCAGAATCACATCAACCAGGTAGTTACCGTCTTCATCTTTTTTAGTGAAGATGTCTTTAGTGATGTCAATCAGGTAGCTGCTCAGTTCACCGTTATTCCACTCGGTAAAGGTCTGCGCCAGTTCTTCGTTAGTGAGGTTCAGGCCACCTTTAAGCAGAGAATAGGCTTCAGCAATCAGCTGCATATCGCCATATTCAATACCGTTGTGAACCATCTTCACATAGTGACCTGCGCCATCGGTACCAATATAGGTAACGCACGGTTCGCCATCTTCAGCAACGGCTGCGATTTTGGTCAGGATCGGCGCAACCAGTTCATAGGCTTCTTTCTGCCCACCAGGCATGATGGAAGGCCCTTTCAGCGCGCCCTCTTCACCACCGGAAACACCGGTACCGATGAAGTTAAAGCCTTCGGCAGAAAGCTCACGGTTACGGCGAATGGTGTCCTGGAAGAATGTATTACCACCATCAATGATGATGTCACCTTTATCGAGGTACGGCTTGATGGAATCAATAGCAGCATCCGTGCCAGCACCTGCTTTCACCATTAACAGGATGCGACGAGGCGTTTCCAGAGATTCAACAAACTCTTTCACCGTATAGTAAGGAACCAGTTTCTTGCCTGGATTTTCGGCAATCACTTCTTCCGTCTTTTCACGGGAACGGTTGAAAATAGAGACGGTATAACCACGGCTTTCGATGTTGAGCGCAAGGTTGCGCCCCATCACTGCCATACCGATTACGCCGATCTGTTGCTTTGACATTGTTTACTCCTGTCACGAAATTACCGTCTTAGCGGTTCGGTTTAAACGTAATGTTAACATACAAAGATACAACTAAGAAAAAATAAGAGTGCAATCTTCAGAATTATTATATAATTACTTCCGAATATATTGGTAAATAATTTTTAAGACCTTTAGAGGGAGTAATCGCGGAATGCTTCTTACTAACAAAATGCAGAATCCAGATATATGTGACTGCAAACCAAGTTTAACTTTTAGCCGATAAAGTTGGAATTCACTTTTTATATACCTCAGCCCTTTTCGCCTAGCCAACATATTATCACCAACTCTAGCTAATATTAACGACTCATTAATGTTACACACATCAAATCCAGATGCCACTACTCGTAACCGGTAATGACTCCAACTTATTGATAGTGTTTTATGTTCAGATAATGCCCGATGACTTTGTCATGCAGCTCCACCGATTTTGAGAACGACAGCGACTTCCGTCCCAGCCGTG